>JAIXTA010000196.1 GCA_027484405.1 Burkholderiales bacterium
AAGGCATTGTGGGCAAGGTCCTTCGAACACGCAGCCGCATTGCGATGAGCTGCCGAAACGACGACGCGAGCCGCAAGAAGCGCGGGGTTTGCGGTGGCCGTGGGGCGGGCGAGGGCTGGGCTTGAGAACACCCTTTGAGCCACAGATGCACACAGATGAACACAGACAGATCAGGCGCACACCTGCCAAGCGAGCGTTGTGCGCTGAGCCGTCGCCGAACGCCGCGGGGCCAAAACCCATCTGTGTAGATCTGTGGCCATCTGTGGCTCAGAACGCTTTTCGCTTGTCTGGTGCGGGTTTCCAGCCACTTTGGCCTGGAAAGCCGCATCAATGCTTGATCCATGATTTCTGAAAGACGCGAGCCCAGTATTCATGCGCTTTCCCGAGGCAAATCGCCTGAAAAGCCGCGCCAGACAAGCAAAAAGCTCAGCTGGTGGCGCAACGGAGTTCGCGCTGGCAGGCGCGAATGGAGCCTCGCGCTTGCAAGCGCTCGTCGTTTCGCCGGGGTCAAGCAGTGCTTGACCCAGCCCGGCTCCACCTTCGCCCGGCGCGAAGCAGTGCTACGCGAACCCCCGGGCTCAGCGCCAGACAAGCGAAAAGCCGAGCGAGCGACTCCACCAGACGGGTGTCCTGCGCGCGAACCACGCTTCGCAAGGCCGGGGTGCGGCGGCTAGGCTTGGATGTGCCGCCGCCTGCCGGGCGCGGCTGCTCGATCCACAAGACCAAGGAGACCGCATGTTCACGCTCAGATCGCTGCCCTCGTTTGTGTCGCAATTGGCGCTGGCGGCTGCCGGACTGCTGCTGGTGGCTGACGCCGCCGCCCAGACCCCGCAGGCCTTTCCGTCCAAGACCGTCACCCTCATCGTGCCGGCGCCGCCTGGCGGCACGGCCGACATCACCGCGCGCATGCTGCAGGAGCCACTGGGCAAGGCGCTCGGCCAGCCGGTGGTGATCGAGAACCGCGGTGGCGGCAACGGGGCAGTCGGCACGCAGGCCCTGCTCAACGCCCCGGCGGACGGCCACACGCTGCTGATGCAGTTCTCCGGCTTTCATGTGATGACGCCGCAGCTGGTGAAGGTGCCCTTTGACCCGCTCAAGGACTTGCAGGCGGTGGCCAATGTCATGTCTGCCCCGCAGGTGCTGGCGCTGCGCAGCTCGCTGCCCTTCAAGACGGCCAAGGAGCTGGTGGACTACGCGAAGAAGAACCCGGGCAAGCTCAACTACTCCAGCGCCGGCAACGGCTCGGTGCAGCACATCGCCGCCGAGCTCTTCAAGAGCCTGACGGACACCCGTATCGTGCACATTCCCTACCGCGGCACGGGGCCCATGGTCACGGACCTGCTGGCCAGCCAGGTGGACTTCACGCTCACCACCGCGCCGCCGCTGGTGGGCCACATTCAGGCCGGCAAGCTGCGCGCGCTCCTCGTGGCCAGCGACCAGCGCCTGCCCGCGCTGCCGGACGTGCCCACGGCCAAGGAGGCGGGCATTCCCAACTTCGAGGTGCAGAGCTGGTTTGCGCTCTACACCCACGGCAAGGCGCCGCGCGCTGCGGTGGACCGCGTGGCGGCCGAGGTGCAGAAGATCGTGAGCACGCCGGAGTTCCAGAAAAAGGCTGGCGAGCAGGGCGCCCAGGTCACCTTCATGGGGCCGGAGGCGATGACCCGCTATGCCCAGGCGGAGTACGAGCGCTGGGGCAAGGTCATCAAGACCCAGGGCATCAAGGCGGATTGAGCTTGCGCAGATAGGTCTTGAGCCACAGAGGGCCATGGACGGACACAGCGCCGCCGGCCGTGCACTGACTGCGCGGCGCAGCGACAGGCCCATCGGTGTTCATCTGTGGCCATCTGTGGCTGAGCAGGTTTTCCGCTTGTCCCACAAGGCTTTCCGGGCGATTTGCCCTGAAAACCCGCATGAATGCTGGGTCTGGGCTCTTAAAAAAAGGAAGATCCAGCGCTCATGCGCCTCTCCAGACCAAAATGGCTGGAAAGCCTTGCCAGGCAAGCGAGACAGCGTTTGGGGGCACCGCCGCGGGCCGCAATCTGGCTGTCTATCTATTAGTAGTACGCCAGCGGCTGTGCCTTCCCGCCGAAGACGCGGTAGCTGAAGATCGTGTAGCCGATGATCACCGGCACCACGACAGCCGCGCCGGCCAGGATGATCTTCAAGCTGTCCGGGCTGCTCGCCGCCTGCCAGATGTCGATCTTGTCGATCACCAGATACGGAAACAGGCTGTAGGCCAGGCCGAAGAAGGCGAGCACGAAGATCGCCACGCTGGCGGCAAAGGGCACCCAGGCCAGCTTGTCGCCCGGGAGGGGCAGCACGCGCAGGATGCGGTCATTCAGCACGAACAGGATGGCGGTGGCCAGCGGAATCGGCGCCAGCAGCACCACGTAGGGCAGGCTGAACCACTTGGCAAAGATGCGTTCGCTCACAAAGGGCGTGGCCACGCTCACCAGCAGGACGCCGCCGGCGGTCAGCCAGAGCGCCCGCCGGGCCCAGAAGGCGGCGCGCTTTTGCAGCTCGCCCTCCGTCTTCATCACCAGCCAGGTGGCGCCCAACAGGGCATAGCCTGCCGCCACGCCCGGGGCGATCAGTACGGCAAAGCCCACCGCCGTCCAGCTGCGCTCGAAGCCGGTGATGTAGGCACCGAGCATGTAGCCCTGGGACAGGGCCGCCAGCAGCGAACCGGCAAAAAAGACCGTGTTCCAGGTTTCCTTGTGGTCGGCATGGGCTTTGGCGCGGAAGTCGAAGGCCACGCCGCGCAGGATCAGCCCGAGCAGCATGAGCGCCACGGGCAGGTACAGGGCGGTCAGGATGGCGCCGTGGGCCATCGGGAAGGCCACCAGCAGGATGCCCACGCCCAGCACCAGCCATGTCTCGTTGGCGTCCCAGAAAGGGCCGATGGAGCCGATCATGAGGTCTTTCTGCTCCGCGTCCGCCCGGCGCAGCAGGATACCCACGCCCAGGTCGTAGCCGTCCAGCACCACGTAGGCCAGCATCGACAGGCCCATGATGCCCATGAAGATGATGGGCAGCCAGGCATCGAAGGTGGAGAGATCGGGCAGGGCGCTCATCATTCGGCTCCCTGCGCAATCAGGCTGGCCGGCGGCGGGTTGGGTGACTTGGGCGTGATGTCGCCCATGGCGGCGCGGCTGGCGCGGCGTGCCATGTAGAACACCACCGAGATGTAGGCCGCAATCAGAGCCACGTAGACCACGAGATACATGATCAAGGTGGACAGGATCATCCCGCTGGATACCTTGCTGGCGGCCTGTGCGGTGGTCATCACGCCATACACCAGCCAGGGCTGACTGCCGATCTCGGTCACGTACCAGCCGGCAATCGTGGCCACCCAGCCCGAGAAGGTCATGAGCAGCAGCGCCCGCGCCAGCCAGGGCTTGGGCTGGCCCTGGCGCTTGAGCTGCCAGGCGCCCAGCCAGCTGACCAGCAGCATCAGCACGCCCACGCCGACCATGATGCGGAAGGCAAAGAACACCGGCGCCACGGGCGGGTGCTTGCCCTCGAACTCGTTCAGGCCCTTGATCTCGCCCTCCCAGCTATGGGTCAGGATCACGCTGGCCATGTTGGGCAGGGTGATCTCGAAGTGATTGGTGCGCGCCTGGGCGTCCGGAATGGCGAACAGGCGCAGGTCGGCGCCGCGCTCGGTGTCCCAGATGCCCTCCATGGCGGCCACCTTGGCCGGCTGATGCTCCAGGGTGTTCAGGCCATGCATGTCGCCGGCGAGAATCTGCAGCGGAATGAGTGCAGCGCCGAGGTACACGCCCGTCTTCAGGCCGGCCATCACGCCGCCGGAGTGGTCGCCACGCAGCCAGCGCCAGGCCGACACGCCGGCAATCAGGAAGGCCGCGGTCAGGCCGCTGGCCAGCATCATGTGCGTGAAGCGGTACGGAAAGCTCGGGTTGAAGATGATGGCCAGCCAATCCGTCGCGTGGGCCACGCCGTCGCGCATCTCGAAGCCGGCGGGCGTGTGCATCCAGGAGTTCAGCACGATGATCCAGAAGGCCGAGGCCGAGGTGCCGCCGGCCACCAGCAGCGTGGCCAGCGTGTGGATGCGGTTGGGCACGCGGCCATAGCCGAAGAGCATGACGGCGAGGAAGCTCGCTTCCAGGAAGAAGGCGGTCAGCACCTCATAGGCCAGCAAAGGCCCCGCGATATTGCCCACGCGCTCC
>JAIXTA010000186.1 GCA_027484405.1 Burkholderiales bacterium
GATGTAGCTGAAGGTGAACCAGATGGCCACCAAGAGCAGCACGGCGCCGAACTTGATGCGCTCGGCAAAGGCACCCACGATCAGGCAGGCGGTGATGCCGGCAAAGGTGGCCTGGAAGGCGGCGAACACGATCTCGGGGATGTAGACGCCCTTGCTGAACGTCGCCGCATTGGCGAAGGTGCCGGCCGCGTTGTCCCAGACGCACTTGAGCAGCACCCGGTCAAAGCCGCCGATGAAGGCATTGCCCTCGGTGAAGGCCAGGCTGTAGCCGTACAGCACCCACAGCACCACGACCATGGAGAAGGCCACCGTGACCTGCATCAGCACCGAGAGCATGTTCTTGCTGCGCACCAGGCCACCGTAGAACAGGGCCAGGCCCGGCACGGGCATCAGGATGACCAGCAGTGTGGACACCATCATCCAGGCGGTATCGCCCTTGTTGGGCACGGGGGCCGGAGCGGCAGCCTCGGAGGCTGCGGCAGCAGGGGCCGAGGCCGCGGCCTCGGCTGCAGCGGCCACCAGGGCCGAGGCGGCCGAGGCGGCTTCGGCCACGGCGGGTGCCGAGGCCGCCGCGTCTTGGGCCCAGACCGGCGCGCACGCCGCCGCTGCCAGGGCCAGGCAGGCAAATAGCTTCTTCAACATGAAGGAATCTCCGGGAAATTGGGGGCGACTGCGCTCAGAGGGCGTCCTGACCGGTCTCGCCGGTGCGGATGCGGATCACCTGGTCCAGGGGCGAGACAAAGATCTTGCCGTCACCGATCTTGCCGGTGCGGGCCGCACCCTCGATGGCCTCGATGACCTGCTCGACCACATCGTCGGCCACGGCGGCCTCAATCTTGACCTTGGGCAGGAAGTCCACCACGTACTCGGCGCCGCGGTACAGCTCGGTATGGCCTTTCTGGCGGCCAAAGCCCTTGACCTCGGTGACGGTCAGGCCCTGCACGCCGATGGCGCTGAGGGCCTCGCGCACCTCGTCAAGCTTGAAGGGCTTGATGACGGCGGTGATCAGTTTCATGACTCTCTCCTCGCGGGGTCTTAGAAGTTGTACTTGAGCGCCACGACCAGGGCGCTCTTGCCCAGGAACTTGCTGCTATTGGCATTGGCGCCAGGCACATAGAAGCTCTTGTCGGCGTCGGTGCCGACCAGGGCCACGCTGGGCACCAGGCCGCTGAAGTCCTTGGACAGGGTCAGCGAATAGTCGGTGTAGGAGGCGGGGCCACCCACCGGGCCCTTGATCTTCTGATGGCCCAGATGCGGCGCCAGCATCCAGCCATCGACCAGCTCGAAGCTGGCGCTCAGATCCAGATAGCCGCTGTTCTTGCTGTCGGCATTGCCAAAGGTGTTGGTCACCGCGTGCGAGTACTTGGCGGTGAAGGGGCCGTAGCTCAGGGCGCCGTAGAGCTCGGTGGTGTTGGCGCTGGGCTTGAGCTTGTTGCTGGGATAGACATAGCTCAGCAGGCCCAGATCCAGGGTCAGGCCCTTGGCGATCTCGGTCTTGTAGCCGCCGTAAAGATCAAGCTCCACGCCGGCATCGCCGCCCGGAATGTCCTTGATCCACTTGATGGTGGAACCCCAGGCGCCCAGATAGAAGCCGCTGGCGTGGGCGTAGTCCAGGCCGCCCTGCAGCGCAGGCTTGAGGCGCGACTGCGAGATGCCGCGGTAGCGGTAGTCCGAGGTCAGGCTGGCATTGAAGCTCAGCGTGCTGCTGGCTTCCTGAGCCTCGGCAGGCAGCGCGGCAGCCAGTGCAAGGGTGCTGCAGATTAGCGCGGCGGTCATCGACTTCATCACGGGACTCCTGAAAGTTTTGGGGAGGATGGGACGAGTTCTTCCCCTGCCTCGCAGCTTCCGTGCCAGCCTGGCCAAGCCCGAAATCCAGCCACCAGGGCGCATCGAAGCCCGGGGCAAACACGGAGGGCGCGCGAAACTGCACCAAGTTGGACCGAAGACAGCGTGGCATCAGCTTGGTGCATGCCCCGAATCCGTGCACCTGCGCCGGCGCGAGCGCTGCACAATCGGCGTCACAGGCCCGCCGCGCAGCCTCTGCGCGGAAGCGGGCCGGGGAGGTGGCAAGCAATGTCCCTGGCCGTTATTCACAGCCGCGCCCTGGATGGGCTCAGCGCCGCGCCGGTGAGCGTGGAAGTACATCTGGCCAATGGCCTGCCCAGCTTCACCCTGGTGGGCCTGGCCGAGACCGAGGTCAAGGAGGCCCGCGAACGTGTGCGCGCCGCGCTGCAGAATAGCGGCCTGGAATTTCCCCACAACAAGCGCATCACCATCAGCCTGGCCCCGGCCGATCTGCCCAAGGAGGGCGGGCGTTTCGACCTGCCCATCGCCCTGGGCCTGCTGGCCGCCAGCGGCCAGATCGACGCGGCTCGGCTGGAGAATCTGGAGTGTGCCGGCGAGCTCTCCCTGGCCGGCGAGCTGCGCCCGGTACGCGGCGCCCTGGCCATGGGTCTGGCCCTCAAGCATGAAGGGCTGGCGCGGCGCCTGCTGCTGCCGCCGGACAGCGCGGCCGAAGCCGCCCTGGTGCGGGACCTGCCCGTCTACAGCGCCAAGCATCTGCTGGACATCGTGGCGGCACTGGTGCCGGGCAGTGAGCAGGCGCTTACCCCCGTCGGTGCGGCAGCGGCGGCAGCGCCCGCTCTCGGCGGCCCGGACCTGCGCGAGATCCGCGGCCAGGCCGGCCCCAAGCGGGCGCTGGAGATTGCGGCGGCGGGCGGCCTGAGCCTCTTGCTCAGCGGCCCGCCAGGCACGGGCAAGTCCATGCTGGCCCAGCGCCTGCCCGGCCTGCTGCCACCGCTGAGTGAAGAAGAGGCGCTGGAATCCGCCGCCGTACTCAGCCTGGCCGGCGAGTTCAGCCCCGCGGCCTGGGGCCGGCGTCCCTTTCGTGCCCCGCACCACAGCGCCTCCAGCGTGGCCCTGGTCGGCGGGGGCTGTCAATTCCAGCCATTGCTGCGATTCAACACGAATAAGCGCTACTCGATGAGATGTTCGAACGCCCCCACCCGGATTCCCGGCATAACTTCTCGCCCGAGTCGAAACCTAGATAGTCCTGCCGTGACGGCTTCAACGTAGGCTAACGCCTCGACAACTGTTCAAAATCGCCCCGATGAAACCTGCAGATTTCTGGAAGAACTTCCGACTCGGCGAGGAGGTGCACATCTCGGGCACGTTCATATACAACGGGCTGAGACGATTCCATGAACTGCAGCACTTTGAATCCGTCGATGAGCTGTTCGAGTTCCTTTACGAGCTGTGCGTCGGCCTGGAGCGGCTGCTGAAAATCGCTATCGTCCTGTTCGAGCACAGTGACGCCGCCGACCAAGCGCAACTGGAAGAGTCACTCATTACACACAACCATGCGGCACTGACCACACGCCTGCAGTCGCATGTCGACCTCCACCTAGCTGCGCCACACCATGACTTGTTGGGCCTACTGACCAGGTTCTACAAGACACTGCGGTACGAAAGGTTCTCGCTGAGTTCGGTCCGTGAGGGCGCCAAGGAATCGAAGTCAATCCGCGCGCTGCTCGCCAAACACCTGGGCGAGAACTTCAAAGACGCGCCCACGATCCTCGGCACGCCCAACAATGACCGGTGCCGCAGATTCATGCAGCGCACCGTACAGAAGATCGCCCAGAACGTCTATGCCGCAATCGTGGCGCAGGCGCGCACCCTAAACATGTACACCTACGAGCTTCGACACGGATCTAAGGCCCAGAGCGTGTTCCTACGCAAAGTCGACATCGCCGACGAAGACGTCCTCTGGAAAGAGCTGCTGGTCTTCCTCATGAACGTGGAGCCCAGCACCAAGTACCTGAAGTTCTTGAAGGAAATTGAGCCGCTGGGATTCGATCCAGGCTTGCTGCACGACTATCTGGAATGCTTCAAGTCAGACTCCGCAAAGGCGGTGGTGATGGACCAGCTGGAGCACCACTACACCGAAATGACCAGCGGCGTCCGCCGCGATCGACTCCAGCTCATGGCCGTCATCGGCGCTCAGGGTGTGTTCTGCTGGGATGACGAAGAATATCCAGAGCAATGACCCAGAGCAGCTCAGGCGATGGCAGCGCTTGGGGCGCTCGGCTATTTCGGCACTTCACAGGTACACGAGCAAGCATTGGACCTGCATGCGCTCTAAAGAAGAAACTATGCCCGGCCTAGTTAAATAGAGTAAGCGGTTCGCAATGCGCCACAGGACTCTTGAGATCGAATGCCCGGAAGCTTTGCATACCCTGGTTTTCCGCCTCCTTCGAACAACGCCATCGCATCGCGTTGATGAATTGCCCATGTCCAAAAACAAGCACTACGCGGCTGTCGATCTGGCTTAGGCGATTGATCGCGTCGTCCACGCGCACCAGGAACTCGTTGAAGCTCTCCGCGCCATCTCCATCGCATCGAGCCGGGTCCGCCCGCACCCAGTAGTCCTCTACCCAGTCGCGGCGCTGCTGTGCCGTCGTGCCCATACATCGCGCAGGGGCTAGGTATGTGAACTCATGAATGGGCCACTCTTCCACCGGAACACCAGGGAAACGACGAATGGTTGGCTGTGCAGTTTCCCTCGCCCGCGCTGCGGGCGAGGCCACGATTAGGCTCGGATGATGAATCCACTGACTTGCGAGGCGCTCTGCCTGCTGTCGGCCAAGCGCTGTCAGCTCTATCGATAGTGGGTCTAAGGTTGCCGCGCCGGCATTGGCCGTGCTTTGACCATGACGGCAACACATGATTCGCCTCACGGAGCCTCCGATTCTTCAGCGTTACGACAGCGAGCTTCGATTATCAAGCTCTCGAGGGTTCGAATGTAGGCCTCTCGCGCTCGACGCCGCAGCTGGAGCGAGGCAGTGCCCCCGACTTCATCGACAGCAGGTTTGAGATCACTACGTCCAAGCAAGCGCGACAAGACCCCTGCCGCACCCGCGTCCCGAACCGCGTTCACGCCGCATCCCGACGTTCCTCGAGGAGAGACCGCTCGTAGACACAGACCCGCATGAACGCCCGATGCAGAGTATCCGGACTGAGGCCGATGATGCGGCCTTCCGCGTCCCGTTCATAGGAGTGATTGACCGCCATGGCGGCCATGGTGGAAAGGCCCTTGAACGCCTGCACAAGGCCGCGCGCATCGAGACGGCCTTCGGCTGCACGTAAGGTCAGGAGCGCGGTCTCAATCGACGTCCAATGCACCGCTTCCGTCGGCTCACACAGATACAACCGATAGCCCGTCTCCAACAGCCGCGGCTCGACCTCGAAGAGAAGCAACTGTCGATCGCCGAGCGTAACGAGGATCACCAATAGGCAGCGCGCATACGCGCGTCGCGGCGAGCCGCCGCCGCGGGTCCGATCGAAGAGGTAAGACCACCCACTAGCCTTCGCCGGTAGCCTCATCGTCTGCTCTTCGGTCAGGAAGCTCCAGCAGGCCACGTTGTTTCGCATGATGCGCAGATGGGAGTCCTCCGGTGGTCCGAGCACCTCGAAGCCGGTGATGTCCGCGCGATCGACAAGCTGCTCAAGGGCATTGAGCAGGAACTGCAGCTGCCGACACGGATGGCGGTCTTTGGAGTCGGCCACGAGCGGCGCCGGCTTATCCACGCCTGGTGCGACGTTGCCGGCCGACAGAATCGGGCTGGGTGGCTCGCTCGGTTTGACGGACTCAGCCCCGCGGTATTCCTTGTGACTGCGTTTGACCTGCTGCGACAGCAGCGGCGGGTTCAGGAACCAGAAGTCCTCGGCGGCCACCTGGTTGTCGGCGGCGCTCAAGAAGGCGTCGGATTCGTGATTCGGCTCGGCGTCATCCTTCGCTGGCACAGCCGGTGGCTTGCCGGGGTAGTACGTCTTGTCTACCTCCTCGCCTTCACGCTCAGGGCTCAAGGCATTGCTGTTGGCCAGTTCCCAATGGATGACCTGATCGGCCAGGGGCCAGCTCGTTGCTTCAATGCGCGTGACTAGGAAACGGCACACCTCCCCATCGGACGGTCGCAACGGCCGCAGCGGGAAGCCCTTAACCCGCATCTTGAACGCCTCGGTAGTCCACCGGAAGGGGATCTGCGCCTCGGCAAACCAGAACCGCTCGTCGTCGGCGCGAAGGCCATGGGTCTGCCGCAAGGCGGTGCTGTGGATGGCATTGGCGCACTGCCGCGCGTAGTCGTCGAAGAGCAGCAAGGCCAGGCGCACGGCATGTTCGCGGGTGAGGCCCGGCTGCACGACGATATGCCAGTCGCCAGTCTTAGGGTCGATATAAGTGCCAATGCCCGAGGCGTAATTCAACGTGCTTATGACGTCGCGGTACTTGACGTCCCATCGCCCACTAAGCATGGCGTTGGCCACCTTCGTGTGAAAGGCGTAGAACGTCCTAAGCACCACGGTGGCCGGGATAAGGTATTCCATGCGAGCGGTTGCCACGCGCAGGCATTGCGCCCTACGCAGCTGGTCGTAGCCGCCAAGCTCGTACTCGAAGCGGTTGAGTACCCGGTGCGGCGCATCGCCCCAGTCCTTCGGTGGCGGACTCGGGCTGTAGATGCCCACGAGCGCAGCGTCCATCCCGGGCTCCAGGGTAATAGTGGCCTCCCGCTGGCGGAGCTGCCCGACGACCTGACGTTCGCGCACGACATCACCGATGCGCAGCAGCGGCAGCAAGCCGGCCATCACGTCCCGAGATTCCGCCTCCACTGGCTCCTGAGAGCCAGGCCGCTTGCCGATCAGGTAGCTGAGGTCCTGCTGGCTCAGGCGATCGAGCTGGCGGACGTCTTCAAGAGGCAGCCGCTGCAGAAAAACGCGTACGCGGGGCGAGCTAGTGAAGCCTCTGCCCAATGAGAAACGATCAATCCATTTCACCAGCCACAGGCCACCCGGTAAGGTTTGCGTTTGGTCGAACAGGGTCTTCAAATCAGCTAGGCATCGATCTTGTGTTAGTAAGACTAACCCAGTCGCGGTTTTTGGTGTGGGGAAAGAACGTCTGCAAGGCCTTTATCCTTGTTACGAATGCCGAGCCGTCCGGGCACGGGGAGGCTGTATTCGAGGGGGTGCAATGGGAGAAGCCAGGTTACGAGGCACGAAGGAGCAGCGGGTCGCGGAGCTACTGGCCGCCAGCGGCGTCAAACAATTGACGCCGGAGCGGTACAACGCTTACATCGCGTGGACACGTCTACCATCGGCACATCGCATGGTGGAGGAGCAGGAGTTCTTCTCCAACGCCGAAGAGTCGCTGATTGGCGTGCTGTTCATGGACCGTACCGACCGCGACTTTGCATGGGCGGTTCTAGGACGCGACGCCAAAAAGCGATTCCGGTGGATCGATGGAAAAGCAACCCTCACGCGCACCGAGGCGCGCCATGGCCTGTTCGCCGCCATCAAGCGCCACACCTACAGCGACAAGACGGTATTTCCGCAGGGCGACGAAGACAACGACAAAGCCGGCGTAGATCTGTTCGAGCTTCGCGTGGCCGAGGAAAAGCTCCACAAGCACTTCCAGATCCTGCGCACGCTGCCCTGGTGGGAGCCCGCAAGACGCATGCTGTCCGAGATGATGTGCCACTTCACGGACGTGGACGGTAACTTTGTCGAGCAGTTCCAAAGCACCGCCTTCGATGCCCGGTTGTGGGAGCTTTACCTCTACGCCGCCTTGCTGGAGATGGGGCTGTATGTGAACAAGGAACACGAGGCACCGGACTTCGAGGTGCGCGCTGGCGACAAGAAGGTCTTCATCGAGGCCGTCATCGTTGGCCCGTCACCTAAGGACCCACCACTCGAGCATGAACCCTCAGGTATGCCGGTGCCGCACTCGCCCGAGAAGATTAAGGAACTCCTCAAGACGCGCATACCGATACGCTTCGGCAGCCCGCTTTTTTCGAAGATCAACCGGCCCAAGCCCTACTGGGAGCTCTCGCATGTCCAGGGACATGCCCTGGTCTTCGCTGTCGCTGACTTCCACGAGGACCAGTCGATGACGTGGACATCGCCGGCCCTCCTGGAGTACCTCTACGGGGTCACCCACGACTTCCTCTACGACGACGCTGGGCAACTGGTCATCACGCCGCTGAAGTTGGAGACGCACGAGTATCAGGGCAAGGTAATCCAGTCAGGCTTTTTCTTCCAGCCCAAGGCTGAGAACGTCAGCGCGGTGCTCTTCTCCTCATCGGGGACTATCTCGAAGTTCAACCGCATGGGCCGCCTGGCGGGCTTCGGTCCTGACAACCAGCGCATGTTCCGAAGCGGCGTTCGACACACGCACGACCCCAACGCCGCCCTGCCGACGCCTTTCCTGTTCGAGATACAGCAAGGTGTCGTTCAGGAGTCCTGGGCGGAAGGGCTAGTCATGTTCCACAACCCGAACGCCAAGCACCCCATTGACCCGGCGATGTTCCCCGACATCGCCCATCACCGCTTCGAG
Organism: Burkholderiales bacterium; assembly: GCA_027484405.1. Classification (GTDB taxonomy): domain Bacteria; phylum Pseudomonadota; class Gammaproteobacteria; order Burkholderiales; family Burkholderiaceae_C; genus Piscinibacterium. Next base: position 8,384 of record JAIXTA010000186.1, read on the forward strand.
GACGGACATATTCAAAGCATGGTGCCTGACTTCCATCCGTACAGTTCTTTCACCTGGAACATGCTGGTCACGGAAAAAGACTCCCCCAGCGCCGCAGCGAAGGCCACTACGCCGGCGTAGCCTCGACGTCCAGGTCGAGTTCGTCGCCGAGGCCTTCGACTAGAACGCCTATGTCCATACCTGTGGCAAAGCCGGGCGGGCGGCGGCCCACGATCGAATTGGGGCTGGGCTCGGGAATCGCCCGGTCGGCAGGCCGAAATCGCACCTCGCCGCGCAAGGTAGCTCTCAACCGCTCCGTACCGAGCTTTACGTAAACGGGATCCAGCTCCGCACCGACAAAGTGGCGCTTCTCGTGCAAAGCAGCGACTCCAGCGGAGGCAACGCCGCAAAACGGATCGAGCACCACATCGCCCTCCTTGCTAAGAGCCCGCACAAGCCGCTGCACCAAGCCCACTGGAAACTGGCACGGGTGCTGGGTCTTCTCCAAGTGATTGGCGTTGACGTTGGGGATGTCCCAGACGTCGCTCGGGTTCTTTCCGAGCGGATTGCCACTGGGCTGCCCCTTCTTCGGGCCGCTCGAATGCTGCTTACCCGGGTATTTCTGCGGGACACGCACCGCATCGAGGTCGAAGACGTAGTCGTCACCCTTCGTGTACCAGAGCACCGTTTCATAGCGCCCTGAGAAGCGGTTATTGCAATGCAGCCCGTGGCCAAATGTCCAAGCAATTCGGTTGCGCAGCTTCATGCCAGGAATCTTACTCATGAGCTCGTAGACCAGAAAGTCCAGCGGCGTAGCCACGCCGTCGAGCACATGGAATCCCACCTGCCAGCACAGGCTGCCGCCCGGCTTGAGCACCCGGCAGACCTCGGGAAGGATGGCCTGGTGGTTAGAGATGAAGTCCTGCAAGTTGTCCTTGCGGTTCTCGTACGCCTTGCCCATGCAGTAGGGTGGCGACGAAACGATCAAGTCCACGGAAGCGTGGTTCAGGCATTTAAGTAGGCTCTCGCACTTGCCCTCGAAGAGCGCGGCAGACGCTCCAGCGTGCGGACGCTCGAACCAATCCGACACGCCCTTCGCCGACTTGTATGTACTGACTTCACCTTGTTCTATTTTCACAGATCTCTCCACTGGCCGGGAATCATAGATCTGCGTCAAATCCCGTGCAACCAAGAAACAGTCACAGTCGCGCCATCCCAGCGTCCGTCGCCCTGGTCCACGGGCATGTGTCCCCGCAGATCCTCCCAAGACAGCTCATGCAGCCGCCCATTGATTACGTCCCATAGGTGGACCACGTAGGCCTGCGGCTGCCGGCAGGCGGTATTCCACTCATTGCGCGTCATGATGAACCGCAGCGGCCTACCGCGGCACGACTTCACCTCGACCAGCTTGCGCGCCAAGCGCCCATCGACCCACAGGCTCGACAGGATGTCATAGCCCGCCGAATTATCGTCGAGCGCCACCCATTCAACCGCCGGCGCGCCTGGCAGGGCGGCGCAGCGTGAGACTTCCAGCTCGAACGAAAGGCGTTCAGCCTGACGGCCTGACTCGACCAGCGGCAGGTTGGCCAGCACCCGCGCGCTGCTGGCCAAGCGATCCAGGAATGCCACGATCTCCGGCGACGGGTTGTCGTCGAACGCGCCCGCACGACGAAAACACTCCCTAGCATCAGCAGTCAAGGCATCTCGCAGAGCACGGCGTCCGCGCGGTACCGCCGCGAGCCACGCCGGCATGCTGGCCAATTCCAGCTCGATGAGCCGCTGGTAGGAGACCGCCGCCTGACTGTCAGCCGGTCCGACCAACTTCAACATGGCTTCGGCACATACATAGTCCAAGCCGCCAGTGGCATAGCTTGCCTTCAACCGAACCAAGGCGCTGGCGACCGACTCGTGCGGTGCCGCAGCGAGCTGCTTCGTCAGCACGCGCCAGCCCTCGACCGCTGAAGGCCGCAGCCACCCACGGCCGGGCGGCGCCGAGCTATTCGACGAGGTCATCAGGCTCGGGGGAGGCTCCTCTTTCGATCTCATCGAGCAAGTCGACAATGTCGCGCTCGTCGATAGAATCCTCCAGATCGTTGCTGACGCTCTCCTCGTCCAGGGCGAGTTCATGCAGGTCATCGTCGCCCAGCATCTCCTCCATGCGCCTAATCTTGGCACCCAGGCGCCGCGCGACCGATAGATCGATGGAGCCCACCTCAGGCGGCAGGCGATTCTGGAGGATGTGCACGCGGGTGAGCGTGCCTTCCGGCAAGCCTAGACGGTGGATGCGATCGATGGACTGCAGGTAATGAGTAGCGTTGTAGCTGCGGTCGAGGTAGACCGCGTCATGGCAGACCATGTGCAGGCTCATGCCCTCAGAGGCCGCCGCCGGGTTAGCCACCATCACCATGCAGCGCGGATCGGTCTTGAAGCGCCGTATCTGGCCCTGCCGCGTCGAGTCGTCATCCTCGTCGCCAACCCCGGTGCTGCCATCGATGACAGCCGGCTCGAGATCGCGCAGAAGGGTGTGGAGTTGCTCGACCGTGGACCGAAAGCTCGTCCAGATCAACGTCTTGCGACCTGCCCCCGCGAACTGCCTTGCCAGCTCAACGGCCTTAAGCAGACGCGCGGAAGGCCCCTCGGCGATCACCGCCTGGAGCAGCTCGCCCCGCCCCTCAGCCGAAGCCTCCAGGTCGCTGGCCAGGAGCAACGGATTGACTGACGCCTGCAGCAGCCGCATCACCGAGCGCCGGGCACGGATGAGGTTGAAGCCGACGCGCCCCTGACGTAGCTGGCTCGCCTGTGCGTGAACATCGTCGCGAATTACCGCGTAGAAGGCCAGGTGCGCGTCGGTAAGCGTCACAGGAACCGCGATGCGTTCACGTGGTCCCAAGCCGAGCTGCTGCTTGGTCGTGCGTACATACAGGTTGCCAAGCACTGAGCGAGGGGTTTCGCCGGCGGACACCCGTCCACCCAGGCCGGCGCCGGGCCACAGGAAGTCCAGCTGCGACTGCATGTCCGATGGACTTTGCGGCATCGGCGTTCCGGTCAAGATGTCGCGTCGCACAGCCATGTAGCCGATCTTGAGCAGCACCGCACCGCGCCGCGAGGCTGTGCCAGCCTTCATGCGGTGTGCCTCGTCTAGCACTAGGTGCACGCGGTTGCGAGCCAGAAGGTCCTCGATAAGCGATTCCACGCGCACCAGTTGGTCGTAGGTAATCAGCATGCGTGACGGGTTGGCGCTGAGCAGCTCGGCAATACGGACTTCTCCGTCGACGAGCTGGACGAAAGGCTGCCTGACATGACCGGGCGCATGCTCGGTCAGACACTCTTCAATGACTTCTTCCCAGGCCATGAAGGCGTTGCGAGGGGCAACGACGAGCAACCGGTCCGCCACGGCCGGGGCCAGCAGGTGCAATGCAAAGGTCACCGTCGTCTTGCCTGCACCGGGCACGGAGAAGTTGGCGCCGTTCTCCAGCGACAGCAGAGCGCTGAGGTTGTTCGCTTGGTAGGGCTTCAGGGCGTGGTCAACATCGTCCCAGCCCAGACCGCTTAGCCGAGCGCGGATCTCAGCCTCGCTGATGTCCAGGCGCATGGCGTTCGCTGCCTCGCGTACCGTGCGGTACTCGCGCATGAACTGCTGGACACGCTCGCGAGACGAATCGTCCGTCTCGAACGTGAACCCGAGTTGGCGCTGCAGAGGGGACAGGATGCGCAGCACATGGAGCGCATGACGCCAGCCGATCTCGATGGTGCGGTCGTTGACGCGCCCAGCGTGATCAGACTCCAGGGCCGCGGTGCGCAAGCGCACCCAAGTGCTGTAGCCGACGCCCTCGCCGCGCTCGAAGACGCCCTGCAGGCCACGGTTCTCGTAGCGCAGAATGATGTGGGGCATGGACTCAGTCTCCGGCCAGGCGTTCGTCGATCTGCGCCATCAACGACTCGCACTGCGTGATGCATCCTGCCAGCACGCCGCGCATTTCGGCGAAGGTGGCCTCGCTGGCGTACTGCAGGTTGATGGCAGCCAGCTTCTGCTGAGCAGCCTTGGCGAACTTAAGTGCCGCCTGGTCTTTCTTCTTACCCTGCTCGCCAGCTAGCACCGAAGCCTCTTCCACAGCACGCGCCGCATCGGCGCGAACCGACTTTTCGTCACCCAGTTCTTCGAGGTAACGGGCCAGAGCCCCGTAGTTTTTCTGCCCCCCAACAGGCGCCGGCTCATCAAAGCTGATCTCCAGCTCGGCGTCTGTCGGCTGGGGCGATGCGGTCAGGTCCACGCCCCACTGAGCGGCGATGTTGTCGAGGAAAAATTCCGCGTTGCCCTCGATGTTGTTGATGAGCTGGTACGCCCGCTCAGTGATGGTTCCGCGATGCTCGATGAGCAGAAAGTCAAACTTGCGCGTCACTTCACGCATGGCCGTGTTGTCGGATTTCGCAAGATTCTTGATGGCCACCTGCTTAAATGCCTGTTCGGTTTCATCGAGCTCGTTGTACGCCTGAGGCAGGTGCAGGTGTTCGGCCAGGTACAGGTCGGCGCCGTCGATCATGGTCAAGAACCGCTGAATCTCTTCGACCGAGCGGTTCATCATGGCCGCGATGGCCGGATCCGAGCGACCGCGAATCTTGAGTGCGCGAGCGGCGAGCGCTACCGCTGTCCAGTCGTAGGGCAGCTTGGTGTCGGGCTGCATCTGCAGCTCGATCTCCAGCGCGATGATCTCGTCTTCGGTAGCAGAGGCCGGGAGAACGACGCAGGAGACATCCTGGAACTCGGCGAAGTCGGGCGTACCGGAGGCAAACAACTCCCGCATTGCAGCCAAGCGTCGGTTACCGTTGACTACAACTCCGTCAGCGGCAATGATCAGCTCGTCGGTCTGCTTCTTGACCCGCTGCAGCTCCTCGTAAATGGGAATGATCGATTCGCCGCTCCCCTTTTGCGCCAGCGCGAAAAGCAGATCGTGCTGCGCAGCCTGTGCACTGAGGTCCTCACGTCGGGAAGGATCAAACAGCCCCTGTTCGGCCTTGCCCGCAGCAACCTGGCTGAGCTGGTCGCCCAGCGTGCGGAAGTTCTCCAGGCGGTACAGCAGGTGATGGATACCCATCTGGATCACCGGAAGTGACTCGCGTCCGCTGCGAAACCGCGGCTCTCGCTTGACTTCATGCCGGCGAATCGCCTCTGCGGTCCGCTGTCGGATCTGCTCAGTGCGGGTCGTGCTGTCGATCAGGTTGAACTGGTACTTGGTCGCGGCCATCGCCGAAAATTCCCTCTGTTGGTCTGTGACTCGCTCACGAGTGAAGTGACACAGCGCCACCCCACGGAGCAAAGTGAGACCCGCTCAAGGCATCGCCTTGATGACAAGCAGGCCTACACGTGGCGAAGCGTAACCGAATTGCCACACCCCATTTTCGTGCTCAGTGCTACTGCGCCCAACGGTCTGGCGCCGCTCAGCACATTGGCCGCCAATTAGTAGCAAATGCCAAAATCATTGAAAATCAACGGCTTATACGCACGAAATCAAGCCCGGCAGCGGCGAAATACCCCCCTTTGAGGGTGCAGAGGGCGCTCGTCGAAGCAGTCGAAGATTCCGTCCGAGCCCCCAGGCCATCGCTGAGCAAACTACCTGAACTGCACACTTGAACCAGCGGACGAGCACTCTGTTTTGCCGCTCGATGAGCGATAGCAAGTTGCGCCGACGATCCCCTTTGGCGTTGAGCCGAACTCAACTGATCTCAATCGACCACAACGCCTGTATCCGCGAATAGGCAGCCATCGCAAAGGATCGCCTCAAAACCCACGCCGACCACATCGCCAGCAATCTCGGCTTCGACAGCCCGCGCCCGAAGGCGCTGGCTGACCATGCGCAGGCGAACTACTTCAAAGCCAGTGTGCTGAGTCGCCCCGCACGAGCGCTTCCACAACCTCTTCAGCGCGGGGCAAGGCTCCTTGCAACACGCCTCGGACGCTTGCGTGTCCGCCGAATTGCGATGACAGAACAGAGCCTGCCGCCTTACAGGATTCGCACCACTAGCTGCCCGCGGTGCAGAGCCGCGTCTCGTCCAGAACCACCGAAGCCATCGCCGACATGTCGTGCATGTACGGCTGCTGGAAGATGGAGCCATCGCCCAGCCGCAGCCTCAGCACGCGCCCGTTGTCATTGATCGCGACGAGGGTGTCGTTGCCGACGAAAGTGAGGGAGCGTGGCGACAGGCGCCCGTCCGCCACCTCGCGCACGATGGCTCCGGTCTGTACATCCCAGATGGAGATGGCCGCGGTCTGCACGCCGCCGCTGGTCAGCAAGCGGCCGTCATCCGACATGGCAAGCGCGAACACCCTCGATGTCTTGTTTCGCAACGTTGCCCTGATTTCCCGGTCTCGGCGTCGAATGCCTTGATCGCCCCGTCAGGCCCGCCCACGAAGACCCGCGAACCATCGTTGGAGAACTCGACGGAGAACAGCAGGCCGAGCCCGGAGTCAATGGCCCGCTCCTGTTGCCAGGTTTCGACGCGCCATATCCTCAGCACGCCGTCTTCGCTGGCACTGGCCAGCCTGCGGCCGTCCTTGGAGAAGGAGGCCGCCCTGACCAGGCGCGGCAGGCCCTAGATGCGCCGGACGACTCTCCGCGCCCGCGTGCCGAACACGAGCACAGAGCCCGAGTGGAGGTCGCCACCTGCGACGGCGACGAGCCGCCCGCCCGGGCCAGCCGACAGCGAGGAGATGGCCAAGGCAACTGCAGGTGCTGCAGCTTGGCCGCCGTGCCCGAGATCAACAGCGACTGCGCCCGGCAGTGTGCCACCGCCGCGAGGGCAAGGAGCCATTGCTCAATCGAGTTTCTCAATTTGTCGATAGAAACCTCTTACAGGTTGCCAACGGGGCGTTTCCGAAATAAGCGCGCGCCGGAAATTAAGGTGATTAGTCACCCCTGCAAAACCCCGCAACATATATCTCGTAAACCCCTCCCTCTTCAGGGGGGTATCTGCGGTTCAACACAGTTTGTAGGATTGTTCCGACCTCATAAGTAGATTTGGGGTTATCCGAAACTACCTTTTTATTGGAGTTATTCATGGAATCGAATGTTGAACAACAATTCCAAGCTGCCGCCACCGGGAACGAGGAGGAACTGTCGGTCGAAAACATCATGAACGCTGTAAAGCGCATGGAAATGAAGGGCGCCGGCGCCCGCATCAGCGACTCCGCCTGGGCCGAGAGCTGATCCAGTGGGAGGCCGGATCATTGAGCTCCGGCCTTTTCTGACGGCCACGCGCCGCCCCATTTCCGTTTCCCCTGCACCTGCAGGAGCCACCTTGCAGACCTACCTCCCCGCCGAGTCCGACAGCTTGATCCAGACCTACGGCGAGACCTCGTCCGCCGCTCTGTTGCTGAAATTCTTGTCCCTGCTGTCCGCCCTCGGCCAGTCCGCCGATCCAAGGGCCGACCGTGCCGTCGCGAACGCCTACGACGCCCTTGTCGAACACTACCGCGCGATCTCCAGGGCCCTTGTCCCCAGTCCGCATCTCGCGTACGTCAGCAAGCAAATCGTCGACGGGCAGGAAATCAGCGCTTATTCGCGGGCCGCCTTTCTGGCCAAGAACGCACCCGTCAGCGGAAACGACACCGTGAGCATTAGGCCGGACAACGTCGGCCATCTGCGCTCGAACGCCTTCCACCTCTACGCGGTCAGCGTCGATGCTCAGGTGTTGACTACGCGCCACCCCATCCCTCTGCCGGACCTGCTGATGCGCCGCAATCCCGGGAACTACACACACGCCCATCTCGTCGCGCCACTGGGCTTGCAGGTCCGTTGCGCTGGCGAGCTGATCGTCGCGAGGCGCGACGGCCGCTTGGCCGGTCTCATCGTCAACAACAGATCCGGCCACTTCCTGCCCGGACGCAAGGCGCTCATCGATGTTGTCCCTACCCTCGCTCATGCCTTTGGAATTCCCGCCGACCTCGTCTTCCCCCTTGCCGTTGATCGACAGCCTCGAGATTGAGGCAGACTACCTGATCCCGAGCGCTGCGGTGATGGCAACGTACCGTTGGGTCCTGGGCGAAGATGAGCGGCACTGCCACGCCGTCGTCACTCACACCCGCATCTACTTCGACACCCCCTCGCACGCGCTGGCGCGCTCACGAAGCGTCGTCGCGCTGACGGCCCGGCCCGACGGCCGGCTCAGCGTGGTCTGCAAGACCGCCCGCCCTACCGGCCTGGGCGCCGCGCTGATGAAGCAGGAGCATGCGCTGATCGTCCGCGCCCCCCAGGACCTGAGCCAGGCGCTCGCCGCACATGCCCGGCGGCTGACGCTGGACGAGGATCTGCGCCCGAGCATGACGCTGCGCGCGACTCGCCACTACCGCGTGCTGCGCCGGGAACAGCCTGCAGTCCACGTCTCGCTGGACGCCGTCGTCGCCAACGCGCCAGGGCTCGTCGACGTCGAGCGCCACTTCCTCGAGTTGGAGCTCAACGGCAGCGGGGCAACCTCCCTCTTCGCCGCAGCGGACCGCCGCATCCGCCGACGGGACGGGCCGCTGCGCCCGATCGAATCCAAGTACGCGTACTTCATGTCCACGATGACCGAGTACGGAGACCACCATGCATGAGCGCCGTTTCTGGTGGTACTTCCGACTCCAGGCAGTCTCCACCTTCTTCAACAATATTCACGCGCTCGCGCTGCCGCTCTGGTACTTCGAGACTACCGGCTCGCGCTTCGAGAGCGCGCTCGTATTCGCCATCAGCGGGCTAGTGTCGATGGCGGTGCTGCCCTTCGTGGGCACGCTAATTGATCGATGGTCCAACAGGCGCCTTTTGCTGGGTCTGGAGTGCACCCGCACCCTGGCCATTGCGGCACTGGCCGTCGTCAGTCGCGAGCCGACCTTTTGGAGCGTTACCACGATCGCCTGTCTGTCCTCGATCTGCGCAACGCTGTTCGCCGCGCTGCAGCAAGCCATCATCAAGCGCAACGTCACAGCAGATCAAGCCCCTCGCGCGCAGTCGCTGCTCTCGGCCATCCAGGGTTGCGCCCTGATCGTAGCCCCCAGCGCGGGCGCGTTGATGGTCAGCCACTTCGGGTACTCGGTGGTCTTCGCGTTGAATTCTGTGAGCTTCCTGTTCGGCATAGCTTCCGCGTGGGCCGTTGCGCCGGGGCACCCCGGCGATGTGGCGCCGACGACTCGGTCCGGGTTTTGGACGGAAACACGCGTTGGGCTGGCGGTCGTCGTCGGCAGCGACCAATTGCGCCCGCTCGTTGCGCTGTCGATGGTCAATGCCGTGGCGACCGGCTCGCTCGGCGTGCTCTACGTGCAACTTTTCGCGCAGGTCGGCTACTCGATGCAATGGATCGCGCTGCTGATGGCGGCTCAGGGCGTGGGCATCGTGCTGGGATCCCGTCAGTTCGCCAAGAACCGGCTCGTGCAAGTGCTGCGTCCGGGTGTACTGGGTATCGTCAGCGGAGCCAGCCTGTTGGTCGTAGCCGCGCTGACTGCTGCGCCCATCGTCGTGGCTATGGGGGCGCTTGTCATCGCAGGAAGCACGGCGGTCCTGCTAGGTATCTCCTTGCGCACGGCGGTGCAGCAATCTGCGCCGGCAGCTTCTATCGGACGGGTGAGCGCGCTGCTGTCCTTCGCTACCGTCGGCGCCACCTTCTCTTCCATCGCCTTCCTGACGTCGAGCACCGCTTGGCTGAGTTCGCCGCAGCAGCTGCTTGCCTTCGGGCTGTTCCAACTCATCGCCTCGGCGCTGATCCATGCCTGGCCCCGCCGTGCCGTGCCAGCGCCTGATCCCCTCCAACACCCTTGAGCGTACTTCTCATGTCTCTAAAGCCTTCAACGAAAGTCCTGCTGGTCGATTTCATGGCGGAAGGTTACGGTCTCTATCCGTTCGGGCTCTATGCCTTGCGCGCGTTCGCGCAACCACGCATGCCGCAGGTGTCGATCGACGTCGCCGGTTTCCGGATGGATGCCCCGTTCGAGGACGCGATCGCCGATATCGCCGCACGCGCGCCCGACGTCATCGGTTTCACCTGTTTCGTGTGGAGCGAGCAACGTGTCCACGAAGCGGTCCGACAACTGCGCGCCCGGTTCCCTCGTGCCTACCTGCTGATCGGCGGGCCGCAGGTGGAGATCGGCGACGAGATCCTGAAGGACCTCATGCTGGGTGGCATCGTTGATGCGGTGGTGGTCGGAGAAGGGGAGCGCCCCTTCGTACGCATCCTGCAGGCCGTAGTCGACGGCGACATGGAAGGTCTCGAGGGCGTTGCGGGCGTGAGTCGCGCGCGTGACGGTGTCGTGCGCTGGCAACCTGCGGGGGATTACGGCAAGATGTTCGAGGAATCCCCGAATCCAGTCGTCGCGGACGCTGAGCTCCTGAGCACGGCCCAACGTACCGGGGTCTTCGTCTACGAGTCCGCGCGCGGCTGCCCTTATCAATGCACGTTCTGCGATCAGGGCGTCAAGACCTTCCGCTCCCGGCCGATGGCACAGATCGAAGGCGATCTTCGCGCAATCCTGGCCCAGAACCCACGCAAGATCGTCTTCCTGGACAGCACCTTCAACGTTTCCCCCGCGCGGACGCGCCAGTTGCTCGCGCCGATCATCGAGTCCGGCATCCAGATCGAGATCGAGGCCGAGGTTAAACCCGAGCGTTGCGATCCCGAGAGTATCGAGCTGATGCGGCTCGCCGGCTTTCGCAACATCGAGGTGGGCCTGCAGTCGGTGAAGGCGGGCACGCTGCAATTCATCAAGCGTAACAACGACTTTCGCCGGATCGAGCAATCCGTGAGCTGGCTGCTCGCCGCGGGCATCGACGTGCATGTGGACACGATTATCGGACTGCCCGGCGAGTCGCTCTCCGACTGGCTTGAGACCATCGACTACTGCTTCAGCCTGGGCAACGTCGCCATTTTCTCCAACACGCTGAAGATCCTGCCCAACGCCGAGATGAAGCAACAGATCGAGGGGCTGGACTTCCACTACCGGCGCGAAAAGAACTGCGCTGTCACCCGTACCGACGGCATGAACCTGGACGACATCAATCTCGCCAAGCTCCATCAGAAGATGATCAAGCTGTACTGGAACCGCCGCCAAGACAAGCAGTCGCTGCGCGACGTGATCGACTGCCACTACCGTGGCCGCCTGACGGCCTTCACGCGTGATGCCTTGCTAGCGCTGTCGCAGGGTCATGACGAGAACCGGCTGCACGACACTGAATTCTGGCTCGCACGACGGGCCGCGCCGGCGCCGCGCGCGCTGGAGGCTCATTGATGCGCCGGGGGACTACCGCCGCGCGCATCGCCCAACGTCTGTTGATCCCGATGCTCCTAGGCACAGTCCGCGCGTGGGCGGCGGCAACGCCTGACCCCGCGGTCCTAGATAAGGTGACCGTGTCAGCGGCGGCGGCGGCTTCGGTGGGCGAGGATGGGTTGTCGACCTCCTTGTCCGCCGCGGAGATCCGGGCCTACGGAGACAAGACCGTCGGTGCGCTGCTGCGGCGTCTTCCGGGCGTCAGCCTGGACGAATCCGGTCCGACAGCGGTCAGGCTACGGGGTCTGGCGCAGGGGTACTCGCGCATCTACGTTAACGGAGAACCGCTGCCGCAGGGCGCGACCATCGATGCGATCCCGGTGGAAACGATCGAGCGCATCATCTATCTGAAAGCCCCGGGATCGAGCTTCAGCGCTCAAGGCATCGCGGGCATCATCAATATCATCACGTACAGCGGCCTGAAGGCGTTCAAGCCAGAGTTCCGCCTTAGCACGAGCCTCACGTCAGGTGGCCGCCCGAAGCCCGACGCTAACCTGCGCTTCAGCGCGTGGTCTGACACGTCCACGCAGTTGGGCATCGCACTCGGGGCCAGTGAGTCAGTCTCGGTGCGCTCGGCGACGATTCGATCGTGGACAGACGGACCAGCTCAACCGGACGAAGCGCTGACATCTCGCGCCATGAAGGACCGCCTACGCACGGCCTTCGGCACCGTCAACCTGGTCCATCGATGGGATACCGGGGCGACATTCCGCATGGATCCTCGCTTGTCCACCACGAAGTCCCGCAGCGACATACACGACGACACAGTTATCGGACAGACCAGCTTGCGGGAGCTGCCGGCGGCATCCGCGTTCATCGCCCGCGCGGATCGCGCAGACTGGAGTCTGCCCGCGTCGCTGGGATGGTTGTCCGCGGACGGCAGCCGCTCGCGGATGAAGGCCGAACTCAGCCGCAGCGAACTCGACGTGACGGGCGATGGTCAGGAGCGTTACCCCTCGCTGCAGGCCGAACGCACGAAGCGCCTGTCGCTGAGCCGCACTCAGGACGAAGCCCGCTGGACAGGCCAACGCTCGTGGGAGAGCGGCGAGCGCTGGACCTGGTCCGCCGGCGCCGAGCTTAGCCAGACGCGGTTGTCGGACCGGCAGAGCTACGTTGCCGAATTCGTGCCCGATGTGGCCCCTCGGCGCAGCGACGACACGGCCTTTCATCTGACGGCACGGCAGTTGGCCGGGTTTGCAGAAGGCACCGCATCACTGCGGCAATCCGTCGACGTAACGGCGGGACTGCGCTTTGAGCATCAGCGCCTAGCATGGCACACGGACGGCATCGAACGCGGCGAGCGCTCCTTCCATGTATTGGCGCCGTCGTTGCGCGCTGTCTTATCTTCACCCTGGAGCGGCGCGGACTCGGTAAGCGCCAGCCTGCGCCGGTCGATCCGCTATCCGACGGCGGACCAGCTTTCGCCGCGGATCGTCTACTCGGCGCAGAACTCGGTGTCGACACCCGACCGCATCGGCAATCCAAACCTGAGGCCCGAGGCGGCGGAAAGCCTGGACCTTTCCGCAGCGCTGCGCCCCACCGCGTCGCTGCGCGCGCAGGTCACGCTGTACTACAAATGGCTGCACAACTATCTCGGCACCAAGGTCTGGGACGTGGATGGCAACTGGATCGGTACGCCGGTCAACCGCGGCGAGGGGCGCGCGCACGGCCTCGAGGCCACGGCTTCCTGGAAGCAGGCGGCACTGGGCCCGGTGAAGGCCGTCCAGCTCCGGGGCGAGCTTTCTTGGAACAACGGCCGGGCCACCCTTCCCTCGGGCCGAAGCACTGCCCTGGACGGCCAGCCGAGGTACTCTGGCAAGTTCTCCGGCGAGGGCAGCTGGGGTGGCAGCGGATGGAGTGGCGGAGCGACGCTGACGATGTCGGGCCGCCAGCGCTACCTCGATGTCGGCGAGCGTGAGGTCACCGTGGGCGCGCGGGCATTCACGGACGCATTCCTCGTATACACCGTGAGCGGCGGCACGCGATGGCGCCTGTCAATCACGCCGCTTTGGTCGCAGGATCAGCGCAACGCGGCGCAGATCGAACTACCCGACCATAAAGAGGGGCAAGAGCGTCGCACACGTGCCCGCTCGACGTTGCAGCTGCAGGTCAGCGTCCCGCTTTAGAGGCGTGTGTAGGATCGACGACCCAGCGATGGCGGCCCAGCCGATCATTGCGCTCGATGCCCTTGCGCGCGATCCGGTCCTTGATGCCACGTAGCCTGGGGTGCGCATGACAGCGCACGAAGTCATAACCCTTGGCACGTTCAGTTTGTGGGGCGAGGAAGGGGCGTGCCGCGCAGCCCAGCAATCACCGGCAAGGCGTCAACCAATGCCTCGAAGACCACCGAGTCATGCCGCTTAGCCCCCATGACGCAGAACATGGGGGCGTCTCAGAAAGCGGCAGAGATCGTACGCTAAGCGTGCAATGAGGCTTGCACCCAGCGGTACAGTGTTGGAAGAGCGTCTGGATGCGCTTGAGCCCTCGGCGTAGCGTCGCGAGGCGGGCCTCCATGTCAGAGATTTGCGTGCGCAAAGTGCTTGAGTTGCGCTCAAGCCGTTGCTCGGCCTTCTTCAGCTCGCCGAGGAGCCTGCCACGGCGAGTCAATAACCACTTCAATGCGGACGGAATTCTTGTCATGGATCGATTTGATCCAGTGCAAGAGATTCCATCAATGGCATCTGCTACTCATTAGCGCCATTGGTCGCATCCGAGGTCACTGCCTGCCGCCCCGGGGGAGTTCTCATGCGGGCCCGCCGAACTTGCTTCTTTCCTGGCTGTCAGCGAAACGCCGCTCGACGAGCTGCTGCCAACGGTGCACATAGGGATAGAGGCGATGGCCTGGTTCGATCCGAGCGTTGTCATCGACGAAGACTCCGCCGCTCGTCGTGCGCGATACCTGCTTCGCCGAGCTCAGGGTTCGCATAGGAACTCCAGTCGCCGCAGAAATCAGGCGGCTGACTTCGAGAAGCTTGAGCTCAGAGATGGGACGGGGTCCGAGCTTGCGAAGTATCCTGCGCAGCCGCTCAACATCCCGCGAGGCACGCGCCTCGTCATGCTGCCACTCGCGCTTGCTTGGCATGCGGATATCCCATCCCAAGTGACGCCGGCAAAACGACACGAAGCGGGACAAGCTGCTGGCGGCACCCGGTGTCTGCTGAAGGAAAATCTTGATCGCAGTGTCGGTCCAGGGTCGTTCAGCACTGGCGCGAGCCCGCTCGCAGAAGGATTGCGCAACGCCGGCGTACAGCCGCACGGTCTTCACGGCTAGCGAGCCAGTACGCAGCTGCTGCACGTAGGCAATGAGCAGTGCTTCGTAGCGCTTACCTTTGGCGCGAGACAGCACCTCCTCCAGCCGAATCCTCTCCGCTGCCTCAACGCGAGCCTCGGCAGCCCCATCCTCACCGATACGCCCGAGCACATAGCGGTACGCCAAAAGATGGCGCCGATGATCAGCACTCGTGATGCTCTCATGAAGCCGTCCCAGGGTGGGTGCGCCTATCTCCTCCGCGATGTCGTCCAACTTCTCGAAGTAGCTCAATGACGCACCCAGCACGCGAGCTGCCTTCTTGACATGGCTGTCCGAGCCGATCAACGAGTCGCTGAAGCCGCGCCAGGCATCACAGGTCCAAGCGTGTTCCAACCCGGCGCCAAGCACGCGAGACTTGGCCGTGGCAGACGCCCGCACGCTGCACGTCAGGCAGTTGGCATGGCCACCGCCAGCAACGGTTTTCCCACAGGTCGGGCATTCATGGGTGGCTGGCTCAACAGCAGAACAGTCGGCGCACAGCGGTCGCCTCGCCAGGTCGAAGGCCACGACCTTCCTGTGTCGCCGGCACGCGGCGCACGTTGCGTGCGTCGCCTTGTTCCGGCACGGCTGGCATTCAAGCTGGCGATCCTCGTTAGAAGCCACGCCATCGCGCTCGATGAGCGCCCGAAAAAGCCGCTTCGATCGCTGGCCACAGGTGTTGCAGACCCGCTCAGCGTTGAAGTGCGTGGCGCACCCCCTGCAGACCGGCTTGCCTTGAACGATCCGCGCCGCGATTGGCGTGAGGCGCCCGCAGCGCTGGCACAACCGCTCAGCTCGCTGGCAAGGCGCGCAGACCGGATCGTTGCTGCGGCGATGTGCCCGCATCGGGCCGTTGCAAGTGGCGCACGTGGTGCGGTGGAACTGGGTCTGGTAGCAGGAGCGGCAGTACTCGGCACCCAGGTGGATCTTGACCGCCTTGGCCAGGAGCCGGCCGCAGTGATCGCAGAAGCGCTCACCCTTGATGTCAGTTCCCATGTCAGATCACCCGCCCCATCAACAGTTCCGCGCGCTTGGCGCGCCAGTTGACGCCGGCCTCGCCCCGTGCTTGGATGAGCTGCGCGGTGAACACATCGATGGCTCGGCCGCGGTGTCGAGGATGCCCTTCCGGCAATTGCTCTACTTCCTCGCGCAGCCAGCCGCTGACCATGCCGGTCACCCCCGTGCGACGAAAGCTTCGCTGGGTGAGGCCAACGCCTTCGGCCAGTAAGCGAAACGACCCAGGCCAGCCTTGAACGATCTTCGCGAGCCACGCCATCACGGCCGCCCGGGGCTCCATGTGGAGGACCTCGAGTCGGGTGTTTACAGCCAGCTCCCGGGATGCCGGCAGCGGCGCGTGGTCGGGTCGCGCGTGCCGCGCATGCAGCCCGATCGACACGAGAATGCGCAGTGCCGCCAGCCGTTCGCGCGACTCCACGCAGCCTTTAAGCGCCGACGTCAGCCAAGCGTCCATGCTGGCTTGCATATCCACGGCGTGCGACCAAGTCGGGTGCGCCGCCGGCGGCCGCAGCATCTCGCCGCAATCATGGCAGTGACGCAGTGACCGGCGGCTCAGGTGCGGCACAAACGCCGCCGAGCAGCGCAAGCACCTGTCCATCAGCGGCCGCGCATGATGCAGACACCACGTGTGGAAGCTCAGCCTCCAGCACTGCCGCGCGAACCCGCCCTCAGCGAGGCAATCCGTACAGTACGACAGGGCACGGTGGCGGCGCCTAGCCTGCTTCAGCCCGACTGCATTGACCCACGGCGTCACAGCCGTAGCAGCGTCACCTTCCGCGCTTACCGCACCGAACAGCCCGACGAGCGGCCGAAGCGTCATCGCACCCACCTCGTCCAAGGACATACCGCTGAGTTCGGCAATCCGGCCGTGGTGACGCGTCGCGACACCCCGATCGATGTCTCGCGTGAAATACCAGCTGTCGGGCAGGTGGCGCCGGCAGAACGCTCCCGCTGTCCCGCCGTGAGCATGCGCCGCACGAGTGAGAAAGCTGCTCAACAGCTCGCCTTCGAAAGCGCGAGGCCTAAACGCCCAGTTCACGTCAGAGCCGCTTTGCTGCCTCGTCCCAGTCCTCGCGGCGGTGCCCGCGCAGCTTTGACAGAACCTCCGCATCGATCCTCTCTCGACCCATCTCGATCGCCTGTACAGCCGCTTCCTTGAGCAAGCTGACCGTGTCGCCGATGGTGTCGCCAGCCATCCCGTAGATTACGGGTGCCAGCGTGCGGCTGGCTAAGTTGGATTGTTCGGCCAATGGGAGCAACTTTTCATAGCTGATAAGGAAACGAAGGTATTCGGCATCGAGCTTCCAACGTTCCAGGCCGATGGGCTCGAATCGAGTCATCAGCTGTGGCTCGCTTCTCAAGGCATGGATGGCGGGCTGTGTGCCTGTGGCCAGGATGGGGATGCGCAGCGCAGACGTCGCATTCTTGATCTCGGCCAGCAAAGTTGCAGCATCCTTCCCGGCATTCGCCAAGTGGTTCATCTCGTCGATCACCAGCATTCGTGTGCTTGCATAGCGCATGGCGTCGATGGCGGCCGGCCGCTTGACGTCGGCGCGGTCCTGGCTGCGATGGGCGATGTTCAGCGACCAAAGCACTTCGGACCAGAAGTTGCTCTCGCTGGGCTTGGCAGGCAGCGCAACCCACGAGATGCTGAAGCCCGGAGTGCCATCCTCTTTGGTGAGGAACGGATGGCGCTTGATGAAGTGCTCGATTATGGAGCTCTTACCGTTGTTCGAGCGCCCGACGATTAGCAGGCAGGGCATGCGAAGACTGCGCGGATGCAGCAGCAGGTCGTCACATTGCCGCAATATCTGCTGGGCTCGTGTGTAGCCGACCCAGCGGTCCTCGCGGCAGAACGCAATGCGCTCCGGCTTGGGCAACTCGAGCGCTTCGCGCGCCTCGGCGCAGAGGTGGTCATCCACCTTATCGAGCGTTTCGTTCATCGGCGTACCGCGATTTCATCGAAGGGTCGAATTGGCTGCGCGAAGATGTCTTCTTCAACGGCGTCAGCCAAGCTGAAAGGCGCAGACACGCTGGGTGCTGGGTGCATCGGATCCATCACCTGCCGCTTGCGGATTGTGGGCGGCGTGGCCGGTTTCGCCGACGCATGGCTGCGCGCCTGAGCACGGCGTGCAGATTTCGATTTCTCCACCGCCTTGGCGACACGCTGGCGCTGCCGCTCCACCTGCCCGAAGATCAGGTCTTCGTCGACATCCCGGATGCCTTCCTCCGACAGGCGCCGGCGGGCCTCCTTCAGTTCGTAGAGGCTGATGGCCGGGTGGCCGATGTTGCGATAGGGCAGCGGCGTGTAACTACGCTCCTCGGGGTCGTAGAAGTAGATGCAGCTGACGTCGCGTGGATCGCGGCGGACGACGAACTTCTCCTTCGTCTCGCCACTCTTGGGGTCACACGTGTTGATGTACATGTCCAGCACCGGGTCGTAGTAAGTGATGTTGTCCCACTGCACGCCATAGCGCTGGATCGTGCGCGTCTCCATCGGCATGAAGTCGATGAGCAGGCGCTGCGGATCGTCGGGCACCGGCATCAAGCCCAGCCCCGGCTCCTCGTCGGTGCCGATGATGCCGCGCTCCCACTTCTTGAGCGGGGACACACCGATGCCGTTGTGCACCCGCTGGTGGTACTTGTTGACGATGAAGTCGACGACCTCCACCTCCAGCTCCTTCAGCGTGAGCGCCGATTCGGCCTCGGAGTCGTAGCCCTTGCGCTGCCGAGGGTTGGAGAACGTTGTACCAGGCAGCGTATGAGTCCATCGCATCGTCGTGCCGATGAAGCGTTCGATGTGCCCGCCGTAGTGCGGCGTTGCTGGCGGCCGCCACTGTAGGTCGATGCCGTGCTGGGCGGCGCCGCGGTCCAGCGCGACGCTGCGGAACTCCTTGGCGTTGTCGACATGGACAACGCCGGGCTTCCCCCACACGGGCCAGCTGCCCGGCACGCCAAGCGAAGCAAGGTACTCCCGCTTCGGACACATCGCATTGGCCAGGCACAACCCGACCGAACCAGAGTTCGGTGGATCCAGGCTCAAGTACAACCCGGCGACCATCCGGCTGAACACGTCGATGGCTACGGTCAGGTACGGCCGACCGATGGGCTGACGGTTCACCTCATCGACGACGATTATGTCCATCGGCGTGTGGTCCATCATGATGACCGAGAAGGGGTGCGTTGCCGTCTCAATCGAACCCTTGATCGGCGTGAATCTGTTCTTGGCCTCGTCGCGCCGCCCGCGACGCTTGAGTTTCACGACTTCCGGCACGCGCTTGAGCCGGTTGCGCACCGTGTTCGGGTGTGGGGGGGTGAGCTTTGCTAGACGGCAGCGCGCCTCCACAGCCTCAATCACGTCCGCCGGCGAGGGGCGCTGCTGCTTCAGATAGAACTCCTCAATGACCGCATCCAGGATGGTCTCGAGCTCCACCGACAGAAACCGCGCGCCGGCTTTGCGGCCTCGCCGTGAGGGCACCAGCCCGGACACCGTGCCGGTCTTCAGGTAGTCGCCCAGCCACCGGTACAGCGTCGTCACATGGACGCCGACCTGGGCAGCCGTGGCCTTGACTTCTTCGCGGGTTCGGTTCGGCTGGTCAAGCAATCCGGTAATCGCCTTCAGCCGCTCCTGCCCGACCTGCCATTCCTGCGCGCTGTAGAGGCTCAGATCGCGAGGCGGGTCCACCGCGTCTGGCTCGTCGTCGACCAACTTCAACAGCTCGATCGGGAGCTTCTTCACCTCGCCCGTTTCCTGATCAGCGCCCAGTGCCGTGTCGACCGAAATCAGGTGCGTGATGAGAAACCGCTTGCCATCATGGCTGGCGACCGAGCCCGGCTGGATCCGGAAGAACTGGGGGGCGATGGAAGACTTCATTGCGGCCTCCAGATCGGACTGGACATCGTCAACGGTACTGCCAGGTCGGCAACGATCTCGCCGACCAGCACGAGCCGCCACAGCTCGCAAAGAGCGGCCATCTGGCGCTCTCTGTCGTACCAGGTGGCGGCAAGCAGCGACTTGGGCGTCGTTGGCCCGGTGATCAACAGACTTTGCAGCAGCGCGTCTCGATGAGTTTCCTGCACAGGCACACGCTCGTAACGTCGCAAAAATCGGATGTTCTCGATCCGCGGGCCGCGGATCTCTTGTTCCGTGACGAGTTTGAAACGCCAACCCAGCGCTCGGCAGTGCGCCACCGCCGCCTTGAATCGAGGCCTATAGAGCTGCCAGCTCGCCCTCAGGTCGTCGCGGTACTTCACCTCGTAGACCACAAACCAGGACGCTGAGCCGTCCCGGTACTCGACCTGCATGTCCGGGGTGTAGCGGTGGACCCGCCCTTCGTGCTGGTACTCCAACGTGAATGGCTGCTCCAGCAATGCTTTCACGCGTTGATCGAAGGCAAGCGTCAGCAGCCAATCTCGTTCCAACGAGGACTCGTGACCAGCCATTTGATCGGCAGATATGACCACCTTGCCGGTCACACCCCGACTCCTGGGCCTAAGCTGCCGAACAGGCCGCTTGAAATCTAGTTGCACCATAAGTTGGAATATCCAATCCAGTTGCACCACAAGCTGTTTTGCTATCGCAGCTTTATGTGTCCATAGCTTCCTGTGCCCATGGAGGAACGTCAAGCCAATGGTCGCATTTTTTCTTGTAATTCACA
>JAIXTA010000124.1 GCA_027484405.1 Burkholderiales bacterium
AGGGCCATCAGCTCGGCCGGTGACACGGGCATGGCCGGGCGGTCGACCGGGGCAGCCTGCAGCTCATGGGCGATGACAACGGCATCGGAGAGCAGGCGCAGGTCGGTCTTGAGGGCGCGGCGGAGTTGCTCCAGTCCCTTGGGCACCGGCTGGTCGGAGGCTTGCTGCAGGGCCGCCACCTGCTTGTCCACCGAGCTGACCAGCCGCCGTGCCCACTCTCCCAGCGTCTGCAGCTGGAGCAGGGCGGTGTCGTCGGCGGGCAGCGGCTGGTGCATCAGGTGCGCGTAGGTCTTCAGCGTGCTGGTCAGGGCAGTCAGCTGGTCGTCATCGGCACCCGCCTTGCGGATCTTCTCCACAGACCGGGTCGATAGATGCCGAGCCGATGTCGGCATGCCCTGGAGCCGGTCCAGCAGGCGCTGCCGCTCCCGCTGTGCATCGGCCCGGTCGGCGGGCGGCACCGTGGTCGGATCCCACGCCATCAGATGCTGGGCCAGTTGGGCCCGCGCCCGTTGCAGCTGTCCCCAGGTGATCAGCCGTGAGACCGTTGGCGTGGGCGGCTTCTTCGCGTGATCGGCATCGAAGCCTTCCACGGTGTCGAGCCGGCTGGCGGCCGCCATGAGCAATGCGTCTTCGGCCACTTGCAGCGGTGCCAGCCGCTGCAGCCAGGTGCGGGGCAGGCGCGCACTCCGGGCGGGTGTGAGCGCTGGCTGGGCGGTGGTCAGCTGCGTGATCCTCCGTGCGCGGGTGAGGTCGCGCTGCGGCGGTGGCAGCACGATGGCGCCGTTGATGTCCATCTGTTGCCAGCGTGTCTCCGCAGCCGACCGGTCCGCGGGGCTGAGCCATGCCAGGGCTGGCGCCAGCGCATCCACGGACAGTGCCTCCATCCGTTGCTTCAGGTTCACCGGGATCAGCTTGGGGTGGCCCATGCTCAGAAAACGCGGGGGCGTTTCGTCCGACGTGTCGGCGTCGGACGTGGCCACCGGCAGCCCCAGGCAGAGCTGGGGGTCCTGGCGGCTGTTGGTCCAGTGGCGGTCCTGGTCCCGCCACTCTGCATCGCCCAGCCAGGCCAGCCAGGATGCTTCGATTTCCTGCAGCCGCAGGCCATCCGGATCGGGCGAGCGGGGCGGGCGGGCGTTCTCCCGCAGCGCAGGCACCGGGCCGATCAACACCCCGTAGACCGGCTCGCCGAGGTGTGACCGCACATGGGCATGCACCGGCAAGGTCCGCTGCGGCAGGCCCAGCAGTTCGGCCAGTGCCTGCACGAACAGGCCCTTGCGCAGGCGTTGCTCGTCCTGGCTGCTGCACGTGCAGGGCTTGAACCAGTAGGGCGCTGACGGGTTTTCGGCGTGGGGGTCGGTCAGTTCGGTCCATCCGTCTCTGGACGAGCGCTGCGTGGGAACCAGTGCTCCCAGCCGTCGGGACGCCTCGTCGGGAGCGGGGGGGGCGTCGGTGTGGCTGCCCCAGCCGGCCGACAGCAGCGCGGGCACTTCGGCCGGCTTGAACCCGTGGGTCAGACCCCAGGTCAGGGCCTGCGTGCCCACGGTCTCGGGCGGGGCGTGGATGGCCATCTCCCGCAGGGACGGTGCCGGATTGCCGGCGAGTTCATGGGCCTTGCGGACCTGCCTCACCGTCTGCGCCGTGAGTCCGGCGCGGTGCATGCCGATCAGCTCGGCGGCCGACAAGCCCTCGCGCAGCCCCAGCACCATCAGATCGGCCGACATGTGGGGGTCGCCCAGTGCGTCGAGCAGCTCTGCCAGGGTCCATTGCAGCAGGCGTTGTGCCATGGCCTGGCCATGCTTGGTGTCCTGGCTCAGGACGATGGTGAGCAGCTGGATGTGGTTGCTCACCCTGTTCAATGCTGCGGCCTGGCGTTCCAGCTGAGTCCGCTGGCCGGGTTGCCGGATGGGGTCGGTTTCCCGGATGCAGGCCTGGATGTACGCCGGGACCGTCCGCAGCCAGAAGGGGTTGTCTGCGGCCGACACCTGGGCGATGGCATGTATCGCCTGCATCTCCGCGAGGTCCGAGAGCTTTCGCTGCGACTTGGTCACCCAGAGGTCCAAGGCCGGCTTCATGGGCGGAAGACCGGTGCTGGCGCCTTCCACCGTGGGTGAGGTCTGGTGCACGTCGATCCGGGGCGATTGCAGCGAGTGGTCGGGTCCGTGCCGGCGGGACCGGTTGGTGGTGGTGTCGCGACCGCTGGCTGGCTCGGTGTGCCTGGGGGAGGGGCCGGGCGTGGGCGTGGACTTGTTTTTCGAGAAGGCATCAAGAAAGGAGAGGCGCATGGGCAGGGTCCGAAGAAGGGACTCGTGAGTGGGCTCTGCCGGCGGTGTCAGTCCTCACGTTTTCATGACCTGCGCCTGTCTGCGCGCATGCCGCACCGCTTGCACCACCGCATCGGTGTCGAGCACCACCGGAAAGTGGTCCTGCGCCGGATGGCGGCGGGCCACGGCCTGGCCCACGGCCAGCGCCCGCATCAGGCTGCCGGACTCGATCTCGCGCAGGCGTTCGGCGTCGATCTTCACACCCGGGGGCTGGGGGGTGTCGCTGGCCACTGCCTCGGCCTGGCCTGGCAGATCGTGCAGGCCCAGCCGTTGTGTGGTCTCGGCCGCGAGCCAGTCGGCCTCAGTGCGCAGCCAGCCACCCTGGTCCCGGAGTTGCCGCACGTGCTGCTGGATGTGGCGCAGCCGCGATTGCAGGGCGCGGAACTCGGGCAGGGTGATCAGACCGGCCGCGCCGCAGGCCAGCATCTGGCGGTCGTTCAGGCCCAGCAAGGCTTCGGCCAGGTCGGCCGGTATCACGTCGGGCAGGCGGGTGCCGTGCAGGGGCGACCAGGGCGCCCGCACCCGAGGGCCGGGCTTTTGCTGGCGCTGGTTGTTGAGCGCGTCTTCCGGGTGCATGAGGGCGCGGCCGAAGGCCAGGTCGTTGTCGAACAGCACCAGCACCGGCCGCTCGGGATCGGCGGGGTCGGCGACGAAGGCCAGGTTGCCGGCGTTCCAGTCCACCTGGCCGGTCAGCTGGTGCAGCCACACGGCGGTCACCATCTGCTGGCGGATGCGCGGGTTGTCGGTCGCCAGCGGGTGCACCAGGGGCCGGTGGAACACGCTGCCGCCGTGCTGCGGCAGGCTGGCTTCCGCGCAAAGGCCGGTCTCGGTGAGCGTCAGCCGGGTCAGGCCCTGCTGGCGGGCGATGTCGGCCAGCAGGGCGGGGGTGTCGGCCCAGTCGCGCAGCCATTGCAGG
>JAIXTA010000198.1 GCA_027484405.1 Burkholderiales bacterium
GCGCTGCTGCGGCGAGTCGGGCACCCTGGCCGTCACGCGGCCGGACATCTCCACCCAAGTGCGCTTCCGCAAGGAAGAGGAGCTGCGCAAGAACGAGCAGCAGCTCGCCGCGCTGGCTGCGAGCCAGGGTCAGGCGCCGGCCGCGGCCAACGGCGGCGCCACCAAGATCCTGACGAGCTGCCCGAGCTGCCTGCAGGGCCTCTCCCGCTACGGCAACGACCTGAACAACGGCCTGCTTGAGGCGGACTACATCGTGGTCGAGATCGCCAAGCATGTGCTGGGCGAGCAGTGGATGCCGGAGTATGTGAAGCGGGCCAATGACGGTGGTATCGAGCGCGTGCTGGTGTGATCAAGCAGCAGCACGACATGCCAGGCGCCGATTGAAAGATCACTTTCGGCCATAGTTTTCGACCTATAGAAAACCGGCTTTTCGCGCACCAGACAAGCGGAAAGCCGGTTTTTGACTTCCCAAAAGATTCATTACCGGCCATATTGATGATGCTCACGCCCAGCACCACGCCCCTTGCCGATCTGCATGCCGTGCTGAAGCGCCAGGGCTTTGCCGTGCTGTCGGCCGACGATCTGCAGGCCGGTGCGCAGGCCGCGCTGGCCGGGCTCGCGCCGCACTGGGACGACCTGCCGCCGGACACGCACCTGAAGGACGGCGGGCGCTACCGCTTCCGCCGCCATGGCTCTTTTGTGGTGACCCCGCAGCAGGTCACGGCCGTGCCGCACCGCGCGCACTGGCAGCCGGTGGAATACAACGCGCTGCACGGCGGCATCGAGCGCTGGTTCGAGCCGCTGGCCCCCGGCATGGCGGCCGACGCCGGCTTCCAGGGTCTGCTGCGCTTCCTGGCCGATGTGGCCGACGCGCTGCGCAGCCCGCAGCCCTGGTCGACCGAGGTCCATCCGTTTCGCATCACCACGGCCGATGGCATCGGCCGCCCCACGCCGGAGGGCGCACACCGCGACGGGGTGGACCTGGTGGCCGTGCTGCTGGTGGGCCGCCACCACATCAAGGGCGGCGAGACCCGCGTGTTCGAGGCCGACGGCCCCGCCGGCCAGCGCTTCACCCTCACCGAGCCCTGGAGCGCCCTGCTGCTCGATGACGCCCGCGTGATCCACGAGAGCACACCGATTCAACCGCTGCGCCCTGAAGGCAGCTGGCGTGACACGCTGGTCATCACCCTGCGGGCCGGCGGCTTTCAGGGGCCCAGACCATGAACCCGTCCACCGCAGTCCGCGCGCCCAGTCTGTTCATCAGCCACGGCGCACCGACGCTCGCCATCGAGCCGGGGATCATCGGCCCCAAGCTCACGGCGCTGGGCGAGTCCCTGACCGATGTGCGCGCCTGGGTGATCGTCTCGCCGCACTGGATGACGCGCGGACTGCAGGTCATGGCCGCCGAGCAACCCGCCACGGTGCATGACTTCGGCGGCTTTCCGGCCGTGCTCTACACACTGCAATACCCCGCCCCGGGCAGCGCCGCGTTGGCCCAGCGGGTGCTGGCGCTGCTGCAGGCCGCGGGCCTGAACGCCACGGCCGATCCGCAGCACGGCCGCGACCACGGCGCCTGGGTGCCCATGCGCTACCTGAGGCCGCAGGCCGACCAGCCCGTGCTGCAGGTCAGCCTGCCGCACGACGCCACGCCGGCCAGTGCCTACGCCCTGGGCCGCGCGCTCGAACCGCTGCGCGATGAAGGCGTGGTCGTACTCGGGTCAGGCAGCCTGACGCACAACCTGGCCGAGTGGCGTGGCGGTGCCGCACCCGCGGCCTACGCCACAGACTTTGCACAGTGGGCCGAGGCCGTGCTTGGCGCCGGTGACGAAGCCGCCCTGCTCGACTACCGCAGCCGCGCACCCCACGCCGTGCGCGCCCACCCGACCGACGAACACCTGCTGCCGCTGATGGTGGCGGCCGGAGCGGCCGGGGCGCAGTTCACCGATGCGGCTCAACGCGCCGTGCGGCGCATCGACGGCGGCATCCAGGATGGCGTGCTGAGCATGGACGCCTACCGCTTCGGCTGAGCCTTGGCCGCGGCTGCATCGGCACCGTCGCGCGTGGCAATGAGCTCGCGCAGCAGCGGATGCGGAAAGCGCCGGCCCTGCGTGATGGCGTAGAAGCGCTCTTCGATCTCCGGAATCTGGCAGCGCTCCACCAGCACGCGGGAACGCAACTCGTCACGCACCACCACGGGCGGCACCAGGGTCACGCCCGGAGACTCCCGCGCGAGCAGGCGCAGCATGGCCATGTCATCGACCTCTGCCACGATGATCGGGCGGATCTGCGCGCGGGCCATGAGCGCGTCGAAGTCCTGCCGCATGGCGCTGTTGTGGCTGGGCAGGACGATCGGCGTCTCACGCAGATCCTCCGGAAAGCGGAAACGCTGCCCGCGCCCCGGCGGACGCCCCACCAGGCTCGCAGGTTGCCGCTCCAGCAGGTGATTGGTCCATGCGCTGCCGGCATCGCGCGCGACCGGCTGGTTGGAGAGCACCACGTCGATGGTGTGCGCCTTCAACTGCGCGAGCAGTTCGCGCAGGCTGCCGGACTGGATCACGACTTCCACGTCGCTGCGCCCCAGGATCGGCTTGATCAGCCCGAGCTGGAAGTTGCGCGACAGGGTGGCCACGGTGCCGATGCGCAGCACCTGGCGCCTTTGCCCGTGGCCCTTGAGCAGGCTGACGAGTTCCTCACCGGAGCGAAAGATCGTGTCGGCATAGTCCAGGGCAATGCGTCCGGCCTCGGTCAGGTGCAGGCCGCGGCCGCGCCGCTCGAACAGGGCGTGCCCGAGTCGCTCCTCGAGCTGGCGCAGCTGGATGGAGAGCGCCGACTGCGAGACATGCAGGCGCTGTGCGGCGCGCGTCAGGCTGCGTTCATGCGCAATGGCCCAGAAGTACTGCAGGTGGTGGTAATTCAGGGCAGCCATGCCGCACTCCGTTTGATCAAACAGAACGATTGTGTTCATTCATTGAACTGGATGCAAGGCTGAAGCGCTCCTAGGATGCGCGACCAGAACATCAAATCACCTCCAGGGGAACACCATGCCGGGCATCGACCTGCTTCTGACCAATCTGCTCCAGCCCATCGTGCTGGCCTTCCTGATCGGCGCGGTAGCTGGCTTTGTCAAGAGCGAGCTGGAACTGCCCGAAGCCGTGATCAAGCTGCTGTCGATCTACCTGCTGTTCTCCCTGGGCATGACCGGCGGACGCGAACTGGCCAAGGCTGATCTGGGCGCCGTGATCCCATTGCTGGGCGCGACCATCCTGATGACCTTCGCCATTCCGACCGCGGCCTATCTGGTCATGCGGCGCCTGGGGCGCTTCGACATCTCCAACGCCGCGGCGATTGCCGCGCATTACGGCTCGGTCTCCACGGCCACCTTCTTTGCATCGATCACCTTCGCAAAGGCCATGAACACGCCCGCGGAGGGCTACATGGCCGCGATGGTGGCGTTGATGGAGTTCGGTGTCATTTACTCGCTCGTGATCGCCCGGGTGGCGATGGGCCGCGCCAAGGGCAGCATCCACTTCGGTGAACTGATGCTCAGTGTGGTCCGCGGGCGCGGCATCCTGCTGCTCGCAGGGGGCATGCTGATCGGCTACCTAGCCACAGACACCCAGTGGCAACAGATCAGTCCCTTCTACGAAGGCTTGTTCCGCGGCATGCTCATGTTGTTTCTGCTGGAGATGGGCATCACTGCGGCACGCCAGGCGCGCGCCTTCAAGGAGGTGGGCTTCTTCATGGCGGGCTTCGGCGTGTGCATGCCGATCATCAACGGCATCGCCGGCGTCACATTGGCACACTGGGCGGGTCTGGGGGTGGGCGGCAGCTTCGTGTTCGGGGCGATCTGCGCCAGCGCCTCGTTCATCGATGCGCCCGCGGCCTGCCGCGCCTCCCTGCCTGAGGCCAACCCGGGCATCTACCTCACTGCGTCACTGGGCGTGACCCTGCCCTTCAATCTGCTGTTTGGCCTGCCGCTGTACTACAAGTACGCGCAGTACCTGGCCGCCTGAGGCGCAACGGGGCGCGCAGCCAACTATCCGATGACGCCGGCCGCGCGAAGCGCGATCAGCCGCTCGGCGTCCACGCCCAGCTCGGAAAGCACCTCTGCCGTGTGCTCTCCCAGCCGGGGCGGAGGGCGCCGCTGGGTGGCGGGTGTGGCCGACATCCTGATGGGGCTCGTGACCAGGCGCTGGGCTGGCTGATCCGGGTGGTCGACGACCTGCACGATGCCGCGATGCCCGACCTGCGGGTCATCGAACACCTCCGCAAGATTGTTGATCGGGCCAGCGGGTACCTTGGCAGACTCCAGGGCATCGAGCCACTGTGCCCGCGTGCGGGTGCGAAAGCGCTCGGCCAGCAGGGCAACCAGCTGCTCGCGGTGCTGCACCCGCGATGCATTGGTGGCAAATCGCGGGTCATTGGGCAGCTCGGACAGCCCTGCCACGTCACAGAACTTGGCGAACTGGCTGTCATTGCCCACAGCCAGAATGAGGTAGCCGTCGCTCGCCTCGAAAACCTGGTAGGGCACGATGTTCGGATGGGCGTTGCCCATGCGCTGCGGGGTCTTGCCGCTTACCAGGTAATTGGCAGAGAGGTTGGCCAGCATCGCCACCTGGCAGTCCAGCAGGGCCATGTCGAGGTGCTGGCCCCGGCCGGTGGCCTGCGCATGGCGCAGCGCCGCAAGGATGCCGATGGTCGAGTACAGGCCGGTGAACAGATCGGCCACCGCAACCCCGACCTTCTGCGGCCCGCCGCCGGGCCGGTCGTCGCGCTCGCCGGTCACGCTCATCAGGCCACCCATGCCCTGGATGGCGTAGTCGTAACCGGCGCGGTCCTTGTAGGGGCCGGTCTGGCCGAAGCCGGTGATGGAGCAGTACACCAGCCGCGGCTGGATGGCCGACAGGCTGGCGTAGTCCAGGCCGTAGCGGGCCATGTCACCGACCTTGAAGTTCTCCACGAAGACATCGCATTGCTGCACCAGCTCGCGAATCAGCGCCTGGCCCTCAGGGCGTGCAATGTCCACCGTCATGCTGCGCTTGTTGCGGTTGGTGCCGAGGTAGTAGGCGCTCTCGCGCGTGGCGCTGCCATCAGCCGCGGCCATGAAGGGCGGCCCCCAGGCGCGCGTGTCGTCACCGGCACCGGGACGCTCGACCTTGATCACATCGGCGCCCAGATCAGCCAGGGTCTGGGTGCACCATGGTCCCGCAAGCACGCGGGACAGGTCCAGCACCCGCACACCAGACAGGGCAGCCGGGTTGAGATGCGTCGTGCCTTCGCTCATTCGAACGCCCACCTCCGGGTTCAGTCGTCTTCGTAGTCGTTCGCGTCCGAAGCGCCGTCGCGCTTGCGGGCTGCATCGGCGCGCGCCTGCAAGCGCGCGGCATCTGCGCTGAAGCGGTCCACGGACACCGGTGCAGCCAGGCGCAGTGCCGGATGCTCGATCTGTCCGAGTGTCTGCACCTGCGTGAAACGCCGCTCTGAAATCCACAGCTGCGCCAGTGGCACCAGAGCCACACCTACCGCAACAACGCCCACGGCGCAGCGCAGCGTGGGCCAGTGCCGCGGGTCGGCCACGCGCAGATGCATGCGCACGATCAGTGCCACGACCAGAACCATCACATAGCGCGAGATCTGCATCGGCCAGAGCCAGCCACTGGCGAAGGCAAGAATGTCCAGCACCCAGTCCACTGACACCACGATCAGGTAGCCGCAGCTCGCGATGAGCAGATGCGTGAAGAAGCGCTCGTTCCCGCTGATCAGCCGGCCCAGCAGCGCATACAGCCCGCTCCACACGGCCAATGCAATGGCGCTGCCGGCGAGGATGTTCAGATAGGGCGGCGATCGTTCGCCGAGATCGCGCAGCCAGACATCCCAGGCGCCATGCGCCAGCACCGCGGCAAGGGCCAGCAGCGCCCAGGGCCAGATCCAGCGCGTCTGCAGCGGCTGTTCGGGCGCCACAGGCCAGTCACTGTGGCGCACGCGGATCAATGCCTGGCCGAGGCGCAGGGGATGCTCGTCGCTGACCTCGATCCGCTCGACGCGCCGCCCCTTCTGCCGCGCGATGCCGTTGCGCGTCCCGAGGTCTACAAGTGCAGCGGCGCCGACATCGTCCACGACCAGCTCGGCATGGTGCGCCGCCACGTGGGCATCATCCAGCACGAGATCGTTGTCCAGCGCCCGGCCGATACGGCAGCGATTGCCCTGCAGCGCCACGCGCGCCAGCACTGAACCGTCCCGATGCAGCTGCTCGACATACCAGGTCATTGCAGGCGCTCCAGGAACTGGCGCGCAAGGCGCTGTGCGTTCTCGAAGGAAAAGCCCTGAAGGCGCAGGCTGCTCGACTGCCGCTCACGTGTGTCGTCCATCTGGACGGCGCTGACCGTGTAGTCGTAGAGACCATCGAACTTCCGGTAGGCCCGCACACAGACCGCCACGCGGTACACCCGCTTGCCCGCCTGGACATAGTCATCGCGGCATTCGGCCGGCGTGAGCTCGCCACGGCCAAAGCGCAGCGCAGCGCTGCCGATGTCTCCCGAGCCCAGGTTGAGAAACTGCGGCAGGGCCAGACGATCGTTGCGCAGCAGGTTGTGCTGCAGGCTCATGCTGCCTGTGTAGATGCGGTCGCTCACGAACAGGTCGGCGCGCAGATTGCAGTCGAGCGTGTCACTCTGGTAGCGCAGCTTTTCGCCTTCCAGTCCGCGGGCCCAGCAGCGCGTCAGGCTGCCATCAAGCGTGGGCACCGGCCGGCCGGCCAGCGTCTGGCTTGCAAAGCCGGCACGCGCGGCCTCCGCGGGCGACGCACCCGCTGGTGGCACCACAACGCCTGCCTTGCCAGGCTCGGTCGGTGCAAGCAGTTTGCTGGCCACGAAGGCCTGATGCACCAGCAGCTGACGCGCAATCTCGCTGCGCCACTCCTTGCGTGGCTTGCCGGCCCAGGCGCGTTCGAGCAGCTCGCGTGCATAGCGCACCGGGACCAGGAAGCTCAGCTGTTCGCCATCGCGGCGCGTGGCCACGTTCACGCCAACGACACGGCCAGCCTCATCGATGGCCGGCCCCCCGCTCATGCCGGAATTCAGCGAACCCGAGAACAGCATCTGCTCGTAGATGCGTGATTCCACAGGCCCGTTGTAGATGCCTTCGGAGATGACGAAGCCAAGCTCCAGAGGGTTGCCCATGGCAAACACCTTGCTGCCCTGCACCAGAGGCGCATCGCGCAAAGCAAAGACATTCCAGGGCACCGGGCTGGCACCTGCGGGCGTGGCTTCGGTCCGCAGCACAGCCAGATCATGGATGACATCGACAGCCATCAGCTCGGCGCGGATCTTGCGCTCGTTGGTGCCGCGTAGCTCGATGCGGTACTTGTCCGGGTGAATGGCCAGGGCGCTGATGACGTGGTAGTTGGTCAGTATCCAGGCGCCCTGCGCACCGTCGTCCCGGACCAGAAAGCCCGAGCCGAGAGAGGACTGCTCGCTGGCGCTGGCCAGCAGAACACGCACCTGGACGATGCGGTCCTTGGTGCGAGAGAAGAGCTCCCGCGCCGAAGCCGAGGGCTCGGGAAGACTGGCCTCGCGCGCCGGTGCGGGGCGGGCGGCCGGATTGCCTTGTGCCCACGCACCACTGGACAGGAGCAGCAGCAGAGCAATGCAGGTCAGGCGCTGGATCATCGGCAAGGGGTGTGGGCAGCGGATGCGAGGGATGCGGAACCGAGTCTATGTGATCCGCCACGCCGATGCGCGCGCCTGGTGCAGTCAAGGCGTCGCGCTGCTGTAATCAGGCGATGAGTGACACCACCCAGCATGCGATGAACACCGCCTGCCCGCTGTGCAGCGGCGATGGCGGGCACCTGATTCTGCGCACGCCGCAGTTCCGAGTTGTGTACGCCGATGATCCGGCCTACCCCTGCTTTGTCCGGGTGATCTGGAACGACCACATCCGTGAACTGAGCGATCTGGCGCCCGACGAGCAGGGTGTGCTCATGCGGGCTGTGTTCAGCATCGAGCGGGTGATGCGCGATGTGCTGCAGCCGCTGAAGATGAACCTAGCCAGCTTCGGCAACGTGGTACCACATGTGCACTGGCACCTCATTCCTCGCTGGGCGGACGACGCCCACTTTCCGCAGCCGAGCTGGGCCCCCAGGCAGCGCGAGGGCGTGGCACACGGCGCAAGCCAGCGCGATGCCTTGGCACACGCCATCCGCATTGCGCTTGCCGATCCGGCGCCGGCCAGCTAGCTGGCGTCGAAGTTCGGTCCGCGACGAACCCGGATCGGCCCGCGCAGCGGCGCGTCGGGTGATTGCTCCAGCGCCCCCTGGGTGATGCGCACCCGCCCCAGCCGCGCCTGGCTGAGCGCGACTTGACGAGCGGCGGGCATCCAGCGACGCCAGGCGTCCGGTTCGCCGGCCGAGTCGGCAAGTGCACGCGCAAGCTCCGAAGGGCAGATGCTGGCCTCCTCGGGCCGGGCCCGCAGCAGCATGGCGAGCAGCTCTGCACCTCGTGCAGGCTGTGGCTCGGCGGCGGGGTCTTCAGCTGTCATCTGCTGGATCATCTCGCAGCAGACAGCCTGTGGCGAGCGGAATCCCCAAACCAACGACCCGAAGCGCCGTGCTGCTCAATAGAATCCGTGTGCCCATGAACCGAAGCAGCGCCCTGGCCGTCCGCCCGCGAACCTTCTCCAAGGAAGCCGCGCTGCGCCTGCTTGCGGCGTTCATGGGGGTCGCCCTGGCAGCCTGGCTGTCGCGCAGCCTCTCGCCTGGCGAGCACTTCTCGCTGCTGTGGCTGCCAGCCGGTGTGGCCTTTGCACTGGCCTGGAAGTACGGCTACGTGATGTTGCTTCCAGTCGTGGGCGGCATGCTGTTCTGGGGCGCACTGGCCCAGCCGCACAACCCCTGGGTGGGCGTCACGGCAGCATCGGCCGAAGCGCTGGCCGTGCTGGTTGCTGTCACGGCGCTGCGCTGGCTGCTCAAGGTCCGTAGATGGCGCGGCATGGGCTCCGAGCACGGCCGGCTGCGCTGGCTGCTGAACTTCTACCTGGCCACACTGCTGATCGGCGCGCTGCTGCCGGCGCTCATGGGCGCACTGATCTTCAAGCTGTCCGGCCAATTTGGCTCTCTGGCCTTTGGTGAGCTGGCCTTCGTGTACTGGGTGATCCAGGCGCTGGGCGTGCTGCTGTTCGCACCGCTGATCCTGAGTCTGCTCGGCTCCGCCGAGAGTGACGCCAATCCGATCCCCTTTCCACCGGGGTTCTCGGAGCTGCGCATCACGGTCATTGATGCGCTTGCTGGTCTGGCCGTGATTGCGCTGGCCGCCGTGATCTTCTGGCTGCGGCGCAGTGGAAACGATGCCTATGTGACGATCGTGGCCCTGGCCTACCTGCCGCTGGTCGCCTTCAGCGCCATGACGCAGGGCGCACGCTTCAATTACTTGATACTCACCCTGGCCGCGGTGCTCATGTCGCTGGCCCTCGTGCTGACCAGCGACCCGATCGGCAGCGGGCGGCCCACCGAGCCGGCGCTGCGCAAGGAGGTGTTCGAGACGCTGGTGCTGATCTTCTGCGGCACCCTGCTTGCGCAGATCCTGCAGGCCATTTCCAGCGACCGCGCGCGGGCGCTTGCGCGCCTGGAGGACCAGGCCATGCGCGAGCCGGTGACCGGCCTGTTCAACGAATTCGGCTTCGGCCGCTGGCTGGATGCGCGCGACAGCCAGCGCGCCTGGCTGCTGGTGGCCGTGTGGTTCGGGTCGCAGGAACGCATCGGCTTCCTGCTCGGCCCGGCCAACATCCTGTCGGCGCGCCGTCAGCTGGCCCGGCAGCTGGATGCCTACCAGCCCCACATGCTGGCCACCACCGAGCCCGGCCGCTACCTGCTGGCCTTCCCGGATGACGCGAGGGGCCATGACACCGTGGACGCCATGTTCATCGCGCTCAAGCGTCATCAGGTGCCGCGCGAGAACGGCGACATGATCGACATGCCCGGCCGCGTCACTGTGGTGCGCCTGCCGCCCGGCGGGGGTGGCAGCGCCACGCTGATGACCTCCACCCTCATGGCCCTGGAGGCGCAGACCGCGCCGGTCAATGCGCAGCGCCCGCCCCGGCACGATCTCACGGACGACCTGCTCTACCGCCTGGCCGACATCGCCAGCCGCAGCGAACGTGTTCGCACCTGGATCAACGAGGGGCGCATCGTGCTGTTTGCCCAGCCGATCGCGCCGGCACGGCCCGCCTCTGCCGAGGATCCACTGCTGGCCTTCGAGATTCTGGCCCGCCTGCGCGACGACCAGGAGCAGCTGCTGCCGCCCGGTGTGTTCCTGTCGATCGCCGCGGAGCTGGGCATGATGGCGCAGATCGACCGCGTGGTGGTAGCGGCAGTGTTCGACTACTTCCGCAAGCATCCTGAACAGCTTGCCCGCGTGCGCAAGTGCGCCATCAACATGAGTTCGGCCAGCCTGGCCGACCCGGGCTTCGTGGGCTTCGTGAAGACCGCACTCTCGGAGCGCGGCCTGTCAGCGCGGCACTTCTGCTTCGAGATCACGGAATCGCAGGCGATTGCCAGCCCCCAGCTGGCGCAGAGCACCGTGTCGCTGCTGCGCGCCGCGGGCTTTGCCGTGTCGATCGACGATTTCGGCACCGGCTTTGCCACCTACGACTATCTCAAGCGATTTGCAGTGGATGAGATCAAGATCGATGGGTCTTTCATTACCGGCCTGACCAACCCCAACACCACCAACTACAGCGTCACCAGCCTGGGGCTGGACGAGGAGATCATTGCCTCGATCGTGCGCATTGCCCACCGCCTGAACATTCGCACGGTGGCCGAATGTGTCGGCGACGAAGCCGTGCGCAAGCAGGTCGCCGCGCTCGGCGTCGACTACGTGCAAGGCTGGTGTGTCGGCCGGCCCATGCCGCTGGCGCAGCTGTTCGAGACATCGCACGCATGACGTCGGCGCTTTCGCGCCTTCATGACTTCGTTGCTTCGCAACTCAATGACGCCGCCGATGGCGGCATGAATGCAAGCTGGCGCCAGCTTGGGCTCATGTCGCCGCAGGCGACGTCATCAAGCGCGTCAGCGCGAGGTCATGGAGGCGCGCAGCGCCGAGGTCATCCGCAAGCTATTGCGGAACCGGCAGCGCGGTCGTGTCCTTCACCCGCTCCAGCGCAAAGCTGCTCTTCACGTCCATCACCTCGGGCCGCGTCATGAGCCGCTCCATGACGAGGTGGGTGAAGTGCTCCAGGTCGCGGCAGTGCACACGCAGCAGGTAGTCCATCTCGCCGGTCATGGCCAGGCAGGTCACCACCTCGGGCCAGGTCTGCACCGCCGCGCGAAAGTTCTCCAGCGGCTTGGCCCCGCGCTTTTCCAGCTTCACGTTCACATAGGCCAGCAGGCCCAGGCCGAGCTTCTGCGGATCGAGCAGGGCCACATAGCGCTTGATGATGCCGGCCTCCTCCAGGCGCTTGATGCGCCGCAGGCAGGGGCTGGCCGAGAGGTTCACCTTCTCTGCGATCTGCTGGTAGGTCAGGTGCGCATCCCCCTGCAGCAGGTCCAGGATCTGGCGGTCGATGCGGTCGAGGTCGATGGAAGACATGAAAGTGCTCTCAAGCTGATCTAGGCGCAATTTTATTGCTCTTAAGTGCACCTGAAAGACGAACAACGCATATCTGTTGCGTGTTTGGAGGCGTACGATTTCGCCCATTGTCCACGGTCTGGCGCAGCCCGGGCCGCAGTGTCCCAGCCATCGAGGTGCCTCCCATGTCGTCCAGCAAGCCCGTCGCCAAATTCACGCCCTGGGATAACCCCATGGGCACGGCCGGTTTCGAGTTCATCGAGTACGCCGCGCCGAACCCCGCCGCCATGGGGAAGCTCTTCGAGAGCATGGGCTTCAAGGCGATTGCCAAGCACCGCACCAAGAACGTGCTTCTGTACCGCCAGGGCGGCATCAACTTCATCGTCAACGCCGAGCCGGATTCCTTTGCACAGCGCTTTGCCCGCCTGCATGGCCCGTCCATCTGCGCCATTGCCTTTCGCGTGCAGGACGCCGCGGCCGCCTTCAAGCGCGCGCTGGAACTCGGCGCCTGGGGCTTCGACTCCAAGAGCGGACCGATGGAGCTGAACATCCCCGCCATCAAGGGGATTGGCGACTCGCTGATCTACTTCGTGGACCGCTGGAAGGGCAAGGATGGCGCTGGCGCCGGCACGATCGGCGACATCGACATCTACGACGTCGACTTCGTACCCCTCAACCCGGCCACCGCACACGCCGACGTCAACCACAAGGGCGTGGGCCTGCAGATGGTGGACCACCTGACGCACAACGTGCACCGCGGCCGCATGAAGGAATGGGCCGACTTCTACGAGCGCCTGTTCAACTTCCGCGAGATCCGCTACTTCGACATCGAAGGCCAGGTCACCGGCGTGAAGTCCAAGGCCATGACCAGCCCCTGCGGCCTGATCCGCATCCCCATCAACGAAGAAGGCGGCGAGAAGGCCGGCCAGATCCAGGAGTACCTGGACGACTACCACGGCGAGGGGATCCAGCACATCGCCCTGTCCAGCAACAACATCTACGAAACCGTGGAAGCGCTGCGCGCCAGCGGCGTGGTGTTCCTGGACACACCGGATACCTACTACGAGCTGGTGGAAAAGCGCCTGCCCGGCACCGGCGAAGACATCGCCCGCCTGCACAAGAACACCATCCTGATGGACGGCGCCCCCGGCGGCGGCCGCCTGCTGCAGATCTTCACCAAGACCGTGATCGGCCCGATCTTCTTCGAGATCATCCAGCGCAAGGGCGACGAGGGCTTCGGCGAAGGCAACTTCAAGGCCCTGTTCGAATCGATCGAGCTGGATCAGATTCGGCGAGGCGTGGTGACTGCGTGAGCCACCCGGCGAGGGGCCCCGCGAAAGCGGGGATCGACGGTCAGGCGAACGCAGTCAGAGGCCGAAACGATGAATGCCCGAACAGCGATTTGCCCACATGAGGCCGACCGCCTGAGCCCTCGTATTTAGAAAGGATGGCTACCGCGCCACAAGCGCAGTAGCCACGAGGAGATCCGCCATGAAGATCGACGACCTGCCTGCCGCCTACAGCTTTGGCGCCACCGACAACCCGCCGCGCGGCGACTACGCCAGCGCGCGGGCGGACTTCACCTGCGAGCAGGACTGGGCGGCCTATACGCCCGAGATGCACGATCGCTACCGCCGCCTGTACGCCGACCGAATCGCCAAGCTGCCGGGCCTGGCCTGCGACGAGTTCATGGACGGCCTGACGCACATGGACTCGGCGCAGGCGATCCCGCGCTTTGAAGCGGTCAATGTGTCATTGCGCAAGGCGACCGGCTGGGAGATCGCCGCGGTGCCGGGCATCATCCCCGAGACGGCCTTCTTCTCGCTGCTGGCGCAGCGGCGCTTTCCGGTCACGACCTGGCTGCGCGAGGAGCACGAGTTCAACTACATCGTGGAACCGGATGTGTTCCACGACTTCTTCGGCCACGTGCCCCTGCTCTACAACCCGGTCTTTGCCGACTATATGCAGGCCTATGGCGAGGGCGGCCTGAAGCCCCAGGCCCTGGGCGGGCTCGAATACCTGGCCCGGCTGTATTGGTACACGGTGGAATTCGGGCTCATCCACACGCCGGCCGGCCTGCGCATCTACGGCGCGGGCATTTTGTCCTCGGGCAGCGAACCGCAGCACAGCCTGTTCTCACCCAAGCCCAACCGCGTCGGCTTCGACCTGCTGCGCGTGATGGCGAGCAAGTACCGCATCGACGACTTCCAGGACACCTACTACGTCATCGACAGCTACCAGCAGCTGTTTGACGCCACGGCGCCGGACTTCACGCCCTACTACGCGCAGCTGCGCGGCATGCCCACCTATGCTGCCAACGAGGTGCTGCCGAGCGATCGCCGGTTTGCTGCCGCGCATAAATAGATCGATTTCGGCCGCGTTTTCTTGGCATGATGAATATGCCGAATCCCGCTTATTCCATGCGGAACTTGGCAGATTGACCACAAGAAAATCACTTATTTTCGGCCAGAATGAAGCAAAACAGGACGCACAGGCGCCCTGTTTTGCATTCCACTGACGCTTGCCGGCCGCGTGGGCTCAGGCGGCTTCGCGGTAGGCCGCGCCAAAGCGGCCCCAGGGGCGCGGCTTGTACTGCGCCACGGCCTGGGCGATGGCGGCGATGTGCTCCGGCGTGGTCCCGCAGCAGCCGCCGGCAATGTTCAGGAAGCCCGCCTGCGCAAACTCGCCCACCAGGCGGGAGGTGTCGGCCGGGGTTTCGTCAAAGCCGGTGTCGCTCATCGGGTTGGGCAGGCCGGCATTGGGGTAGCAGCTGATCGCGGTCTCGCCCGCCTTCTTGGCCAGTTCTTCGATGTAGGGCCGCATCAGCGCGGCACCCAGGGCACAGTTCAGGCCGATGGTGATGGGCTTGATGTGGCGCACGCTGGCCCAGAAGGCTTCCACAGTCTGGCCCGAGAGCACGCGGCCCGAGGCGTCCGTCACGGTGCCGGAGATCATCACCGGCAGGCGCACACCGTGGGTCTCGAAGTATTCGTCGATGGCGAAGATCGCCGCCTTGGCGTTCAGGGTGTCGAAGATGGTCTCGACCAGGAGAATGTCCACGCCACCATCGACCAGCGCCTCGATCTGCTCGGTGTAGGCCAGCTTGAGCTCGTCGAAGGTGATGTTGCGCGCACCGGGATCGTTCACGTCCGGGCTGATGCTGGCCGTCTTGGGCTGGGGGCCGAGCGCGCCGGCCACAAAGCGCGGCTTCTCGGGTGTCGAGTACTTGTTGCGCGCGTCGCAGGCCAGCTTGGCGGCGGCCAGATTGAGCTCGCGCACGATGCCGGGGTACTGCTGCGGCAGTTCGTAGTCGCCCTGGGCCACGCTGGTGGCACCGAAGGTATTGGTCTCGACGATGTCCGCACCGGCGGCGAAGTACTGCTCGTGGATCTCGCTGATCACATCGGGCCGCGTGATGCACAGCAGCTCGTTGTCGCCCTTGAGGTCCTTGGCGTGGTCCGTGAAACGGTCGCCGCGGAAGTCGGCTTCGGCCAACTTGTAGCGCTGGATCATGGTGCCCATGGCGCCATCGAGGATCAGGATGCGCTCGCGCATGAGGGCTTGCAGTTGTTCGGTGCAATCGGGCCGGGCCATGGGGTGCTCGTTGGCGTGCTTGGAGGAGGACCACGAGTTTAGGCGGGCGGGTGCGCCTCAAGCCGGTCGCGCAGGCTGTGGAAAATGCTCTTGCGCGGGTTCAATCTGGTCAGCATGACGCCCGGAAAAGCACGCTCAAAAGCGCTCTGGATGCAGATTTCCAGACCAAAGTGCCTGAAGAACCGCGCTCACCAACCGGCTTGTGGCGCAGGGGCCTCGCGCTTGCAAGCGCTCGGTCTTTCGGCGGCAGCGAGCGGCGCTCGCTGAAACCCCGCCTTCAGCACCGGACAAGCGACATGGCAGGCCGAATCCGCTTGTCTGGCGCTGGAAGCGGGGTTTCGGCGAGCACGGCTCGCCGCCGCTGAAAGAGCGAGCGCCTGCTGGCGCGAGCCCCCTGCACTCAAACTGGTTGTTTGGTGCGGTTTTCCAAGGCATCCATGCAGGCGCAGCGGGATTCAGCGCACCTTCCAGGCCCGCTGCACCAGCAGCGCCAGCACACCCGCCACGACCCCCCAGAAGGCCGAACCCACGCCCAGGATGCTCACACCGGAGAGTGTGACCAGGAAGGCGATCAGCGCCGCCTCGCGATCCGCTTCGTCCTTGAGCGCCGTGGCCAACCCTGCGCCGATGGTGCCTAGCAGCGCCAGCCCGGCAATGGCGGCGATGAAGGCCTTGGGGAAGGCGATCAGCAGCCCGGCAATTGCCCCGCCGAACAGGCCCAGCAGCGTGTACAGCAGCCCGGACACCATGGCTGCCACATAGCGGCGCCTGGGGTCTTCGTGCGCTTCCCGCCCCATGCAAATAGCCGCGGTGATGGCCGAGAGATTCAGGGCAAAGGCACCGAAGGGCGCAAGCAGCACGGTGGCGATGCCGGTGAGCGAGATGATCTTGCTGATCGGCATGTCGTAGCCGGCCGCGCGGATGGCGGCCACGCCCGGCAGGTTCTGCGAGGCCATGGTCACGATGAACAGCGGCACGCCCAGGCTGATGATGGCCGCCAGATCGAACACCGGCATGGTGAACACGGGCACGGCGAGCGACCAGCTCACCCGCTCCATGCGCATCTGCCCCGCAGCCACGCACCACAGCACCCCCACCACCAGCACCGCCATCACGGCGTAGCGCGGGGCGAGTCGCCGGCCGAGCAGATAAGTCACGAGCATCGTGGCCACCAGCCCGAGCTCGCTGCCGGCTGCGGTGAACGCCTGCAGACCGAAGCGCGCCAGCACGCCGGCCAGCAGGGCGGCGGCCAGCGCCATCGGCAGGCGGTTCATCACGCGCTCGAACCAGCCCGTGGCGCCAGACAGAAGAATCAGCGCGCCGCAGAAGATGAACGCCCCGGTGGCCTGGGCCATGTTGAACCCACCGCTGCCTGCCGCACCGACCGCCCCGGCGGCCAGTACCGCCGCACCCGGCGTGGACCAGGCCACCATCACGGGCTGGCGCAGCCACCAGGCCGGCAGCAGACTGGTCAGGCCCATGCCCAGGCCAAGCGCCCACATCCAGGAGGTCAGCTGCGCCTGCGTGGCGCCGAGCGCCGTGGCCGCCTGGAACACAATCGCCACCGAACTGGTGAAGCCCACGAGCACGGCGACAAAGCCCGCAGTGGCGGCAGACAGCGAGAAGTCACGCAGCAGGGATCGGCGCGTCTGCGCGGCGCCGGAAGATGGAGCAGGAGAGCGTGAATGCATGCTGGCGACCGGAGCAGGAGGAAGGGGTAGACGCAGGGCGCTCTGCGGCGCGGACGCTGCATTGCGCGCGCGGCGATGCCTGGCAGCGCCGCACCGCGGATGCGGCTGCAATCTAGCAAGTTCAGGCGCTCACACCCACCGTATGGGCACCGCCACCGTCGCGGCCCGAATTCGGCTCTCGACCGGCCCTCGTCCTGTACATCGCTGAGGCTGGCGTGGCGCTGCTCGGCCACTGCTTGGCATGTGTCCGGCGGCTGCCCGCGGCGCATCCTGTCGCTCGCCGCACGGTCGGCCTCGGCTCAGGGTGTCGAACACCACCCCCACGCGCTCAAAGCCGGGACATCAAGATTGAAGCGCCCGCGCGCTTTGAAGCATGTCGCGTGCGGCCACCCAGACAGCCCGCTGTTGCGCCCGCGTGTTGACCGGCCAGCGCACAAAGCGGCCGTCCTGCTTCAGGTCGGCAAACAAGCCAGCCGGGTCTTCATGGAAGTGCAGCATCGCGGTGCCGGCACGGTAGAAGGTGCCTGGCTTGCGCTCCACCCAGCCGGGCAGCGCGCGCAGTTCGGTCAGCAGGGGCGCCAGCGCGGCCAGCGCCTGTGTCCCGGCGTGCTTCATGGCCCCGCCTGCGCGCGGCGGATCTCAGCTCTTGACCTCGACGCGGCGGTTCTTTGCCCGGCCCTCGGCCGTGGCGTTGTCGGCCGCAGGCTGATCGGCGCCGAAGGACTCAACCTTGATGGCCTCCGCCTTGGCGCCAAGGCTGATCAGGCGCTGCTTGACCGCTTCGGCGCGCGCCTGGGCAAGGCGCTTGTTGGTCTCGGCGTCGCCGGTGTTGTCGGTGTGGCCTGTGACCGTCAGGCTGTAGCCGGCCCGCTGCGATGCCTGTGCAAGCGCGCGCAGGGCATCCCGTTGCGCGGCCACCATGGCCGGCGTGGCCGATCCGGTGGCAAAGCTCACCACCACCGGGCTGGTCACTACGGGCGTCCCGGCAGGCGGTGTCATCTTGCTGCCCGTGGCCGGCTTGGCGGCAGGTGCAGCGGCAACAGGCGCTGGCGCGGGAGCAGGCGCGGGCTTGGCCGCCGGTGCAGCAGCCACCGGGGCGGGTGCTGCGGCAGGAGTTGGGGCCGGAGTGGCCTTGGGGGCGGGTGCAGGAGCAGCGGCCGTGACCGGCGCTGCTGCGGGGGCCGGCGCGGCCGCAGGTGCAGCAGCCACCGGTGCAGGTGCAGGCGTCGGAGCAGGAGCAGGAGCCGAGGCAGCAGCGCCCGCCACGACGCCAGCGGGGGCATCGATCCACTTGAACTGGATGGCGTCGAAGCGCTCGCCCGGCGCGTTGGTCAGCTGCGGTGCACTCACCAGTTTGATGCGCTCATTGGGCAGCTTGTCCATGAACAGGATGCTGGCAGTTTCTGCGCGCGCCAGGCCGAGGTCCGGCGTGCTGGCCGGCTTCTCGTTGGCATAGGCCATGCCGGTGATCTGCAGCACCTGGCCCGGCTTGCCTTCGGCCATGATGGCGTTGACCTTGGCATCAAAGTCCGGACGCGTGAGCGCCACGGTCTCGTTGGTCATGAACTCCACGCCGCTGGCCTGGGTGGTGGCAGCTGCCGGCGCAGCCGCAGGGGCAGCGGGCTGGGCCGGGGCGTTCTGCTTTTCGCCGCAGGCCACGAGCAGGGCTGCGGCCACGGCAAGGGCCAGTGGCCGCAGGGCGCCGGGCACGCGGTTCAGGACGGGGGGACGAACAGCACGAGACAAGGCAGACGCCATGACGATTCCTCCGGCAGCGGCCGCCTCCTGGGGCGGCCTGTCATCTGGGCTCGCGCCGGCTGGATGCCGCGCGGAGCCTGTGGAAAAAAGAAGGGCAAGCCAGCGCAAGGTTAGTCCCCCGCACTGCGCCTGCCCATCCCGTCATCGGGCGCAGCAGACGCTGCGCCTCGCTTCGCTCACTGCTTTGCGGTAGGTGCTGCGGCAGCCTGCGGCTGCGCCAGCCCCCACTGCGAGAGCATGAACGTGAATACGCGAGCGCGCTCACGCAATGCATCAAACCGGCCGGAGGCCCCGCCGTGGCCGACGCCCATGTTGATGTTGAACAGCAGCGGGGTCGTGTCGGTCTTGAGCGTGCGCAGCCGGGCCGCGTACTTGGCCGGCTCCCAGTAGGGCACCTGGCTGTCATTGAAGCCGGTGCGCAGGTAGATGGCCGGATAGGCGCCGCGCTTGAGGTTGTCATACGGACTGTAGGCGCGCATGACCTTGTAGTCCTCGGGGTCCTTGGGGTTGCCCCACTCGATGAACTCGCCGGTGGTCAATGGCAGGGTCTCGTCGAGCATGGTGTTGATCACATCCACGAAAGGCACCTCGCTGACCACGGCCTTGAACAGGTCAGGACGCAGATTGGTGACTGCGCCCATCAGCAGGCCGCCGGCACTGCCGCCCTGGATGATCAGCTGCGACGGTTCGGTGTAGCCCTGGGCAATCAGGGTCTCGGCGCTGGCGATGAAGTCGGTGAAGGTGTTCATCTTCTTGCCCAGCTTGCCGTCGAGGTACCACTGGCGGCCCAGATCGCCACCACCGCGGATGTGCGCAATCGCAAAGATCACGCCGCGATCAAGCAGCGACACGCGCGAGAGCGAGAACCCCGGGTCGCTCGGGAAACCGTAACTGCCATAGCCGTAGAGCAGCAGAGGCTGCGGGCCGTTCTTGCGCAGGTCAGTGCGCCAGATCAGCGAGATGGGCACTTCGGTGCCGTCCTTGGCGCGCGCCATGACCTGCCGCTCGGTATAGCGCTTGGCGTCGTAACCGCCCAGCACGGGCTGGACCTTGCGCAGCTCGCGCTTCTTGCTGGCCATGTCGTAGTCGAACACGGAGTTCGGCGTCGCCAGCGAGGTGTAGGCAAAGCGGTAAGTACTGGTGTCGTACTCGCTGTTATCCATGCCGCGGGCGCTGTACACCGCGGCATCCATGGCGATGTAGTGCGAGCGGCTGGCATCGAAGCCCCGGGCCAGATCGAACACGCGCAGCTTCTGCGCACCCTTGTCGCGTTCGCGCAGGACCATGAAGCTGCGGAACAGGTCGGCCGACTCGAGCATCACGTCTTTGCGGTGGGCGACCAGCTCTGTCCAGGCGGTGGTTTCG
Organism: Burkholderiales bacterium; assembly: GCA_027484405.1. Lineage (GTDB taxonomy): Bacteria > Pseudomonadota > Gammaproteobacteria > Burkholderiales > Burkholderiaceae_C > Piscinibacterium. Next base: position 19,967 of record JAIXTA010000198.1, read on the forward strand.
GTGTTCTTGCTGGCCACAGCAACGCGCACCAGCCGGTTGTTCGGGCCGGTGTCATTGACCAGCAGATAGAAGTCGCCGCCCTTGGCGCCCGCATGGTGGGACAGGTACACCTCGCGGCCCGTCTTGCGCGCCACGATTCGACGCAGGCTGCTCGCCGGCTTGCGGGCGTCGATCACGCGGATGTCGCTGGTGTCCTTGCTGCGCGAGGTGAGCACGATCCAGTCGCCGGAACGGGTACGGCCCAGATCGAGGTCGAACATCTCGTCCTTTTCTTCCGCCAGCAGCTGGTCCTTGCCCTTGCTGCCCAGCACGTGCTTCCAGAGACGGTAAGTGCGCTTGGCGGCATCAACCGTCGTGTAGAACAGCGTGCGGCTGTCTGCTGCCCACGCAATCTCGGAGATGTCCTTGATGGACTTGTCCAGGTACTTGCCGGTCTGGAGATCCTTGATGTGCAGGGTGTAGTCGCGGCCGCCGGTCTCATCGGTGGTGTAGGCCAGCAGGCGGTTGTTATCGGACACATCGAAGGCACCGAGCGCGAGAAACTTCTTGCCCTCGGCCAGCTTGTTCATGTCCAGCAGCACTTCCTCGGGCGCATCCACGCTGCCCTTGCGTCGCGTGAGGATCGGGTACTGCTTGCCCTCCTCGGTGCGGGTCACGTACCAGTAACCGCGCTCCAGCCGCGGTACGGCCGCATCACGCTGCTGCACGCGCCCGAGGATTTCCTTGTAAAGCGACTCCTCGAACGCCGCGTACGGTGCGAAGTAGCGATCGGCCCAGGCGTTCTCCGCCTTGAGATGCTCGATCACTTCCGGGTTGTTTCTTTCACGCAACCAGAAGTATTCGTCAATCCGCTTGTCACCGTGGACGGTGACGTCCTTGGGCTTTTGCGCGGCCACTGGCGGACGGGCGGTGTCGGTGACGGCGGGAGTCTGGGCCGCCAGCGGCGCAATCAGTGCGCAATTCAGGACGAGGAGGGCAAGTCGCTTCATGGGCTTCCTTGGCATGAGTGGCAGTCGCCGCGCTCGGTCAGCGGGGCAGCTGTGGATCATGGCACGAGCCGGCTGTCTGGGTCAGGGAAGTCCCGCACTCAATCGCACTACAAGCCAAACTGTTTGCAGCGCTGCAACACGGCCGCTAACATGGAATTGAAGCGCGTTCAAGCACGGCAATGTCGAGCAGCCTATCCGGCCGCTACGACACGCCCCGCTGGAGCGTGCATTGCGCAAGACGCCCGGTCAGGCCAGAGATTCATCCCGCGAACGCCCAGACTCCCAAGCGTGTGCAAGACCCGCCGCCGCAAGCTTCAACCCAATGTTCCCGCGGCAGCAAATCATCCTCCGCCAGTCAGATCAGATAGAGATAGAGAAAGGCAACCGCAATGCCGACCGGTGTAGTCAAGTGGTTCAACGAGTCCAAGGGCTTTGGCTTTGTCACCCCCGACGAGGGCGGAAACGACATCTTCGCCCACTTCTCTGACATTCAAGGGGGCGGTTTCCGTACTCTGCGCGAAGGCCAGCGCATCGAGTACGACCTGAAGGATGGTCCGAAGGGCCCTCAGGCTGCCAACATCCGCTCACTCGACCCCGTGCCTGAAGGCGGCGGCGGTGGTGGCGGTCGCCCCTTTGGCGATCGCCCGCCGCGCCCGTTTGGCGATCGTCCACCGCGCCCCTGGGGGGATCGTCCGCCCCGCGAAGGGGGTGGTGGTGGCTTCGGCGATCGCCCGCCGCGTCCTTGGGGCGACCGTCCGCCGCGTGAAGGCGGTGGTGGCGGTGGCGGTGGTGGCTTCGGTGATCGTCCTCCGCGCCAGTTTGGTGACCGCCCCCCGCGCCCGTTTGGCGACCGTCCGCCGCGCCGTGAAGGTGGCTTCGGCGGCGGCGGTGGCGAAGGTGGTGGTGGCTTCGGTGACCGCCCGCCCCGCACCCCCTGGGGCGCTCCGCTGCGCGGCGAAGGCGGCGGTGGTGGTGGCTTTGGTGCCCCCCCTGGCGGTGCGCCTGCCGACCGCAAGCCGCGTCGCTTCAACGAACGGCCGCGCAAGGATTATCGCGACCGCAGTGGTGACGACGAGGAATGATTCCCGGCCCAGCCATGTCATTGATGTGTGTGGCGTCCTCATGGGGACGGAGCCCCAACAAAAAAGCCCGCAGTCGCGGGCTTTTTTGTTGGTGGCCGTCAGACCGCGCAGTCGCGCTGATTGTCGGTCAGACGCGCTTGCGACCTCGCGGCGCAGGGCTTGAGGTGGAGCCGGCCAATGCCACATCACGCGTCGCCACCGGGGGCAGGCGGGCAATCATCCGCAGAACGTCCTGGATACCTGCGGTGCCAGTCTTGGTACACAGCGCCTTGACGTGGGTACGTACCGTGGACTCTGCAACTTGTTCGCGCTCGGCGATGTCCTTTGGCCGGAAGCCGGCGCACAGCGCATCCAGCACACGCGCCTCGGTCGGCGTGAGCCCGAAGTGGCGCGCAAACATGACGATTTCAGGGCGGCTCGCGATGTCGGTACGGCCTGAAACCAGCGCCACGGCATAGGGCTCACCGCTGTTGGAGCGTGCCGCCAGCGGCAGTACGGCCACAGTCGTCGGCTCACCCTGGGTGGGCAGAACGATCAGACTGCGCTTGCCCAGGCGGGCGGCTTTCAGCGCATAGTCGAGCCGGTCATTCACGGACTGCTGCGACAGACGCAGGGTCCCGCCCTGAAGATCGATCACCCCAGGTACAAGCAGTTCTTTGTGGGCACGCGAATTCGAGAACAGCGCGTGGCCGTCCAGAGTGACGATCAGGATGGCGCAGTCAACCAATTCGAGCAGCGCCGCGAGCGACTCAAAGGCCTGCGGCAAGGCGGCTGTAGCTGGCGCTTCGGACGAACGACTGGATCCGCCAAACGCCGCGCCCAGTGCATTACCAAGCGCACTCAGATCAACGCTACCGCTTGCAGAGCCCGACATCGGACCGGTATTCAAATTCGTGAGCATGTGCATCCCCAACACCGTGGCAACGCTACCTGAACGGGGATTCATCCCCCAAAGGCGTTACATCTTGTTGCCGAAGGCGAAGCGTAACGAACCTTGGGGTGTTCATCCAGACCCGAAACCGACTTTCGCCTCTGCGCAACACGAGCATGGACAAACGGTTTGCTCATGCCGCCATGCGGCACGCCGGGCTCGTCAGCGTCGACGAACTGTCAACGCAGCCGGATTCGCTAGACCGGTGGGTGTGCCTGCAGCAAACGCTGCGACATGTGCAAACGCCTCACTGAAATAGTGCTCGTAGTGCGCAAGCTCGACGTAGCCAAGATGCGGCGTGCACAGTGCGTTCTCAAGGCGCAGCAGAGGATGCCCCTGCAGGATCGGCTCGGACTCGAACACATCGACCGCTGCAAAGCCGGGACGCCCGCGATTCAATGCACCGACCAATGCATCGGTTGCCACGAGCTCCGCGCGCGCCGTGTTGACGAAAAGTGCATCCGGCTTCATGAGCTGAAGATCGGAAGCGCTGACGATGCCACGCGTTTCGGCGTTGAGCCTGAGGTGCACGCTGAGCACGTCGCTGCGCTCGAACAGCGCTTCGCGAGTTGGCGCAAGCTCGAAGCCCGCCGCCCCGGCCCGGGTCAAAGAGCCCTCCCGCCCCCATACCAGCACCTGCATACCGAAAGCGTGGCCAAACTGCGCAACACGCTGGCCGATCCGGCCAAAACCCCAGATGCCCAAGGTACTGCCCGCGAGGCGCCGGCCGAGACCGAAATTGGCGGGCATGCTGTTGGACTTCAGGCCGCTTTGCTGCCATGCACCGTGCTTCAGCGCGGTTGCGTACTGCGGAATCCTGCGCATCGCAGCCATCAGCAGGGCCCACGTGAACTCGGCAGCTGCAATCGGATCGCTCGTTCCATCGGCCACAGCAATGCCGCGCTGCGTGCAGGCGTCCAGATCGATATGCGGCCCGAGCTTTCCGGTCTGCACGATCAGGCGCAGATTGGGTAGCTTCTCCACCAGTGCCTGAGTGATGGCAGTGCGCTCGCGAATCAGGATCAGAACCTCGGTATCGCGCAAGCGAACAGACAGCTGCCCGATGCCCTTGACCGTGTTGTTGAACACCTTGACCTCATGGCCGGCAAGCAGGCCGAAGCAGGCCAGCTTGCGCACGGCGTCCTGGTAATCGTCAAGGATGGCGATCTTCATGATGGGGTCCGCTGCGGGCGTGCTGGCGCCGGGAGCACACAGCCTGCCAGATCGATTACCACTACTTTCGTCAATGTAGTTACAAGCGCCGATGTAAGGGCTGCGTGCTACAGTTTTCGCTATGGGAGCAAAAAGCTCGAAGAGCAGAGCCCCCAAGGCCGAACGCCGGGCAGACCCCGCTTTCGGCAAGCGGCACCCACCTGAGGCCGCAGTCCACAAAAACGATTGGCAAGCCCGCCAGCCAGGCCGCAATTCGCGGGCCTATCCCGACGGACTGGTGAGCTTACCAATCGTTTTTTGTCATCCAAGAGGTCTGCATGAACGCCGTTTTGAAACCCGCCGTAAGCGCGCCCGACTGGGTCCGCAATGCGAAGCTGATTGACTGGGTCCACTCGATCGCAGCGCATACACAACCCGACCGCATCTACTGGTGCGATGGCAGTCAGGCGGAATACGACCGGCTGTGCAGCGAGCTGGTGGCGGCCGGCACGATGCGCAAGCTCAACGAGGCCAAGCGCCCCAACAGCTACCTGGCCTGGAGCGACCCCAGTGACGTGGCGCGCGTGGAAGACCGCACCTTCATCTGCAGCGAGAAGAAGGAAGACGCCGGCCCGACCAACAACTGGATGGCCCCCGCAGAGATGCGCGCCACGCTCGACGGCCTGTTTGCTGGCTGCATGCGCGGCCGGACGATGTATGTGGTGCCGTTCTCGATGGGCCCGCTGGGCTCGCCGATCGCGCACATCGGCGTTGAGCTGTCGGACAGTCCTTATGTGGCAGTGAACATGCGCATCATGACGCGCATGGGTCGCGCTGTGTACGACGTGCTGGGTACCGATGGCGAGTTCGTGCCCTGTGTGCATACCGTCGGCAAGCCGCTTGCTGCGGGCGACAAGGATGTGCCCTGGCCCTGCAATCCGACCAAGTACATCGTCCACTTCCCCCAGACGCGGGAGATCTGGAGCTACGGCTCGGGCTATGGCGGCAACGCGCTGCTGGGCAAGAAGTGCTTTGCGCTGCGCATTGCCTCGACCATGGGCCGGGACC
>JAIXTA010000139.1 GCA_027484405.1 Burkholderiales bacterium
CTTCGAGGGCTGGAAGGTCACGACCATCGGTGACGACATCGCCTGGATCAAGCCGGGCACTGATGGCCGTCTGTACGCGATCAACCCGGAAGCGGGCTACTTCGGCGTGGCGCCGGGCACCAACACCCTGACCAATCCGAACTGCATGGCCAGCCTGAAGCGCGATGTGATCTTCACCAACGTCGCCCTCACCGATGACGGCGACGTCTGGTGGGAAGGCATGGAAAAGGAAACCGGCGGCGCACCGGCACACCTGATCGACTGGCAGGGCAAGGACTGGACCCCAGAGGATGGCAAGGCGGGCCGCAAGGCCGCGCACCCCAACGCACGCTTCACCGTGGCCGCAGCCAACAACCCGGCACTCGATGCCCAGTGGGACGATCCAGCTGGCGTGCCGATCGACGCCTTCATCTTCGGCGGTCGCCGCTCCACGGTGGTGCCGCTGGTCACGGAAGCCCGCAATTGGGTCGAGGGTGTCTACATGGCTGCCACGATGGGCAGCGAAACCACGGCCGCACAGGCGGGTGCCACAGGCATCGTTCGCCGCGACCCCTTCGCCATGCTGCCCTTCGCGGGCTACAACATGGCCGACTACTTCCAGCACTGGCTCAATCTGGGCGACAAGCTCGCCGCCTCCGGCGCCCGGCTGCCCAAGATCTTCACGACCAACTGGTTTCGCAAGGGCGAAGACGGCAAGTTCGTCTGGCCGGGCTATGGCGAAAACATGCGCGTGCTGAAGTGGATGATCGACCGCATTGAGGGCCAGGGCGCTGGCGCCGAGCACGTTTTCGGGATTTCGCCGCGCTACGAGGACCTGAACTGGACGGGTCTGCAGTTCAGCGCCACGGATTTCGAGAAGGTGACCTCAATTGACCGCGCAGCCTGGCTCGCTGAGCTCAAGCTGCACGAGGAGCTGTTCGCGCAGCTCGCACACCACCTGCCCACCGAGCTGCCCCAGGTCAAGGCGCAGATCGAGTCGCGCCTGGCCGCCTGACCGGCTGCGCACCCCCGGGCGGCGTACCGAGTCTTTCGGTGCGCCGCTTTGCATTTCAGGTCTTGATCGCGCCGGCCAGCGGGACCTGAGAGGCGCTGGCATGCCCGTCGGCAGCACGGAATTCGATGGGGCCGGCCTGCTCCGGCCGGCATCCGGTGGCCGATGCATAGTAGGCACGGATGCGCAGCAGGTCCTGCTCCGGATCGCCGGTCAGTCCGATGAACTGCGTGACGCGCACCTCCTTGCGTGCGAAGTCCAGCGCAGCCAGACCCAGCGGCACCTCCGCAGCGACGGCCAAGTGATAGAAGCCGCTCTTCCAATGGGGCTTGAAGCTGCGCGTGCCCTCCGGCGCCAGTGCGAGCCAGAAGAACGGGCTCGACTTCATCTGCTGCACTGTGCGGGCGATCAAGCCCTGCGAGGCAGCGCGGTTCACCGGCACCCCGCCCCACCAGCGCATGAGCGGCCCGAGCGTGTAGCGCGTCAGCGGATGGACGAACAGGCTGTCCTTGCCCCACCAGCGCACAGGAATACCCAAGGCCCACTTGGCCAGGATGCCGACCGGAAAGTCCCAGTTGCTCGTATGCGGGTAGACAATGATCACGCCGTGCGGGCCGGGTACGCCCTCGAAGAATGTTCGCCAGCCGAACAGCCGCAGGAGCGCTCGCGCGAGTCGCGACCCTTGAAAGCGCACAAGCGGCAGTTTCGCCAGTGCGGCGTCGGCGGCGTGCACAGGAAGATGTTCAACCGCAGAGCGCGGCGCGGCAGATCGGACAGGGAGCAGGGCGGGCATGTACAGCAGCTGAAGGGCCAGTGATGAAGCGCGGGCGGGCATATCCGCAGTTACGCGGCGCAACGCCTGCCGCAGTCGGTCTGCAAGCGGGTGGATGCAACAACACGTGAACTGCAGCATCGACACCATAGCGGCCACAACAAATGTGCACACGCTGCATCGCCGCAATGTCCGGGCCGTACACTCGCTTTCATGTGGAGTGAACCTGTCAACCCATCCAGCGCTGCTGTTCGGGCAAGCAATGATCCGCTGGTCTTGCGCGAAGCGCGCGCCGATGACATGCCCGCGGTGCTGGCGATCTACAACGCCGAGGTGCGCGGCAGTACCTCAACCTATCAGTATGCGGAGCGCACGCTGGATGAGCAGCTCGCACTGCTCAATTCCAAGCAGGCGGCGGGTGACCCCTTTGTGCTGGCTGAGCTGGCCGACGGCTCTGTCGGCGGCTACGCGACCTATGGCCCGTTCCGGCCTCGCGAAGGCTGGCGTTTCACGGTGGAGCACTCCGTTTATCTGCGCGAGGATTGCCGGGGTCGAGGACTCGCGCGCCCGCTGATGCGGCACCTCATGGCTCACGCCAAGGCACGCGGCTTTCACAGCATGGTGGGCGTGGTTGACGCCAGCAATGCGGCATCCATCCGCATGCATCAGGCCATGGGATTCGAAGTGGCAGGTGTGATGCGCGAAGGGGGCTACAAATTCGACCGTTGGCTGGATTGCGCCTTTTTGCAGGCTCTTCTATGAACAGCAGCACCTTCGATTCGTCCTCGGGCAAACCCGATCCCTGCGCGGCCTCGACCACGCAGCTGCACCGCAACGAGGCGCTGATCAAGCGCTTCTACTGCGCCTTTTCACGCCGCGATGCAGCCACGATGGCAGCGTGCTATGCACCCGATGCGGTCTTTCGCGATCCGGCCTTTGAACTTCATGGTGAACGCATCGGCCAGATGTGGACCATGCTGACCTCGCAGGCCGGGCCTGACTTCAAGATCGAGTTCGAGAATGTGCAGGCCGACGAACAGCAGGGCCGTGCCCACTGGGAAGCCGACTACACCTTCTCGATGAGCGGGCGTGCCGTACACAATGTCATCGAGGCGCGCTTCACCTTCGAGAACGGCCTGATCAAGACGCACGTCGATGATTTCAACTTCTGGCGCTGGAGCCGGCAGGCCCTCGGACTCCCCGGCGTGCTCCTGGGGTGGACTCCGCTGCTGCAGAACAAGGTGCGCGAACAGGCGGCCAAGCGGCTGGAACGATTTGCGGCGCGGCGAGCAAGCTGAGTTTTCTGGCCGTTTTTGGTCTTTCCGGAAGATCGCGAGGGTCACTTCTCGCTTGTCTGAAGCCATTCTTCAGAGATTTGACGGTGCCTTTTCTGACGGCCGAAAAAGAGACAATCCAGCACAGGCGCGCTCTCTGGGGGCAAGAGCTCCGCATGCGCTTGCTTCAAGCGTGCAGATTCACGCCCGCGGCTTGACCCGCCGGGCCGCGTGCTTCGCATGGATGCGCGCCACATCCACGTCGCTATCGAAAGCCAGAGCCACACCCATGCGTCGCTTGGCAAAGCTCTCCGGCTTGCCGAACAGACGCAACTCGGAGTTCGGCACACGCAGCGCCTGGTCGACGCCCTCGAACACCACGCCCTCAGCCTCCACGCCACCATAGATGACGGCGCTGGCGCCGGGGCTCCTGAGCGCCGTACTCACCGGCAGGCCGAGGATGGCGCGAGCATGCAGCTCGAACTCGTTCTGCCACTGCGTGATCATTGTCACCATGCCGGTGTCGTGCGGTCTCGGGCTGACCTCGCTGAACCAGACCTGGTCGCCCTTGACGAACAGCTCCACGCCATACAGCCCCAGACCACCGGGCTGCCCATCGGGCCCGGTGCCCAAGTCGTCGGTGATCCGCTTGGCGATCTCACGTGAAGCCGCGAGTGCCTTGGCGCTCATCTCGTGAGGTTGCCAGCTCTCGACGTAGTCGCCGCTGACCTGAATGTGGCCGATCGGCTCGCAGAAGTGCGTCTGCACCTGACCATCCTCCCCGCGGGCACGCACCGTGAGCTGGGTGATCTCGTAGTCGAAGTCGATGAAACCTTCCACGATCACGCGGCCGGCGTTCACCCGGCCGCCGGCCATGGCGTAGTCCCAGGCGGGCTTCACGTCATCGGGCCCATCGAGCTTGCTCTGCCCCTTGCCCGATGAACTCATCACCGGCTTGACGATGCAGGGGTAGCCGATGGCCGGCTGCCCGTCGGTGCCATCGATGGCGGCCTGCAGCTGCGCCAGCGAATCCGCAAAGCGATAGGGCGACGTTGGCAGTCCGAGCGTCTCTGCCGCCAGGCGGCGGATGCCCTCGCGATCCATGGTCAAACGGGCGGCACGCGCCGTGGGCACCACGCGGACCACGCCCGCAGCTTCCAGCTCCTGCAGCACGGGCGTGGCAATGGCCTCGATTTCGGGCACCACCAGCATGGGCTTCTCTCGCACGATGAGCTCTCGCAGCGCATCCGGATCGCTCATGGCAATCGTGCGGGCATGATGCGCCACCTGGTGGCCAGGCGCGTTGTCGTAGCGATCGACCGCAATCGTCTCCACCCCGAGGCGCTGCAGCGCGATCAGCACTTCCTTGCCCAGCTCGCCCGCGCCGAGCAGCATGACGCGCGTGGCGCGCGGCGACAGTGGTGTTCCTAGTGTGGTCATGAGTGTCCCCTTTGCGACGAGCCATGCCCGGCCCGCCCCCGTGTTTTCGGTCGTTCAGGCCGCGCGCTTGAAAGTGGCCAGCCAGGCACCAGCCACAATGAACAAACTGCCGAAGAATCGGTTGATCCATGCAGTCTCGCGTGGCGAGTTCATCACCGCAAGCACCCGAGCCGCCAGCGAGGTGTACACGCCCATGACCACCAGGTCGGTGAAGCCCAGGGTGAGCGCAATGATGAGGTACTGCGGCAGGAGCGGCGCGTGGAGGTCCAGAAACTGCGGCATCACGGCCAGCAGGAATACCGTCCCCTTCGGATTCATTGCGTTGACCACAAGCCCCTTGAATACCAGCGCACGGCGCGTGGAGGTCCCACCCCGCTCCACATGAATGGCGCCGCCCGAGGAGTGAAACGAGTCCTTCCATGCACGCAAGCCCAAGTAAACAAGGTAGGCGACGCCTAGCCATTTCACTAGCTGGAATGCCGTGCTGGAAGCAGCAATCAGCGCGCCCAGACCCACAGCCACGAGCAGCACCTGCAGCCAGATGCCCGAGATCAGGCCTGCCGTCGTCCAGTACCCCCGACGAAATCCGTAGGCCGCACCGCTGCTCATCGCGGCCACCGCGCCAGCCCCCGGTGAGATGCTGATCGCCCAGGAGGCGGCAAAGAAGGCAAGCCAGGTCGTCCACTGCATGGGTTCGTCTTTCTCGTTTGGCGCCGACTCAGGCGAGCCGCGGCCCGGTCACCACTCAATCCTCGTCTGCACTCGCGCGCATCACCCAGCGCGGCGTGCCCGCCAAGCCTCGCGCGCCTCGTCCATGTCCGCCTGAAGCTTCAAAAACACTTCGGAGCCACGCGATTTCTGCAGGGGAAGCCCGACCGCACCGCGGCCCGCACCCACGTAGAGCACCGTACCTGCACTCCGGCGCCATGCATAGGTGAGCGACTGCGCGCTACTGCGAGAACGATCGGCGAGGATGTTGAGCGCCGGTTCGGCGCGGCGCTCGAAGCTCGTGCGCTGCAGGATCAGACGCAAGGATTGCCGCGGCGCCACGTGCACGATCGACAGCAGGCGCGCCGCGGTCTCGGTGTAGACACGCTCGCCGTCCTGACGCAGGACGAGCTGATCCACACGCGGCTCCAACTCCACGCGCGGCGCGGGCCGCAAGCGCGTGTAGAGGTACCAGCGCAAGCCGGGTCTGATCCGGTTGGCAGTCACATCGGCGAGGTCACCCGCGTCGATCGACCCCTCCAGCAGCGGCATCCAGCGCGCCGGGGTTGTCATGGCCCAGAGATGCGCGAATCGCTCTGTCAGTACGGGCGCGCCCGGTGCAGTGCGTTGCTTGCTTGCCGGGTCGTACTCGAAGTTGATCTCGGTATTGCGAGCGGCCGTCAAGTACACGCCAGGGAACCAGTACTGCGAGACCATCTCGCCTGAATCCAGCGCCTCGGTACGACCTGCGTTCACGAAGACAGACACCTTGTTGAACGGCCCAATGCGCTGCCACTCATAGTTCTGGTTCGCGTCGATTTTGCGTACGTCGGATTGCGCCACGAAGCCTGCGTCATTGCGGAAATCGGCGCTGGTGCGCTGAATGGTCAAGCCGGTCTCTGTGCGCTCGGTGCGACCGTACAGACTCGCGTACAGCTTGCTGCCGGTCTCGGCGCGGGAAGCCGAAAGCTCGCCAGATCCATCAGCCAGCGCAGTCGTGCGTGAGCCCATCCACTGCGCCTTGATGCGCCAGTTTGGCGTGATGCTCCAGGTGCCGTCTGCGCCCAGGACTGCGTTCTCGCCGCGCCCGTCTGCATAGCGGCGATCGATGGCGATCGCGCCCACGGTGAGATCACCCACATCGCTGCGTGCTCGGCTCATCAGCGTGGTGTTGGCCGGCTGCAAAGCTGCACCTGTGCCGTAGGCGCCCGGCAGCAGTGTCAGGCCACCACCCTTGTCACGCGCCAGCAAGGCGGTGCCGGCCAGACGGTCGCTGCGCCAGCTCGCACGCAGACCCCAGCGGGGGTCGTTCACGCTGCGCGTGTACAGCGCGTCCGTCGGGCTCGCGAGCAAGTCGCCAGACTCCAGAAAGAAGGGGCGCTTCTCCGAGAGGAACAGCGCAAACCGCGTATTGCGCGACAGCTGCGGAATGTCGAGCTCGACCTGCGAGAAATCCGGGTTCACTGTGGCATCCACCACCAGCTCGGGGCGCAGGCGCCACTTCACATCCAGCGAGGGCTTGATCTCGCCATCACGGCGCGTCGGACCACCGGCCGGCTCGTCCTCGGTGCGCCGGACAGTCAACGTTGGACGAACGTTCAGAAATGCATGATCCTGTGGGGGCTTGAAGCCCTCCAGAGGCTGCACTGCATCGATGAAGGACAGGGCACCGCGCGCAAGCGGCGTCGACAGGACCAGGGTGAACTGCTCGCGGGGGATGCGCCGGCCGATCTGAATGCGCCATCGCGCACTCGGGTCCGCGGTATAGCGAAGCGAGGAATACGGGATCCTGAATTCGGCCACCCAGCCGCGTTCACCTTCGTGCTGCCAGGGTGCAGTGACCACATCGAAGTCGTAGTCGGGTGCAAAGGATTCATTGTCGTTATCGGCAGTGTGGATGCCATCTGCCGTGCTGCCGGCTGCGTTGGCGCGGAAGAACTGCGCGGCCTTCCTGCCGCCCACCGGATCGATGTACACGACGACAAAGTCCTGGGTGCGGTTGACCAGGTCGTGCCGCACGAGCGGCTGCCGGATCTGCTCGGGTCTGGGATCAAGTGCAATGACTGCGACATAGAGCGCACGCTCTCCGTAGGCAACCTGCACGCGGGTCTCGTAGTCCGGTTTGCGACCGCGAACCGGATCGATCTCATGAAACTCACGGTACACCGGTGCGCGCTGCCAAACGGCCTCGTCAAGTCGACCGTCCAGACGAATGGCTTCGTCGGAACCGAGCGCCACGGCCCGGATCGGCTGGACCACGGCAGCGGCGGGCCTCTCCGGGGCACCGGTCTGCGCAAAAGCCGTAAGCGTGCTTGCGAGCACGACGCAAAAGAAGCTGCCTGCACGCAGCATGAGGAGACGCATGGAACGATTCGAGTGTGCTTGGCCAATGGCAAGGCGCCGGGCCTGCAGCAGGGGGCGCTGCAGGCCAGAATTGCAGCAGGTCGCGCGGGCCTCAGGGCTCGTGTGCTGCACCGGACCTGGCGTGCTTCGTGGGATCGTGCTGAACGCCCTGCACCGGCATGCTTTCGGCGCCGCAGTGTAGCGAGCGGCCCTTGTCCAGGCCGCTCCGGGCCCGGTCAGCGACGCCGGAACAGATCGCCCAGACCAGGGAGCATCTGTTGCAGCTGCGAGGGCATGTACTTGTGCAGCTCGCGCTCGATCTGGCGCATGGCTTCCTCCTGAAGCGCCTTCAGGGCGTCGTCAAAGCTGCCTGCCTGAAATACCGGCGGAACATTTCGAAGGACGCCGAATTCGCGCGCCAGCCGAAGCGCATCCTGAGGGACGTATGCGCTCTGGCCTTTGGCAACGCTGATGCGCTGGCCGTCTGCGGCTTCGAGAAATGTGGCCCCCTCGATGACTCGGCTGTAGGTACCCGCGCGAACCTCGCCGCTGTCCGCAGGAATCACGACGACCTCGAAATCTGTGCCTCGCACGCCGATGGTCGCGCTTGCCGTTCGCACTTGCACACTCGCTGGATTGCGTCGGCCCATCACGCCCGTGATTGCACGCAGGGCGCCGCTGAGCAGCTGGATCGTTGTCCCGTCGGCCTTGGCGTCCTTGGGGTCTGGCGTGAAGGTGTACTTCACCAGCGTGATCTGCGAGTTCGGACGCAAAGCAATGAGGGCGCCGTCCACCATGCGCAGCACCGCCTCGCCGTTCCCTTCAGTGACGATCCGCTCGCCCTCGTAAACCGGGGCCTTGATAGTCGCGATGCGCTCGCCGCCGCCTCCGGCGAGGCGAACGGTACCGGCGAGCCGCTCGACGGTTCCAGCCGCGACCAGCGGCAGCGGTAGGCTCTGGGCACGCACGGCGGGCTGCAGGCACATCAGGCACATCAGTCCGATTGCGAATAAGCCTGCCCACCTGCTTGCCAACAACATCAAGCGCACCATGTCTCTCCCATGCCCTTGTTTTGCGGGCAGTTCCGGCCGGAAAGATACGCGAGTGCGTTGACGCGTGCCTGTCAGGTCACGAAAAACAACCGTTCTTCACCCTTGTTCGCGTTTCGCATGAGAATTGCGCCAAAATCAACGCACTTTGGCCTACATTTTCAGACCGCCTGCCCCACAATCCCGTCAGGCGTCGTGAGGATTTCATGGCATTGACACCGCAGACTCGGCAGCCCCTGCCCGGAGACAGCGCACGCTTCAAGCAAGCGCGACTGCTGCTGCGCGGCATGGTGACCCAGTCGATGGACTTTGCCAGCGCGACGTTCGACGACACCATCACGCGTCTGCGCAAGCATCTGTTCGATCTCGCGGATCGTTCAGAATCATCGGTCAGAGCCTCGCATTGGCTGTCCGCATACAACCTGCTGGGCCGCCAGGGCGAGGTATTCAAGCGATCCTTCCTCAACTGCCTGCGCACGACGCTGGACGAACAGGCCGAGGCGCCGCTGCGTTCCCGCTCTGAAAGCGTGCTCGCTGCGGGCGCCCTGTCCCTCGTAGACGTCGCAGAGCAGGATCGTGCCGTCCTGCTGGATCGCGTGTCGCGGCCAATCAATGCGTTCTACGAGGATGAAGTCGCGCCATTGACGCACCGCTGCGGCGTCCTCTTTGGCGACGATGAGCCCTTGCTCGCTCGCAATCCCGTCCGCCCGGAAGTGTTCCTGCGCGCCTTCATGCAAGGCTGGGAGATGGCGGGACTTGACTCGCACGCCACTGAAGATCTGCTGCTGTCGATCACGCCGCAAACCTTCTTTCCGCTCGATGTCCTGTACGACGCGCTCGACCGCACGCTGATCAAGGCCGGGGTGGCCCCAAAGCTGCAACTTCGTGTGCGCAAGGCACGCGATACCGGAGTCATGCCGCCCTCTGCGTTTCGCATCACCGAGAGTGGCCCATCCGACGATGCGAAAACCACTCTGTGGCGCCAGCTCAACGAGGAACAGCAGGCCGGACTCGACAGCCGCGACTGGGGCGGCGCAGGCTTTCAGGACTCCATTCTGCGGATTGGCCAGTCCGCCAAGGAGTTCCTTGGCAAGCTTTCGAACATGCTGCGTCGACCACTGTTCACCGGCGATAGCGACTCCAGCGCGGCATTGCTCCCGCAGCCTGACCCTCAATTCGTCGGCTTCCTCAACTCCCTGCAAGCCCGGGCGCTCGATGAGCCTCAGCCCATCGTCGTTGGCGATGTCGACGAAATTGCCATCCCCGAGAACATGCTCCGGGCCATGGCCGAGTCGGATCGCGTCAAGGAAGCGCCCGAGCTTGACCGGGGCACGGTCGAAGTGCTCGCTCAAGTCTTCGACTATGTCTTCTCGGAAATCTCGATTCCGTCGCAACTCAAGGTCGTGATTTCGCGCCTGCAGATTCCGGTGCTCAAGGCGGCGATGATTGATCGCGAGTTCTTCTTCAAGGACGAGCATCCGGCACGCAAGCTGGTCGACTCGTTGGCTCGCGCTTCGATCGCCTGGGCGCCTGAAAAGGGCGAGGACGACCCGCTCTATGCACAGATCGAAAAGACCGTCCAGCGAGTCCTCAGCGACTTCCAGGAGGATCTGTCGCTATTCACGGAGCTGCTAGAGGAATTCGAACGCTTCCTGTTCGAATCCGAGCAGCAGGTTGCAGCGCGCATCGAGCCCCAGGCAAACGATGCGGCCACCAATGAACAGTTCGAACTGGCGCTGCGCACCGCCGACGAGTGCGTGCACTCCCGCTTGGCGGGGCGCGAGATTGATGCGCTGCTGACCCCCTTTCTGACCAATCAATGGCGCGAGGTGCTCGCGCACGCGTGGCTCAACCGGGAGCGGCGGCCGGATGTGTGGGACCGTGCGGTCGAGACCATGGACCAATTGATCTGGTCCGTGAAGCCCAAGGCCACACCGGAAGATCGGCGCCAGCTGGTGTCCGTGCTGCCGACCATGGTCAGGCACATCAACGTCGCGCTGGATGCAATCCGCTGGACCGGTGATGAACGCGCTGCATTTACCAAGCGCCTCATCGAGACTCACACGCGAGTTGTTCGCGCTGGAACGACCGAAACCGCGGCCGACCCAATGCTGCAGCAAGCCGAGGAGGCTGCTGCCAGTTCCGCACGCGAAGCGCTTGAAGCACGTCGCGCGAATGTGAACAGCTCGATCGAGGATCCCTATGACGAGCAGGCGCACAGACTGACCCGCAATACTTGGTTCGACTTCATCGCTGACGACGGCAGCGAGCGCCGCTACCGCCTTTCCTGGGTCAGCCCGATGCGAACACGGCTGCTGTTCACCAATCGCGAGGGCTTCGACGCATTCGTGCACTCAGAGCGCGATGTTGCTCGACTACTGCGCACCGGTCGTTTGCGGCCTGTGGATGTGGAGCCCATCGTCGCGCGTGCGCTTGGCGCACTGCTGGGTGAGGACGCGGGAGATATCCTCAATGCATCCCAAAGCGGCGGACCCGCCGCAGCGCACTGATTCATGGCAGCAGGCATCGAGTCTCCCAGCCCCATGATGACGCCTGTCGAGCGCTCTGCGAGCGTTCGCCCGAAGGGCATGCCCGCATTGCTCGAACGCTTGACCGCAGTTGCGTATGACCATGTAGCGCGCAATCACGGCGAGATCGTTCGCGGGCTCTCGGCCGCGCTGCGTGCCGAAGCTGAGAAGGAAGCGGATTCGCGTACGTCGAGCCGTCAGATGCAGCTGGCCATGCTGCTCGAGCAGAAGGAGGCCGCACTGCGTCTGTCGCACCTCGCTGCGCTCCGAGAGGCGCTCGTCAAGGAATGCGCCACACAGCTCCTTCCTGATGTTCAGCTTGAGGCTGAACCTCCGGCTGGGGAACTTGCACTCGTGGATACGTCCGTGCAGGACCGGCGCGTACGGGCGGACCGTGCCGCCAGCCCGATTCTGAATGCGGTCGAAGAGTCATCGACCTTCGTCATTCGTCGAATCTGCGCCGGCCTCAAGCAACCGATGCGCGAGGGCGTGCTCAATCCCTTCAGGCCGTACACCTTTGTTCAGGCCCTTTCACAGGGCTGGGCCAACTCCGGGCTGGATCAATACGCCGAGGAGTTGCTCCTCACGGCAGTCACACCCAAGAACTTCATCAAGTTCGAGGCGCTGTACGAAGAGCTGCAGGACGCCCTGACTCGGGCCGGCGTCCCCCATGACCCCGGCTATCAGGTTCGCGCCGCGAAGCAGGCGGCTCAGCGCGCCGCGGAGCAGCGTGTTGCGGCTGCGGAGTCAAATCCCACACCGCAGTCCGGTGCGGATGATGAGCACGCAGAAAAGCTGCACTCGGAAGTGACCGCTGAGCACGATGCTGATGCGGCGCCTTCACAACCTGCCACGAAGGTCCGCAGCCGGCTGCGGCCCGAGTACCGGGCCAAGGTGGCTCGCGCGCTTCAGCAACTGGTGACGCTGGGCCTCAAAGAGGGCGGAAGCGGGCAGCCGGGCGCAGTGGATCCGGAGCTGATGGAAACGCTGACCCTGACGCAAGCTCGCATGCTGATCGAAACGCGGGACAGCGACAAGTATCGCAACGTCCTCACCGATCTCTCTCGGAGCCCCGAGTTCAAGCGCGCGCCCGCCGTGGATCGGCTCACTGCGGCCGCGCTGGCCGAAGTATTCGACGAAGTGTTTGAGGATCGGGTGATTCCTTCACCGCTCAAGCCCTTGATCGGCCAGTCGCAGATCCCGGTGCTCAAGAGCGCCATGCTCGACCGGCGCTTCTTCTCTCACAAAGAGCACCCGGGGCGCCAGCTGCTGGAAAACATGGTCTCTGTGGCGGCGGGCTGGCGCCCTGAGTTCGGCAAGCAGGACGCGTCCTACCTGTTCTTGAAGGCCGTGGGCAAGGACCTGCTTTCGGGCGTCGTCGACAACCTGCTGACCTTCGAGACCATCAACGAAAAGTTCACGAAGCTCAAGGCGGCAAAGGAACGGTTGATCGAGTACGAGCTCAAGCCCTACCTGTCTGAACTCGAGACCAATGAAAAGCTGGAGCTCGCACTGCACGCCGCTGACGAGTGCCTGCATGCACGTCTGAAGTGGCGCGAGCCAGCGCCGTTCATGATCCCCTTCCTCTTGACGCGCTGGCGCCTGGCACTCGCCTTTGCCTTTTCGCGCCGGGGCGAGGATCTGCAGCGCTGGAAGGATATGGTCGCCATTACCGAGGGGCTGATCTGGTCCGTGGAGCCAAAGCACAAGGAAGAGGACCGCGCCAAGCTGGTTTCAAGCCTGCCGAAGCTCGCTGCATCCGTTTCCGCTGTGCTGGATCAGGTCGGCTGGAAGGGCACGGATCGTGATGCGTTCATGCAGCGTCTGATGCGAACCCACGCGGATCTCGCCTTCGGGGGCAACAAGCTGCCGGAAGACGAACGCCAGAAGCAGCAAGACATGATCAACGCGCATGCAGAAATCGAGGCGCTGCGCGCTCGACGTCGTTCGGTGTTCGAGGGTGGCGACAACCCCTATCTCGAAGAAGCGCGCAACTATCGCCCAGGCGGGTGGTTCGACTTCGTGGCCGACAACGGCACGAATCATCGGTATCGCGTCAGCCAGATCAGCCCTCGGCGCACGCGCATCGTCTTTTCGTGGCACAACGGCAAGGAAGCGTTCGTGCGCAAGGACGCGGAGCTTGCCAGGCAGATTGCCCAGGGCCAGGTGTACGGACTCGATGCCAACCGGATGGTCACCAAGGCCATCTCGCAGCTGCTCGGTTCCGATGCGGCGCAGACCATCGAGGTCGCGCCACCCGGCATGGTCGCAGGCACACACCTGCCCAATCAGGACTTTGTGGACACCGCGTCAGGCCCATTCGCGCAGACGATGCCTGCTCCTGACCCGCAGTAGCTCCTGGTGCTGCACTGCTAGGCGCGGACGGGTCTCTTCGCCAGCTTTCGCTGGAGCGTGCGGCGATGCATCTTCAATGCGCGCGCCGTGGCTGAAATGTTGCCCTGATGCTCGGCAAGCACACGCTGTATGTGCTCCCACTCCAGCCGATCGACACTCATGGGCTCCGAAGGGACAGGCGCCGGCGTATCCGATGGCGACACCTCGAACGCCTTGAGAATCGCGCCGACTTCGACCGGTTTGGTCAGATAATTCAGCGCCCCGAGTTTGATCGCGTCGACCGCGGTGGCGATGCTCGCATAGCCTGTCAGGATCACGATCTTCGAAGCAGGTGCCGCTTCGATCAGCCTGGGCAGCACAAGCAGGCCGCTTTCCCCAGGCATCGAGAGGTCCAGCAGAATGCGGCGCGGCTGCAGTCTGCGCGCCAAGCCGGCGGCAGCCGCACCGCTCTCGGCGGTGGCCACGACAAATCCGCGCCGATCCAGCATGCGTGCGAGAACACTGCGAAAAGCCTCATCGTCATCCACGATGAGGAAGTCGACCGGACCCTCCACAGGCGTTCCATCGGGTCGAAGTGATGTCGATTCATTCATCGTTCAATGGCTCCGGAAGAGGCAAGGGGAAGGATCATGCTGACGACTGCGCCACCAGCCGCGTGATTGCGCGCAAGGAGTTGACCACCCAGCGACTCCAGGGCAGTACTGGCGAGAAACAGACCCAGCCCGCGGCCGCCCACGCGCTCGCTGACCAGCGGCTCGGCAAAGTGCGAGAGGGCCTCCGCCGAGAAGCCCGGACCATCATCATGCACGGCGATGACGGCCGTGTCCCGATGAAGGCTGATCTTGACCTCGATCTGCGAGCGCGCCAGGGCGCGCGCGTTGTCGAGAATGGTGACCAGCGCCTGCGTAAACAGCGGCTCGGCTGCAATTCGCGCCCTTCCGGCACCTGAATCGAGCGCGATGCGGCGCGCCGGAAACAAGAGCTGGTAGTCGGTCACTACCTGTTCAGCCCACACGCTGACGTCAAGCGGCGCGACCGCAGCGCCATTCATGGCGCCCCCCGCCGTGTCCGTCAGGCGAGCAAGGATGGACTTGCAGCGTGCCAGCTGCGCGGCAAGCAGCTCAATGTCCTCCCGGTCAGTGGCGGTGGTCAGTCTGCTTCTGAGCTCCTCGACAAGCAGGCTCATGGTCTGCAATGGCGTGCCCAGTTCATGCGCAGCACCCGCAGCCAGCGCGCCCAGTGCAATGACGCGCTCGCGTTGCAGCAAGGACTCCCGCGTGCTGGCCAGCTTGGTCGCGCGCGCCCTTACCGCTCCGGAAAGTTCGATCAGAAAGCCGGTGACCATGGCCAGGCAGAGAACCAGCGCAACCAGCACGCCCAGGCGCTGCCAGAACGCCACATCGAGCCCGGCCGGCCACTCCATGGGCACGGCAAACATCGCGTTGAACAACAGGCCGAGCAGGCCGAGCACGGTGATCATGATCGCACCTGAGCCCTCGAGCAGCACTGCAGCAACGGCAACGACGAGACAGTAGAAGAGCACAAAGGGATTGGAGAGGCCGTCCGAGAACATCAGCTGCAGCGTCAAGGCCGCCACATCGATCGACAGTTGCGCGGCCAGCTCGTGCTGGGTGATCGGGCGACGGCTCGGTGCCGTCCGCAGACGCCAGAAGGTGTACAGGTTGGCAAGTGCCAGCATGCCCCATGCGATGGCCATGGGCGGCCACTGCAGTTTCACACCCAGCAGGAACATCGCACCGAGTACGGCACCGGCCTGTCCGGCGAGCGCGAAGCAGCGCAGGATGAAAATCATCCGCAGCGCTTCTCGCGCCTGCGTGAGTGAGGCAGTGATGTTGAGCGGGCTGCGCATGAGCCATGCATTGTGGCAGCCAGACTGCCATGACGTGGCAAGCGCGCCGCGGCAGGCCGGCGCAGGGTCAACCCGCAGACTGTGCGACTCAGTGCAGGCGCGGCGGGGCGTTCAGCAACTGGCGCAGGCGCACGCGATCTGCGGCAAATCGCTCGTTGACACGGCGGATGTCCTCGATCTTGTTGCCGATATTGCGCTGCTCGGCTTCGATGCCTGCCTGGAGCTCGGTGATCTTTGAACGCAACGCTGCAGGCCAGACCTTGCCTTCGTAGAACTCCCCTTCCTTGCGCACAGCAGTCAGGGCTTTCATGAACTCGTCGATGCGTGCGCGAGACGCCTTCAGTGCCTCGACCGGCACTTCCAGCGCACGGATGTAGGCCTGGTCAAGCTCGGCTTCAGTCTTGTAGGTCGATACAAGCATCAAGTCGCGGCGCCGTTCGTCCTGGCGGCGCAGCTCAGCGGCCTTCTCCGCCGCCTGTCTCTGCTCGAGCTCGGCGCGCTGCTCCTTCGTGAGCGGCGCCGGGATGACCTTGCGCACCGATCCGTCGGCATTGAGGATGCGCTGCTCGCGCGCCAAGCACTCCGGGATGGGGCGATCCGAGGTGAGTGTGCGCCCCTTGTCGTCCTTGCAGGTGTGGATTTCACGCGCCGGCGCAGAGAGCTGGGCCTGGGCCGCCAAGCTCAAAGTGAGCAAGCTTGCAACGACAAGTGCACGACCGTTCGCCATATCCCGGGCCTCAGATGCCGTAACGCGTGCGATAGGCCTGGACGGCAGGCAGGTAGGCCTGCAGCTCCGGCGCAGCCGATGAGGTAGAGAGGAAGCCCATGAGATCGTCGAGCGTGGCCACCGCGATGACCGGAACACCTGTTTCGGCGGAAAACTGCTGCACCGCCGACGCAGATTGCAGCGCGCCATCCGGCCCGGGCCGCTCCATGCGGTCCAGCGCGATCAGGACGGCTGCGGGTTCTGCGCCAGCGGCCCGAATCATGGCGACACTTTCCCGCTTGGCGGCTCCGTCGGTGATCACGTCGTCCACGATGACGACGCGTCCCTTCAAGGGCGCACCGACCATGAGCCCGCCCTCGCCGTGGTCCTTGGCTTCCTTTCGGTTGAAGCAGAAGGGCACCTCGCGTCCGCGCCCGGCCAGCGCCATGGCGGTACCCGCAGCGAGCGTGATGCCCTTGTAGGCTGGGCCGAAGAGCATGTCGAAATGCACGCCGCTGGCCAGCAGCGCCTGCGCGTAGAAGTCCGACAGGCGCGCCATCCTTGCGCCCGAGTCGAACAATCCGGAGTTGAAGAAATACGGCGACAGGCGCCCGGACTTGGTCGTGAACTCGCCGAATCGCAACACGCCGACATCCAGGGCGAAGGCGACGAACTGCGCCCGAAAATTGTCATTCATGAACAGCTCTTGTCCGCGGGATCGTGGTTAGGTTGACATTCCCGCACATTCCTCGTTGTTCTGCAACCCGCGTGCCAGCACGCATAACGCTGGACGTTGTCCGATGCGCCCCGGACAATCGCGATCTTCGGCCTTTTCGCACACTTCATGAGCCAATCCGACCCCAGATTTCCGGATCGCCTTTACCGCCTGGCCATCGAGGGTCTGGGGGACGGGCTGTGGTGCTGGACGGTCGGGACCGGCAAGGTGGAGTACAGCGAGTCCTACGGCCGCCTGCTCGGCTATACGGACGCCGAGCAGTTCCGCCAGGAGTTCGAGTTCGAGCGCGCGATCCATCCGGAGGATCACCACGCCCTGATCGATGCCATCCGAGGCAGCGTGCATGGCAAGGGGCCGGTCAATGCCGAATTCCGGCTGCGCAGCCGTGATGGCAGCTACCACTGGTACATGGGGCGCGGTCACACCCTGCCGCCGGACGAGACCTGTGCCGTACCCCGGTTCCTGGGTGTCATCAAGAACATCGACGCCCGCAAGCAGGCCGAGCTGGCCCTGCGCGCCAGCGAGGCGCGCTGGATGCTGATGGACGACACCGATGACGAGGCCAGCTGGAGCTGGGACGCCGAATCCGGCCGCCGGGTGTTCAGCGAAACGTGGTACCGGATGATGGGTTACGCCCCGGGCTCGATGGACGGAGACCTGTACAAGACCTATGACCTGGTCCACCCCGACGACCGGGAACGCGTGACCGAACGGGGTCTGGCGGTGCAGGGCGGCGCGCGCCCACCCGGGCTCGTCGAGACCCGCGTCCGTCACGCCGATGGCAGCTACCGCTGGATCGCGGCACGCAGTCGGACGATCGAGCGCGACGCTGACGGCAAACCCCTGCGGATGGTCGGTGTGCACCGGGATGTCACCACCTTCCGACAGACCGAAGACCGGCTCGCGGCCGCGCTGGTGCGACTGAACATGGCCGTGGAGGCTGCCGGCCTGGGCGTCTGGGAAGTCGACTACCTGTCCCAGACCTCCCATTGGGACGCACGCACGCAGGAGATCTACGGCGCGGACGAGGAAAGCTATCCCCGACGCATGGACGAGTGGGTCCAGCACGTGCATGAGGAAGACATCGCGCGGCTGAGCGACACCATCAAGCGGGCACGCGCCGAGCCCGACCGCCCGGGGTACGAGGTGGACTTCCGCATCCTCAACCGCAAGCAGGAGCTGCGCTGGGTGCGCCTGTTCGTGCGATTCCGACGCAATGCCGCCGGTGAAGCCATCGGTGCCTATGGCGTGGCCATGGACACCACCGAGTTGCGCCGCCTGCGCGACAACGAGGAAGAGCGCCTGCGCCTGCTGGCCACGAGCCAGGCCAAGACCGATCTGCTCGCACGGGTGAGCCACGAGCTGCGCACCCCGCTCAACGCCATGCTGGGCATGGCCCAGATCCTCCAGGAGCAGCTGGGCACGCGGCTCACGCCGCAGCAGTTCGAATACATCGAGCACCTGCAGACGGCCGGCTGGCACCTCACCTCGCTGGTCGATGATCTGCGGGACATCGCCGGCATCGAGCAAGGCCAGGCCCGAGTCAGCCTGCGCCCGGTCGCCCTGACGGACGCGATTGCGGAACTGGGCATGCTGCAGGGCGCCGCACGCAAGGCCGGCCTGCAGCTGCAGCTGCCGGCCGCCACGAGCATTGACGGCCTGTCGGTCCAGGCTGATCCGCGGCGCCTGCGGCAGATCCTTCTGAACCTGTTGTCGAATTCGCTGAAGTACACCCCGACGGGCGGACGGGTCGAGCTGGCCGTGGACGGCCCGGACGAAGCCGGCATGATCCACATGACCGTGATCGACAACGGCCCGGGCATGACCGCCGACCAGCTGGCAGGCGCGTTCGAGCCCTTCAATCGCCTCGGCATGGAGTCCAGCAGCATTCCGGGTGCGGGCCTCGGCCTGCCGCTTGCCCGTACCCTTGCCAGCGAGATGGGCGGAGATCTGCTCGCCGAAAGCCAGCCCGGCCAGGGCAGCCGCTTCAGCCTGATCCTCGCCGCGACGGTGCCTGAGCGCAGCACCGGGCTGCCCGACCGCGCCATCCACGCGCGGCTCATGCAGCCGGGCTGGCAGAGCGCCCTGCTGGTCGAGGACAACAGCGTCAACCAGATCGTCATCAGCGAACTGCTGCGCCTGTGTGGCGTGCAGACCGTGCTGACTGCCGCAAGCGGGGCCCAGGCGCTGGCGCTCCTCAAGGAGCAGACGGTGGACATTGCGCTGCTGGACATGAACCTGCCCGACATGACCGGGCTCGACGTGCTCGTGGCGATCCGGGCCGACGAACGCCACGCGCACCTGCCCAGCCTCATGATCACCGCCGATGCGGCACCGGCGCTGCGCGAACACGCGCTGCGCAAGGGCGTTTCAGGCTTTCTGACCAAGCCCGTGGCCCTCGATGCACTCAAGACCGAGCTGCTGCGCCTGCGCACGCAGTGAGTCGGCGCCCGCCGGCCGGGCTACAGTGCCGCCATGCGCATCATCACACTGAACCTCAACGGCATCCGCTCGGCGGCGAACAAGGGCTTCATCGACTGGCTCGCGGCCAGCAACGCCGACGTGCTCTGCGTGCAGGAGGTCAAGGCCCAGGCCGACGTGCTCAACGAAGCCCTCGCAAGGCCGGCCGGGTACCACGGCTATTTCCACTTCGCGCAGAAGCCCGGCTACTCCGGCTGTGCGGTGTTCACCCGGGAGCAGCCAGACTTCACCCAGCAGGGCTATGGCAGCGCCGAATTCGACGCCGAAGGCCGCTACGTGCGCTGCGACTTCGGCAGGCTCACCGTGATCAGCGTGTACTTCCCGAGCGGCTCCTCGAGCGAGGAGCGGCAGCAGGCCAAGTTCCGCTTCCTCGCTGAGTTTGCGCCGCACATGGCGGCGCTCAAGGCCAGCGGACGCGAGGTGATTCTGTGCGGCGACGTGAACATCGCCCACAAGGAAATCGACCTGAAGAACTGGAAGGGCAACCAGAAGAACTCCGGCTTCCTGCCCGAGGAGCGGGCCTGGATGACCGAGCGCATCGAGCGCGAAGGCTGGCGCGACGTGCACCGCGAGCTGCTCGGCGAGCAGGTCGCCTACACCTGGTGGAGCCAGCGGGGCGCGGCCTACGAGAAGGACGTCGGCTGGCGGCTGGACTACCACCTGGCCACCGACGCGCTGGCCGACACCGCACACCGTGCGGAGGTCTACAAGGCGCAGAAGTTCAGCGACCATGCACCGCTGGTGATCGACTACGATTTTCGGCCCTGAGCTTCATTTTTTGGCCGAAAAAGATTTAAGTTCATGAAGCGATTCGACCAAAGCGCTTGAAGAACCGCATCAGACAAGCGGGAGCGCATCTTGTCGCGAAGCGATGATTTTTGGCCGATTGTGTCGTTTTTGTTGAACTGACCGGCTTGCGTCACGTTTTTTCAAGGCTCATCTGCACTTGCCGGCCTACAATCGCGGCACGCAATCAGCCTTCAGTCGTTGATTGCCGCGCATTCTGCGCCGGCGTCGGCACCGTTCGACACCACCGATTCCCCAGCGCCGGGGAAGGACTGCAGCGCCGCCGGGTTCGTCCCGCCGCTCGCAGCCTCCGATCCTTCAAGCGCCCAAGATCGACAACCCCGATCTCCGCCTGTGACTGACCTTCTCCGGAAGGCAGGACGATCAAATCAGCCCCGCTTTGCGTCTTCACGCCGGCACCGGGCTGCAAGAAAGAACTCCACATGTCATTCAAAGACCTCGGTTTGGCCGAGCCGATCCTGCGTGCCATCGCCGCCAAGGGATACGAAAACCCCACCCCCATCCAGGCCCAGGCCATTCCCGCAGTGCTGTCCGAAGGCGACGTGCTCGCCGCCGCGCAGACCGGCACCGGCAAGACCGCCGGCTTCACCTTGCCCATGCTGCACCTGCTCGAGCAGCGCCGCGCCGCGCGCAAGCCGGCCAGCCCGATCGACGAAGTCGTCGCCAAGGGCAGCAAGGGCGCGCGCTTTCCGATCCGTGCCCTGATCCTCACCCCCACGCGCGAGCTGGCCGCCCAGGTGGCCGAGAGCGTCACCACCTACGGCGCGAACCTGCCGCTGAAGTCGGCCGTGGTGTTCGGCGGCGTGGGCATCAACCCGCAGATCGACAAGCTGCGCCGCGGCGTGGACATCCTGATCGCCACGCCCGGCCGCCTGCTGGATCTCGTCAACCAGCGCGCCTGCGACCTGTCGCAGGTGGAGCTGCTGGTGCTCGACGAAGCCGACCGCATGCTCGACATGGGTTTCATCCCGGACGTGCGCCGGATCCTGAAGCTGCTGCCCGAGAAGATCGACGGCCGCCGCCGCCAGAACCTGCTGTTCTCGGCCACCTTCAGCCCCGAGATCAAGAGCCTGGCCGGCACCTTCCTGCACGAGCCGCAGACCATCGAGGTCTCGCGCAACACCACGGCCACCCTGGTCACGCACACCGTGCACCCGGTGACCAAGGACGCCAAGCGCCAGATGCTCAGCCATCTGATCAAGATGCACAGCTGGTTCCAGGTGCTGGTGTTCACGCGCATGAAGCACGGCGCCGACCGCCTCGTGAAGGCCCTGGCCGAAGACGGCATCGAAGCCATGGCCCTGCACGGCAACAAGAGCCAGAACCAGCGCACCCGCGCGCTGGCCGCCTTCAAGAGCGGCGAGCTGCAGGTCCTGGTGGCGACCGACATCGCCGCGCGCGGCATCGACATCGCCGAGCTGCCCGTGGTCATCAACTACGACCTGCCGCAGGTGGCCGAGGACTACGTGCACCGCATCGGCCGCACCGGCCGTGCCGGTAGCGAAGGCCTGGCCGTGTCGCTGGTGGAGCCCGAGGACGGCGCCATGCTGCGCGAGATCGAACGCCTGATCAATCAGCCAATTCCGCGTGCCGCGGTTGAGGGATTTGAAGCGCCGGAACTGCCCGCCAACGGCCGACCGCCGGCCCGCGAGCAGCGTGGCCGTGGCGCACCGCGCCAGCAGCGCGAAGCACGCGAAGCACGCGAACCCCGCGCCCCGCGTGAAGCCCGTGCCCCCAAGGCACCGCGTGGCGACGGTGCAGGCCAAGCGCCGCGCCCGCGCAGCGAGCCCCGCCGCCCCCGCCAGCCTGACACCGGCACGCCCGTGGCGGATTGGCGTGATACCCGCGAGCAAGTCGCCGCCCCCCAGCCGCCGCGCAACGACGGCGCGCAGGGCGAGCCCACCCGCAGCGAACGCGGCGCCCGCCCCGAGCGCAACCAAGATGCCGGGCGCGGCCCGCGTGGCGATCGTCCCGCCCGCGGCCCGAAGCAGGGCCAGGGCGGTGCGCAGAACAAGGCACCGCGCACCGAACGCCAGCCCGGCGAGAACGCCTGGCAACCGAAGGTGGGCGACACACGCAAGCGCGGCAAGCCCGAAGAAATCGGCACCTCCACAGCCACCGGCTTCGTGGTGGGCACCGGCTTTGGCAGCACCCGCGGCACCGACAACGGCGGCGGCGGACGCGGCCGGGGCGGCAGCTGGGGCGGCGGCCGCCGCGACGAACGCCGCGAATCCTCCGGCAACCACTGGGCGGACCGCGCAGGCTTCAAGCGCGCCTGATCAGACACCGCTGCCGAGACCGCACCACCGACGATGCTGGACGACGTGGACCTCGGCAGTGCGCTGCGCACGCTCGGCCTGTTCACCGTCACCGCATTGGCGGAGATCCTCGGCTGCTACCTGCCCTGGCTCTGGCTCAAGAAAAACGGCAGTGTCTGGCTGCTGCTGCCGGCAGCGGCCAGCCTGGCGCTCTTCGTCTGGCTGCTCACCCTGCACCCGCAGGCCTCGGGCCGCGTGTATGCCGCGTATGGCGGCGTCTATGTCTGCGTGGCGATGGTGTGGCTGTGGGCCGTGGACGCCATCAAGCCCGCACCCACCGACTGGATCGGCATGGGGCTGTGCCTGGCGGGCATGGCGGTGATCATGTTTGCGCCACGGTCGGCGTGAGCCGGCCGGCGCATCCACGCACGATCACCGTCTAGGGTTGAGCCGCCGGGTTTGACGATCCGGCTTCCGGTGAGGTCTTGTACCGGCGATGCCAAACGAAGCTCGCGCGCATGGCCGTGAAGTAGAAGAGAAAGAACACAATCGCAAGCAGCAGGCCTTTCGGCGTACCCGCCTCGTACCAGGTGCTTGCCTTGGAATAGACGAAGTAGACGAACGTGAGGGTGGCGGCCGTGCGGCTCTTGCGGAAGATGAAGAACGCGAGCACCAGCAGGATCGCAACGTCCACAAACAGCCAGGGATTCAGATACATCCGCATGCTCGGATCGTCCGAGGTCGTGAACAGGCCGATCGAGGCAAAGACGGCCGTGAGGCCGGCCGAGATCAGCGCAGCAATGCCGCCATTGCGGATGGCCTTCTCGCAGGACGCCTGATCATCGAAAGTGAACGCGGAGAACAAGCCCATCCGCAACTTGGGTTCTGCCATTTTTTCCTCCCATTGACACCTGATCGAGCAGGCGCCGGCGGATTGTGGGCGGCGATCTGTCGGCTTGTCATGCGCAGCGGCGTCTGCGGGTGTCGCTCGTCGCTGATCCGCGACAAAGTGCGCCAACGCGCTGCGCCTAAACTACGGCACATGTTTCGCCGTTGGCTGATCCCCCTTCTCGCCCTGGTGCTGGCCACAGCGCCCATGGTGTCGCTCGCCGCCAAGGCGCAGCGCGGGACGATGCTGCAGGAGCTCTGCGCCCCCTCGGGCGCCAAGATCCTGATTGCGGTGGATCTGGGCATCCAGGCGCCGGACGCCTCGCACGACCAGCACGACTGCTGCGGTGCCTGCGGCCCGGCCGGTACACCCGGCTTGGCGGCCGATCTTGCGGCGCTGCCGCTGCCGGTGGGTGCCGATGCCACCCGCTACCCGCTTGAATCTCCCGTCTGGGGTGCCACGGCGCGCTTGAGCGACGCCGCGCCGCGCGCCCCGCCCCTCTCCCTCTGAACCTGCGCTGAACCCGTGCCTTCGCCGCCTGTGCGAGGCGCACGCCCGCATTTTCGCGGCTAGACCCAGTATTCATGCGCCTTTCCAAGCCAAAGTGGCTGGAAAGCCGCATGGGACAAGCGGAAAGCCGCTTTCAGAGTGATTTCCCGTGATGTTTCAACGCTCCGTTTTGAGCGCTGCGCTGGCTGCGGCCGGCCTGACGCTGTCCATCCCACTGCCCGCCCATGCCTGCGACTGCGGCATGGATGACGAACCGGCGCCGGCCAAGCCGGTCGCGACCCAGGCCGGCAAGGCCCGGCCGACGTCTTCCGCAAGCGCTGTGGCCGGCGCGTCCGCCACCACAATGGCTCTCGCCGCCACCGCTGCAAGCCAAGCGGCGCCCGCTGCCGCCGCGCAGGGGGCCTCGCCTGCCGCCCAGCTCGGCCGGGTCGAGGTGACCTCGCGCCGCGACAAGGACAAATCCACCCTCACGCAGCCGGATGTACGCACGGCGCGTGATCGCATCCAGACCACGCCGGGCGGCGTGAGCGTGATGGATGCCGACAGCTACCGCGACGCCCGCGTCGCCAACCTGGCCGACGCCCTGGCCTTTGCACCCGGCGTGCTGGCGCAACCGCGCTTCGGGGCCGAGGAAACGCGCCTGTCGATCCGCGGCAGCGGCCTGCAGCGCACCTTCCATGGCCGCGGCCTGAAGCTCATGCAGGACGGCGTGCCGATGAACCTGGCCGATGGCGGCTTTGACTTCCAGGCGATCGATGCCTTGTCTGCGCGCTACATCGAAGTCTGGCGCGGTGCCAACGCCCTGCAGTACGGCGCGGCCACCCTCGGCGGCGCGATCAACTTCGTCAGCCCCAATGGCTTCAACAGCGATGCCTTCAACGCCCGCCAGGAGCTGGGCAGCTTCGGCTACCGGCGCACGCTTGTATCGGGCGGCTATGCCGGGGAGCAGTTTGATGCCTATGTCGCTGCCAATCAGTTTGCGCAGGACGGTTTCCGCCGCCATGCGGTGCAGGACACCCGGCGCCTGTTTGCCAATCTGGGCTGGATGGTCGACCGCACCCTGGAGACCCGCTTCTACATCGGCTGGGCGGACAGCGATTCCGAGCTTCCCGGTTCCATCACCAAGGCGCAGCTGAATGCCGACCCCCGCGCTGCCAACCCGGCCAACATCACCGGCGACCAGAAGCGCGACATCCGCTGGACCCGCGTCTCCAACAAGACCGTGTGGGCACCGGATGCCCGGCAGCGCATGGAGGTGTTCTGGAGCGCATCGGACAAGAACCTGTTCCACCCGATCTTCCAGGTGATCGACCAGAAGAACCGCGATGCCACCGCTGAGCTGCGCTACGTGAACAGTGCGCCGGTGTTCGGCCTGCCGCAGCGCGCCACCCTGGGCTACAACCCCGCGCGCGGCACCACGGACGAGGACCGCTGGGTGAATGTGGGCGGCCAGCGCGGCGCGCGCACCAACGCCAGCCGCCAGATTGCACGCACGGACGTGCTCTATGCCGAAAGCCAGTTGAGCGTGCTGCCCGCACTTCAGATCAGCGCCGGCCTCGCACGTGTGAGTGCGCGCCGCCAGCTGGAGGACCGCTTCATCGCCGGCACACCGGCCGATCCCGTGAGCGAAAGCTTCAACGTGCGCTACAGCGGCACCGTGCCCAAGCTGGGCGCGATCTACGCCCTGGGAAGTGACGCAAAAGCGGACATCCAGCTCTTCGGCAACTGGTCAGCCAGCTACGAGCCGCCGAGCTTTGGCGAACTCGCCGGTGGTCTGCGTCCGGTGATCACCCGGGCGCAGCGCGGCAAGACCCTGGAGGTGGGCACGCGCGGCAGTGCAGCGCTCGGCAGCGGCACGCTGCAGTGGGACGTGGCGGCCTACGAGGCACGCATCACCGACGAACTGCTGCAGATTGCCACCAACGTGGTCGGCGCCAGCATCACGGTCAATGCACCGCGCACCCTGCGCCGCGGCTTGGAGCTGGGTGTGGGCGGGCAGCATGGCGCGCTGGACTGGCGCGCCGTGGCCACCCTGTCGCGCAACACCTTTGATGGTGATCCCGCCTACGGCAACCGCCCCCTGCCCGGCCTGCCGGAACGCACGGCACGCGTGGAGGCCGGCTGGCGCCTCAGCCCTGCCCTGCGCCTGAGCGCAAACGCCCAGCACGCCAGCGGCCAGGCGGTGGACTTTGCGCGCAGCTGGTTTGCCGATGCCTACACCGTGTACGGCCTGCGTGTCGGAGGCGAACCCAACAAGCACTGGAAGTGGTTCATCGAGGGCCGCAACCTCGCCAACACCAAGTACGCCAGCACCACCGGCGTGGTGCGCGACGCCGCCGGCCGCGACACCGCGCAGTTCCTGCCGGGCGACGGCCGGGCGGTGTACGCGGGCATCGAGTTCAAGTTCAACTGATTCAACAGAGAGAAAGACGCCACATCATGAAGACATCGCTCACCCTGGCCGCCGGTCTGCTGCTCGCGCTGCAGGCTCACGCCCACATCGTGCTCGAGCAGCGCACCGCCGAGGCCGGCAGCTACTACAAGGCCACCTTCATGCTCACGCATGGCTGTGACGGTTCACCGACGCGTGAGATCAAGGTCACGCTGCCCGAGGGCTTTCAGCGCGCCCGCCCGCAACCCAAGCCGGGCTGGACGCTGGAGACCCAGACCGAGAAGCTTGCCAAACCCTACGAGACCCATGGCAAGACCATCACCGAAGACGTGCGCGTGGTCACCTGGCGCGGTGGCCCGCTGCTCGATGCGCACTACGACGAACTGATCATCATGGGCCGCCTGCCGGCGACGCCGGGCAAGATCTACTTCAAGGTGGAGCAGGTATGCGAGAAGGGCCGGCACGACTGGGTGGCGATTCCCGAGCCGGGCAAGACCATCCGCGACTACAAGGAGCCGGCCGCAGAGCTGACGCTCACGCCGCGCGCCGAGGCGGCTGCAACGCCGGCCCGAAAGCAGGAATAGCAGAAAAAGGCCGAAATCAGTCTATTTTTCAATGGATGATTCGGCCTTTTCGCTTTATCCATGAGCGCTTTGGGCCGAATCGGCTCTCTTCCGGAAATGGCCGAAATTGTCCTCAATCCGCCTTGACAGGATCCACGTGCGTCATCACGTTGAGCACCGGCAGCGCGTCCATGACCGCCTTGCGGGCGGCCAGCGCGATGTCGTGGCCCGTGCGCACGTTCAGGGTGTCAGCCACCTCGATGTGCACGTCCACCAGGATCATGTCGCCCACCCGACGCGTGCGCAGATCGTGCAGGCCGTGCACGCCTGGCGTGCCGCGGATGATGGCCTCGATGCGGCGGTTGTCCTCCTCGCTGGCCGAGCGGTCCATGAGGTCATGCAGCGCGTCCCAGGTGAATCGCCAGCCCATGCGCAGGATCATGAGCCCCACGATCAGCGCGGCAATCGGGTCCAGGATCGGGTAGCCGAGCAGGCTGCCGCCAATGCCGGCCAGCACCACCAGGCTGGAGGCCGCGTCAGACCGGGCGTGCCAGGCATTGGCCACCAGCAGCGATGAGCGCACCCGCTTGGCCACGGCCAGCATGTAGCGGAACAGACCCTCCTTGGCCAGCAAGGCAATGCCCGCCACCCAGAGCGCCAGCGGCTGCACGGTGGCAATGGTGTGCGGCGCGGCCAGCTTGTTCACGCCGGCCCAGAGCATGCCGGCGGCCACGCCCAGCAGCAGCACGCCGATGACGAGCGAGGCCGCGTTCTCGTAGCGGTGGTGGCCGTAGTGGTGGTCCTCGTCGGCCGCCTTGCCGCTGTGCCGGTTGGCGATCAGCACGACGAAGTCCGACAGCAGGTCGGACAGGGAGTGCAGGGCATCGGCCACCAGGGCCTGCGAATGCGCCAGCAGGCCTGCAGTCAGCTGGCCTGCCGAGAGCACCAGGTTCACACCCACGCTCACCCAGGTGCTGCGCTGGGCCGCAGCCTGGCGGGCACTGGGGTCGATTTCCGGATCGTCGTCGGGCAGGGCGGGCAGGGGCATGGGTGTCGGCTCAGCGGTCCACGTCGCCCACGGCGGCGGCGCGCTTGCGTCCGGTAATCATTGCACGCACCAGGTTCTCGCCGTGCTGCCAGCTCGAAAGGATGACACCCCCGACATGCAGCCCGGCCAGGACCAGCAGCCCGCTGGCGGCGGCCTCATGCACCTCCTCGAGCCATTCGTCGCCGAAGAAGCGGTCCAGGGTCATCATCCAGCCGGTGCCGGCCGTGACCGCGAGTGCCAGCAGCAGGGCCATGATCATCCACGCGCCCAGCGGGTTGTGGCCCACGTAGCGCGGTGCACGCCCCTGCAGCACCTGCGTGCCGTACTGCAGGGTGGTGCCCGGCCCGCGCAGGAACTGCGTGAACCGGGCGTAGCGCGAGCCGATCAGACCCCAGATCAGGCGCAGGCCCACGGCGGCCGCAATGACGTAGCCGATCGGCTCGTGCAGCGGCCGCCCGGCCTCGCTCGTGATCCACGCGGCCGCCACGCCGGCCACCAGGGCCCAGTGAATGACTCGAACCAGCGGGTCCCAGACCCGGTGCTGCGCGCTTGCGCCTGTGGATTGCGTCTGCATGAGCGTGCTCCTGAATGGGGATGGACGGGCCGATCAGCCTCTGGGCTTGACCACTTCGAGCGTCTTGGGGTGGTAGTACTGCTCGATCTGCTTGCCCTTGGCATCGGTGCCATAGACCTCGTAGCAGCCGTCCTCGACCTTGATGCGCTTGACCTTGACACCGTCGGCACTGAGCTTCTTCTCGAGGGCTTCCTTGGGCTGCCACTGGTCCTTGGGGCCGGCCTGACATTTGTCAGAGGCCGATGCGGCAAAGCTCGCACACAATGCAAGGGTCACAGCAGACAGGGTGATGATGCGCTTCATGATGGATGTCCTTTCGTGAGGGGCGTTGAAGGCAGATGCAGTGTGGGATGGCGCCCTGAACCGAAGCTGAATCGCCACCGACCTGCCTGCGCCCTCGTTCATCCTCTGTTCAGACTGGGCGGCCTGCGGACGCAAGAATCCAACCATGCAGATCCTGCTTCTCGAAGACGACATCGACCTGGGCCAGGCCGTGGCCGAGCACCTGGAAGACGCCGGTCATGGCGTGCACTGGGTCAAGCGCCTTGCGCATGCGGCCGAGTGGCTACAGACGCACGTGCCGGACCTGCTGCTGCTCGACCTCGGCCTGCCTGACGGCGACGGGCTGGCGGCCCTGGCGCGCTGGCGTCAGACCGGGATGAGACTGCCCGCGCTGGTGCTCACGGCCCGCGTGCAGGTGGCCGACCGGATTGCCGGACTGCAGGCTGGCGCCGACGACTACCTCGTCAAGCCCTTCGACCTTGATGAGCTGCTGGCCCGCATCGAGGCCGTGATGCGACGCAGCGCGCCATCTGCCCCGGCTGCCGATGGACTGCGTCTGGATGCGGCGCGGCGCTGCGCCCTGCGCGGCGACGAGACCATCGAGCTGACCGCCATGGAGTGGGCCGTGCTCGATCGCATGACCCGACACCCCGGGCGCGTGTTCAGCCGCGCGGACCTCGAGGACGGCCTGATCGATGCCGGTCTGTCGGATTCGCAGAGCAATTCGCTGGAGGTGATCATCAGCCGTTTGCGCAAGAAGCTGGGGACACAGACGATTCGTACCCTGCGGGGCCTTGGCTACCGATATGCCCCAGAGGATGAGGCCCCGGAATGAGCAGCGGCAGCATCGAACGGGCCATTCGCTGGCGGCTGCTCAGCGCACTTGCAGCCCTGTGGCTGTCGGCCAGCGCGCTGGCGGCCCTTGCGCTCTGGCACGAAACCGGCGAGGTCCTGGACAGCGCCCTCACGGAGACCGCGCAGCGCCTGCTGGTCATGCCGATGCCGCACAGCAGCGAGGATGACGAGGTGCTGGTTGCCGAGGTCGGCGAGCATGAGGAGTACGTGATCTATCAGCTTTTCGACACCCGTGGCCGCTTGCGCCTGCGCTCGCATCAGGCACCGGACAGCCCGCTGGCCGCTGGGCTTGCCGACGGCATGCACGAAGCGGCCGGGCGCCGTCTGGCGGTCGTGACGCGTGACGATGGCCGCCGCCGCGCCGTTGTGGCTGAACCCGTCAGTCACCGCTACGCCACCCTGCGCAGCAGCGTGCTCGCCCTGGTGCTGCCCCTGCTGCTGCTGCTGCCGATTGCCGCCGCGCTGCTGAGCCTCGCCCTGCGCCGCGGCCTGGCCCCGCTGCGCGCCCTGGGCGCGGAACTCGATGCGCGCGAGCCCCATCAGCTGTCGCCGCTCAAACTCATCGACGCCAGCAGCGAACTCGAACCGGTCCGCCGATCCATCAATGCGCTGCTCGAACGTGTGGGTCGCCTGCTGCAGGCCGAGCAGGCCTTTGCAGCACAAGCCGCCCATGAGCTGCGCACGCCGCTGGCCGCTGCGCGCGCGCAGGCGCAGCGCTTGGGTGCGCTGCTGCATGCAGGAAGCGCTGAAGCCGACAAGCTCGCGCGCCTGCAGATCCAGCTTGATCGCCTGGAACGCCTGGCGCTGCGCCTGCTCGACACTGCCCGCGTCCGCGGAACGGGCAGCCTGCGCCGCGAGCCGCTCGATCTGGTGGCGCTTGCGAAGCTCTGCGCCGCGGAACTCGGCACACAGGCCGAGCCGGTGCATCTGGAACTGCATGCCGCGCACGCGCCCATCGAGGGCGATCCCGACATGATCCTGATCGCCCTGCGCAACCTCATCGACAACGCGCGGCGCCATGGCCGGCCGCCCGTCAGTCTGCACGTCACCGAACGCTCCATCGGCGTGCGCGACCAGGGCACGGGCATCGACCCCGACGACCTCCAGCGCCTGACGCAGCCCTTCGTGCGTGATGGCGCGCCCGACGCAGGGCACGGACTGGGCTTGAGTCTTGTGGCCGACATTGCCCGCGCGCATGGTGCAGTACTCGGCGCGACCCAGCTGGGCAGCGAGAGTGAGGTGCAGCTCGTCTGGCCCCCTGCCTGACTGCCGCTGCAGACCGCGCTGCCCCACATGCAGTGCGCTGGATCAGTGCAACTACACGCATGCATGTAGTGCGGGCACTGCGCACACCCCCGGGCAATCGAGAGTTGGGGGAGCGCCGAACCCCACCTACCATCGGCGCCGGCTGATGTCGCCCCACAGCCTGTCTTCTGCTCTTCCACTTCACTGTTCTTCCATGCGCTCATCGTCTCTGTCCGCTTTCCTTCACTTGATGCTTGTGCTCTTGCTCGCCTCGGGCACGGCACTCGCACAGCCTGCGCCTGCGCCGGCGGCCGCCCAGGCCCCCAGCCTCCAAGCCCTGTTCCGCGAGCCCGCGCTGAAGTCCGCCACCCTCTCGCCCACGGGCACGCATGTGGCGCTGGTTCTGGGCGAGGCGGCAGACAACGACCGTCTCGTGGTCATCGACCTGGCGAGCATGAAGCCCACGCTGTCACTGCTGTCCGACGGCATGGAGATGAGCTATGTGACCTGGTCGAGCGAGCGTCGTCTGGTGTACATCCTGCAGCCACCCATCACCGCCGCGTCCGACATGCAGCTGGGCGGCAAGATGGCTGCCATCGACTTCGACGGCAGCAACCGGCGCGACAACTTCAGCCGGGCCTATGTGCAGAGGCTGCTTACCCGCCCCGGCCCGCGCCCCAACGAAGTCTTCGGCACCGTGGATGAGGCCACCGGCCGCGGCGAGGCGGACTACACGAATCTGTACACGGTCGACACGGTGGGCGGGCACCGGCGCGACGTCGATACGCCGCGACGCAGCACCGACTGGGTCTTCGACAGCAGCGGCGAGATCCTGGCCGCCACCCGCCGCGACGGCACCGACACGGTCATGATGGTGCGCGCGCCGGGCGGCAGCTGGCGCGACGTGCACCGCAACGGCCTGCTCAACAGCAACGCCATCTACCCGCAGCACATCACCCCGCTGGGCGAACTGATTGTCACGAGCAACATCGGCCGCGAGCACTTCGGGCTGTTCACCTTCGACGTGACACGCGGCAAGCTGGCGGACAAGCCCATCCTGAGCAGCGACCGCTTCGACATCGACGCGCGCTTTGTCGAGACCCGCGGCGAGCTGGTGGGCATCCACTACCTGACGGATCGGCCGACCACGCTCTGGCTCAAGCCGGAGCTGCAGCAGCTGCAGGCCCGCGTGGACGCCGCCCTGCCCGGCCAGTTCAACCGCATCCACATGCCGCCCAGACCCGCGACGGACTTCATGCTGGTGCGCAGCAGCTCAAGCACCCAACCCGACCAGTGGTTCGTGCTGGACGCCAAGAGCGGCAAGATCACCGCCCGCCTGGGCAATGCCCTGCCCGAGGTCAATGCACGCGCACTGGCCCCCACGCGTCTGGTGCAGTTCAAGGCGCGCGACGGCATGGACATTCCTGCCTGGCTGACCCTGCCGCGCGATCTGCCCGCCGGCGGGCCGCCGCCACTGGTCGTGCTGGTTCACGGCGGCCCCTGGGTGCGCGGCAGCGACGGTGACTGGGACAGCGAAGTGCAGTTCCTCGCCTCGCGCGGCTATGCCGTGCTGCAGCCCGAGTTCCGCGGCAGCGCCGGCTTCGGGCGCACGCACTTCTCGGCGGGCGTGAAGCAATGGGGCCTGAGCATGCAGACGGATCTGGAAGACGCCGCCCGCTGGGCCGTGTCCCAAGGTCATGCCGATGCCAAGCGCGTCTGCATCGCAGGGGCCAGCTACGGCGGCTACGCCGCGCTGATGGGTGTGGCCACGCAAGGCGACACCTTCCGCTGCGCCGTGAGCTGGGTGGGGCCCACCGATCTGCCCTACATGTTCGTCAAGGGCGTGGGTGACGCCTCCGAGGTGGCACGCCGCTTCGGCATGCCGCAACTGGTCGGCGACCCGAAGGCCGACGCGGACCAGCTGCGCCGGACCTCGCCGGCGAATCTCGCCAGCCAGATCAAGCGCCCGGTTCTGCTCGCCTACGGCCAGCACGACTGGCGCGTGCCCATCGAACACGGCGAACGGATGCGCGATGCGCTTGAACGCGCCGGCAACCCGGCGCAGTGGATTCTCTACCGCGACGAGGCGCACGGCTGGAGCAAGGCTGCCAATCGGGTGGACTTCTGGAGCAAGGTCGAGCGCTTCCTGGACGTGAACTTGAAGAACGCGCGCTGAGCAAACACGCGCCGGTTGCAGGCGCGACGTAAGACAATCGGGGCATGTCGCTCACCGCTGCCCTGCACACATCCGATCTGCCGGCCGGCAGCCTTGTCGGTCTCGCCACCGCGCTGGGCATCGGCCTGCTGATCGGCCTGGAGCGCGAGCGGCGCAAGGATCGCGCGCGCGCCGAGGGCAGTGGGGCGACGTTTGCCGGCATCCGGTCCTTTGCGATTGCCGCGCTCGCCGGCGCGGTGGCGCATCTGCTCGGCACGGGGCTGGCGGTGGCGGGTGCGCTGCTCGTGGGCGCGCTGGTGGTGGTGGCCTATGCCCGATCCACCGAATCCGACCCCGGCGTGACCACCGAGATTGCGCTCTTCGCCACCTACCTGCTGGGTCTGCTTGCCATGCCGCACCCGGCGCTGGCGGCCGGCCTGGGCGTGGCGGTGGCGCTGCTGCTGGCCTCGCGCGAGGTGCTGCACCGCTTCACCACGCGCACGCTGGTTGCCCACGAGGTCCGCGACGGCCTGCTGCTGGCCGCGGCCTGGCTGATCGTGCTGCCGCTCACGCCGGATGCGCCGATTGCCGCGCTGGGTGGCATCAACCCGCGCTCGCTGTGGCGGCTGGCGGTGCTGCTGATGCTGCTGCAGGCCGGCGGCTACATCGCGCTGCGTCTGATGGGCGCGCAGCGCGGTCTGGCGCTGGCCGGGCTGGCCTCGGGCTTTGTGTCCTCCACGGCGACCGTGGCCGCCATGGGCCGCAAGGCGCGCGAGGCCGCGGCGCTTGAGCCGGCCGCCCAACGCAAGGCCCTGCAGCGTGCCGCGCTGGCCGGCGCATTGGCCTCCTGTGTAGCCACACCCCTGCAGCTGCTGGCGCTGACGCTGGCCGTGGCGCCCGGGCTGATGACCCACTACCTGCCGGTGGCTGCCAGCACGGCGCTGGTGGCTGCGCTGCTGGCCCTTTGGGGCATGCGCGGGGCCGCGTCCGGGTCTGCGCAGGGTCCGGCCGCGCCCCCGGCGCAGGCCGAGGTCTTCAATGCCCGGCACGCGGTGCTGTTTGCACTCCTGCTGGCGGGTATCACGGTCGTGGTGGGCCTGGTCAGCCGCCACCTGGGGACCACGGCCACTGCACTGGCGAGCCTGCTGGCGGGCTTTGCCGATTTCCACGCCGCCGCAGGCGGGGTGATGTCCTTGCAGCAGCACGGCGCGCTGGACGCCGCACAAGCCGAGATTGCCGTGTGGCTGGCGTTCACGGCCAACGCCCTGGCCAAGGTGGGCCTGGCCTGGGCTGCGGGTCCACCGGCCTATGGTCGTGCCATGAGCGCAGCCATGGCGCTGACCCTGGCAGCGACCTGGGGGGCCGTCTGGTTGCTGTGAATCTGGCCGAAATCAAGCTTTTTCACAGCAACCATTTGGCATTTCCCGCTTGCCTGTAAATGATCTTGGTCGTGTTGACGACTATCGAAATGACGGCCGAAAACGATTGATTAGCGGCCTGGCAGCTTGAAGCCCACGCGCAGCACGCGTCCGTTGCGCATCTCGCGCACGGTCAAGGTGATGTCGCCAAGCTTCAGCACATCGCCTTCCACGGCCCGCGGCACGCAGCTGCGGATCACGGCGTCCAGCGAGGCGCGCTCTTTCAATGCGCTGTCGGGCAGGGCGTCGGGCAGCGGCAGACCGTAGAGCGCCAGCACATCCACCAGCGCCACGTCGCCATCCAGTACAAAGTCGCCAAACACCGCCTGCATGGTGGGCACCGCCGCGGCGGCGGCCACGGCGGGCGCGGGCGCCGCCGGATCGAAGCAGTGGGCCGCAGCCTCCAGGGCTTCGTTGGCCACCAGCAGGACAATCGCATCGCCGACGCGCAGCGGGCCGGCTTCCTGCGCATCGATCCAGCGCAGCTCGCTGCCGCCAGCGAGCTGCGGCTCCACGCGCCGCACCGCGAGGGCCTGCACGCCGCGCGGCCAGTCGTAGTCCTGCGCGGTGGTGCCCACGGGGGGCATGCCTTCAGCCAGGCGGAACTCCATCATGTGGCTGGCCCGCCCCCAGCGCGCCTGGCGCGCGGGCTCGGGCAGCGGCGGCAGGCCCACCGCCGTGAGGCGGGCCGCCACGCGCACGCTGGCCCCCTGGACCAGCAGCGAGGCCAGCACCAGCACGAAGGCGATATTGAACAGGGTCCGCGCCTCGGGCACGCCCGCCATCAGCGGGAAGATGGCCAGCACGATGGGCACCGCACCGCGCAGCCCCATCCAGCTCATGAAGCCCACTTCGCGCAGCGGAAACCGGAAGGGCAGCAGGGTCAACCACACGCCCAGCGGACGAGCCACAAGCATCAACACGCCCGCCAGCGCCATGGCGGGCACCAGCAGCGGCCACACCTCGCGCGGCGTGACCAGCAGGCCAAGCATCAGGAACATGCCGCTCTGGGCCAGCCAGGCCAGCCCGTCGAGCGCGCGCATGGCGTCTTCGCTCATGCCGCCCTTCCAGTTGCCCACCACCAGACCCGCCAGATACACCGCCAGGAAGCCGGACCCGCCCCAGAGGTTGGTCAGTGCAAACAGACTCACCCCGCCCGCGGTGGCCAGGATGGCCTGCAGGCCTTCGAAGTTGCCGCCGAGCTTGCGCATGCGCGCCAGCAGCCCGGCCAGCGCAAAGCCCAGCACCAGCCCCATGGCCGCCCCCAGGCCGAACTGCTTGACCAGGGCGGTCGCCAGGCTCCATCCCGTGAGGTCTGCCGGGCGCATGACCCATTCGATCAGCATGAGCGTGAGGAACACCGCCATCGGGTCATTCACGCCGCTTTCGATCTCCAGGGTGCTGGCCACGCGGTCGTTCAGCCGGACCCCGCTGCCCTTGAGCAGGGAGAACACGGCCGCCGCGTCCGTGGAGGCCACGATGGCACCGAGCAGCAGGGCCACCGGCCAGCCGAAGCCGAACAGCAGCTTGGCCGCCGCCGCAACCAGACCTGCGGTGAGCGCCACGCCAAGGGTGGCCAGTGCCAGCGAGGGCGCCAGGGCCACGCGAAAGGTGCGGTACTGCGTCCGCAGCCCGCCGTCGAACAGGATGACGCCCAGCGCCAGGTTGCCCACCAGCAGGGCCACGCCGAAGTCATTGAACGCAATCCCGCCCGGGCCGTCCTCGCCCGCAAGCATGCCCACCACCAGAAAGACCAGCAGGAAGGGCACGCCAAAGCGCGAGGACAGTCCACCCAGCACGATGCCGGCGGCCAGCAGCAGCGCGCCAATCAGCAGGATGAGATTCGGATCGATGGAGCCCATGGGCCGAATCCTCGCATGAAGCGCGCCAGAGGCACCGCTGCTGCGGGGCACCATGGGGTTTCACCGGGGGCATGAGGCATAGCGAGCGCAGGTCAACTTGCTATTTCGGACGATCGTGCTAAATTGAAGCCATGGAAGCACGCACCGAAAAGTCCGAGCTCACCCGCGCCGCGATCGTCGATGCGGCGCTCGAGCTGGCCGCGGACAACGGCCTGGATGCGCTGTCGATCAACGACGTGGCGCAGAGGCTGGGCATGTCCAAGAGCGGTGTGTTCTCCCGCGTCGGCTCGCGTGAAGCCCTGCAGCTGGCCGTGCTCCAGGAATATGCCGACCGCATCACGCGCGAGGTCTTCGTGCCCGGAATGCGCGAGCCGCGCGGCCTGCCCCGCCTCGATGCCTTCCTGCGCAACTGGCAGTCCTTCATCCAGCGCTCGGCGCAGGGCTGCGGCTGCCTGTTCGTGTCCGGCGCCTTCGAGTTCGATGACCGGCCCGACAGCCCGCTCAAGGAGGCCATCCGCGAAGGCACGCTGCGCCTGCGCGCCGCGCTGCGTCGCACCATCATCCAGGCGGCCGACGAAGGCCAGCTGCAGGCCGGCACCGACCCCGAGCAGCTGGTCTTCGAGATCCACAGCCTGATGATCGGCGTGATGCACGACCTGCGCTTCCTGCGCGAGCCACGGGCCGCCACGCGCATTGCCACCGCCTATCACCGGCTGATCGACAGCTATCGCCGCACTGGCACCGCGCACTGACGTGGTGCACTGACCCCGCCCCAATCGCCTTCCAAAGCCGACATCCCATCCAGCAGCGCCAGACTGCCTCTTCCCTCCCCGAAACCCATATCGCACACATGTGCGAAAAAGGAGCTCAAAGCCATGTACACCTTCCTCGCCATCCTCTTCGCCCTTGCCGGCGGCCGCATCCTCACCCAGGCAGCGAGCATGTTTGTGCAAGTGCCGAGCCGCAACGACGACCTCGCCTGGTGGTGAGGCCATGAGCAGCTCGCAGGGACTGCCGCTGGCACTGCGCCTGTCGGTGCACGGCATTCGCGGCCTGGGTCGCATCGATCATGAACTGGCCGGCCGCTGGGCCATGCGCCTGTTCTGCACCCCGCTGCCCCCGAAGTGGGCCGTGAATGCCAAGCTGGCCCGGTGGCCCTGGCCTGAAACGGTCGAGCGCGAGTCCCTGCCCTTCCAGGGTGAGACTCTGCGCGTCTACCGGCTGGTCCCGGCCGACGACACCCCGCGCCGGGGTCGTGTGCTGCTGACCCACGGCTGGGCAGGCGCCGCGCGGCAGTTCGTCCCCATGGCTCGCGCGCTGAGCCTGGCCGGCTTCGAGGTCCATGCGCTGGACCATGTGGCGCACGGTCGGTCCAGCGGCTTGTCCACCCATCTGCCGCAGTTCATGCAGGCGCTGGAGTACGTCGGTCAGCTGCGCGGGCCGTTTGACCTGGTGGTCGGCCATTCGATGGGGGCCGGCGCCATGGCCATGGCACTCGCACGCGGCCTGCAGGCGCGGCTCTTCGTCTCGATCGCTTCGCCCACCAGCCTGCAGACCGTGCTGCACGAGTTCGCGCGCGGGGTCCGTTTGCCGGAGACCCTGGTGAGTCCGATGCAGTCCGCCCTCGAGGCGCGGACCGGCATGCGTCTCGCGAGCCTGGAGGCGGCGCAGAATGCCCCTCACCTGGCCCTGCCCGTGCTGCTGGTGCATGACCGCCAGGACCGCACGGTGCGCTACGCCAACGTCGAGCGCCTTCAGGCGCTGCTACCGCACGCCCGGCTCATGAGTACGGATGGCCACGGACACAACCGCATCCTGGCGGCCGACGAGGTGATTGCCGAGGTACTGGCCTTCGCCCTCGCACCGCCACCCGCAGAAAGCGCCGGATAGCCCCCCTTGGTGCAAGCACACAGCATGCCCCAGGGGGCGATGGGTCTCAGCGTCGGCTTGCGCGTTGCAGCGCGGCGTGGATCTGCTGCATGCTGAAGGGCTTGGCGAGGTAGTCGTCCATCCCGGCAGCCAGGCAGCTTTCGCGGTCGGAGGCCATGGCGTTGGC
The DNA here is from genome assembly GCA_027484405.1 of Burkholderiales bacterium. Lineage (GTDB taxonomy): Bacteria > Pseudomonadota > Gammaproteobacteria > Burkholderiales > Burkholderiaceae_C > Piscinibacterium. The sequence continues at coordinate 38,168 of JAIXTA010000139.1, forward strand.
GGTCAGGCCGATGATCCACAGGCGCTGACTGCCCTGCTGCGCCTCGCGGGCGCGAATCAGGCTGGTGGCCGTGAGTCCGTCCATGACCGGCATCTGCCAGTCCATCAGGACCACGTCGAACTCCTGCTCCGCAGTCAGCTCCACCGCCTCACGGCCGTTGTTGGCCACCACCACGGCGTGCCCCTCCTCGCCGAGCATCGCGCTGGCCACCATCTGATTGACGGCATTGTCTTCCACCAGCAGCACGCGCAGGCCGTCGGGGGCAGGTGAGAAGGTGTCTGCGAAGGGGTTGGTCTCGGGCGTCGTCGGCGCCAGCGTCACCGCCGCCAGCGGCAACTCGAAACTGAATTCACAGCCCTCGCCGAGCTGACTGGCCAGCTGCATCTCGCCGCCCATGCGCTGCACGAGTTCACGTGCAATCGACAGGCCGAGGCCGGTCCCGCCGTAGCGGCGGGTCGCGCTGGTATCGGCCTGACGGAAGGGTTCGAAGATCTCGCGCTGCGCTGCCGGCGCAATGCCCGGGCCGGTGTCGCGCACCGCGAAGCGGATGCACGCCTGCGCGGCACCACGCTCCACGCGCAGCTGCACCGTGCCACGCTCGGTGAACTTGATGGCATTGCCCAGCAGGTTGCCCAGTACCTGGCTGATGCGCACCGCATCGCCCTGCACGACGTCAGGCAGCTGCGGGTCCACCCAGACATGCAGCTGGATGTCCTTCTCGTGGGCCGAGGCGGCGAACAGCTCGCCCACCTCATTGATCGTGCGCGAGAGATCGAAGGGTTCCAGATCCAGCACGATCTTGTCGGCCTCGATCTTGGAGAAGTCGAGGATGTCGTTCAGCACCTTGAGCAGCACCCGCCCCGAGCCGGCCAGCACCTGGACCAGATCACGCTGCTGCGGCGCCAGCTCGCTGCGCAGCAGCAGATCGGCCACGCCGAGCACGCCATTCAGGGGCGTGCGGATCTCGTGGCTCATGTTGGCCAGAAAGCGTGATCGCGCCTCCAGGGCGGCTTCTGCAGTCTGCTTGGCGCGGGTCAGCTCCGCGGTGCGCTCGGCCACGCGCTGCTCCAGCGAGCTGCGTGCCTCCTCCAGGGCCGTATTGAGCTCCTCGAGCCGGGCCCGGTCGCGCTCGGCCTCGGCCTGGCGCAGCTGGGCCGCTTCCTGGGCAATGCGCGACTGTTCGAGCTGGTGATCCATCTCCAGCAGCGCGCGCTGCGAACGCAGGCTGCGGTTCACGAGCTGGTCGCGCATGTGGTAGCCGTCGCGCTGCGCGTACAGTGCCGCGCGATAGTCCTGCAAGGCCTCCGAGGCTCCGCCCACCACGCCATACATCTGCATCAGGTCGTAGGGCACGTCGATCTGGCCTTCGCTTTGCAGCAGATCGATGCGCTTCTGGCAGATTTCCCGGGCCTGCTCGTAGCGTCCCTGCGCCATCAGCAGCCGACCCTTCACCCAGGTCCAGAGCGTGGCGTTCGGCCCGGCAGCCGAGTCACTGACCACCCCCTTGTCCAGCCAGGCTTCGGCCTGTTCGAGCTGACCCACCGCGAGATAGGTCATGGCGATCTCGGCATTGAGCTCCGGCAGCCGCTTCGGATCCACCTTGGCGGGATCGAACATGTAGGTCTGTAGCACCTCCATGGCCTTGCCGTGCTCGCCCTTCTGGTAGTACGCCCCCAGCAGGTTGGCCACCGAGGTGCCGATGGCCAGACGCGAGCCCACGCGATTGGCCAAGTCCAGGCCGCGCACCATGAAGGGCAGGGCCTCCTCGGTGTTGTAGAGGTCGAACAGCACGCTGCCCAGGTTGCCGATGGCCACGGACTCCAGCGCGATGTCGCCGCGCTGCTCGGCCAGCTCCACGCCGCCGTAGTAGGCGCGCAGGGCGACTTCGAAGCGGCCCAGCAGGCGCGAATTGATCGAATGCGAGACGTGGGTGCAGAAGGGGTCGGGCCAGCCGCGCTGCGCATGCGGGATGCGCATCAGCCGGTCGCTGATCTCCCAGGCGTCCTCGGTTCGGCCGGCACGGCGCAGCCGGATGCTGTCGGCCTCCTCGCACATCCACAGGCCGCGCTGGTCGCCCGCTTCGGCAAACCGCAGACGCACCTCCTCCAGCTTGCTGAGCGCGAGCGCGCGATCGCCGTAGCGAATGTGGCCGAACGCATCATGGAAACGCCCCCAGGCCTCAAGCACGGGTTGGCCCTGCGCGGCCGCCAGTTCCGCGGCCCGAGCACCCAGGCGCGCGGCGCCCAGCGGCTCCAGATAGATCCAGAGCCAGGCCTGATCAATCAGCGCTTGCGGGTCTGTAAGCGTCTGCAGCGCGTGCTGCAGGTCGAGCCTCTCCATGCTGCTACCCCTGTGCGCAGCCAGGGTGTGGCCCCTGTGCGGCATAGGTCGAGTGTATGGGTCATGCGCCGGCACGCACAGCCGGAGATGCGCCGCATTGCCGGGGTTTCATCGAGTTTTCTCCTGCCTTGCGGCGTCTCGGAGGCGATGTCCCGGGCGGGTGGGGATTGTTTCGTGTCCGGACGATCAGCCGGGGGCAGGCAGCCCGTGCGCGGCCCGGCTCAGGCAAACGGACCGGTGATGGCCACCGTGTAACCCGGCCGATAGACATTGGCGAACAGGGTCTTGCCATCCGGGCTGAAGCAGGCCCCCGCCCATTCGGCGCCCTTGAAGTCGCCGATGAAGCCCATCTCGCCCGCCAGTTCGGTGTTGTTGCGCGCCAGTTCGAACAGCTCACCCTGCCGCGTGAGGCCGTACAGGCGCTGCACCGGCGCGCCGGAGTCCTCGCAGATCACGAGGCTGCCGCTCGGACTCAGGCAGATGTTGTCCGGGTAGTCGAGCACGCGGGCGCCCGGGCTTTCATAGAACAGCTCCAGCCGCTGCTGCGAGGGCAGGAATCGGAACACCTGCCCGGCCTTGGCATCACCACCGTCGGTGGATGTGAAGAAGATCTCGTCCGGCCCGACGAACACCCCCTCCAGCCGCGTGAAGACGCTTGCGCCCTGGGCGCGGGCCTGGCGCAGCACACCCTGGGTGCCGCCCGAGCTCGAACCCTCCGCAGCAGGCTCCCAGCCGGCTTCCGGCCGCTCGATGTCCACCCAATCGACGTCGAATCGCTGGCCGGGCTTCAGGCCGGTGCGCAAGTCGGGCTGCGTCTTCACGCGCAGGGCCTGCAGGCGGCCGCCTGCCGCCAGCCGACCGCGTTGATTCGGAATGAAGCGGTAGAACCCGGCAGGGCGGTTGTCTTCCGTGAGGTAGACGGTGCCATCGCTCGGGTCCACCACTGCGGCCTCGTGGATGAACTGGCCCATGGCCGTCAGCGGCTTGGCGTCCGACACGCCCTCGGCCGGCACCTCGAACACAAAGCCGTGCGCGCGCTCCAGCCGGAACAGGCGGCCTCGCCGCAGGCCGCTGTGCCCGGCCGGCGACACGGTTTCCTCGCAGCTCAGCCAGCTGTTCCAGGGCGTGATGCCGCCGGCGCAATTGACCAGCGTGCCCGACAGCGAGCCGCGCGCCTCCAGCAACTTGCCCGCGCGCCGGTCATAGCGCAGCGTGACCGTGCCGCCGCCACAGGGCGCGTCATAGTGGCTGGCTGCGGGGCCGAAGCTGCCGTCCTGGCCAAAGATCTCGTGGTTGCGCACCAGCGTGAAGACCTCGCCTTCCACCTTCACGATGCCCATGCCGTCGGCCGCGCCGGGCATCGGCTCGCCCGTCCCCGCGAGCTTTTCGCCGGCCCAGGCAAAGCTGCGGTAGCTGAAGCCCTCGGGCAGCATCAGCAGTGGCAGCCCGGTGGTCTCGTCCTTCACCGGAAAGAGCGGGCCGTAGCCGCCGGCGCCCAGGCGCTGCTGGCCCGCCCGCTTGGGGGTGGCCGCCAATGCAAAGGCCGCGGCCAGGGGGCTGGCCGCCAGCGCGGCGCCCCCGTGGAGCAGCCGGCGGCGGGCGGGGGAGAGGGCGGGGGAGAGGGCGGGGTCAGTCATGGGCAGCGAGTTGGGGTGCAAGGCAGTGATCGATGCGGCGCAAGGCGGATCGGGCAGCGCGCAGCATGCCCGCGCGCCCACCGAGCGGCAAGCCAAAGACGCGCCGCACGACCAAAACTGGCCGATATTGATCTTTATTTGACGGCAACAATCCGGCTTTCCGCTTGATGGACGGACTTCTTTGGAGTTCTTGTTGCTCAACAATTTGTGTCCGAATTTGCCACCCGCCTCGCACACCCGCCGCAGGCGCGCAGCCGCTACGCTGCCTGCACGGCCGGGCCCTGGAGCCCGCGCCGCACCCGCCATCTGCCGATCGGAGCTGCCATGATCCCCAGCCCCCCCCCCCCCCCCCCCCGCCCCCCGCCGCCACCCGCACGGAGCGCGACTGCTTCGGCGAGATGGCCGTCCCGGCCCAGCGCTTGTGGGGCGCGCAGACCCAGCGCTCGCTGCACCACTTCGCGATCAGCACCGAGACCCAGAGCCCCGAACTCATCGCCGCGCTGGTCACCGTCAAGCGCGCTGCTGCCGTGGTCAACCGGCGCCTGGGCATGCTGGAGGCGCAGAAGGCCGAGGCCATCACCGCCGCCTGCGATGAAGTGCTCGCCGGCCTGCACACCGAGGAGTTCCCGCTCTCGGTCTGGCAGACCGGCAGCGGCACGCAGACCCACATGAACGTCAATGAAGTGCTGGCCAACCGCGCCAGCGAGCTGCTGGGCGGCGTGCGCGGCCTCAGCGGTGGCCAGGGGCCCGCCGTGCACCCGAATGACGACGTGAACCGCGGACAGAGCAGCAACGACGTCTTTCCCACCGCCATGCACATGGCCGCCGCGCAGGGCATCAGCCAGCGGCTGCTGCCCGCCGTGAAGCAGCTGCGTGGCACGCTCGCCGCCAAGCGCGACGCCTTTGCCGACATCGTCAAGATCGGCCGCACCCACCTGCAGGACGCGACGCCCCTCACGCTCGGCCAGGAATTCTCCGGCTACGTGGCCCAGCTGGACCAATGCTCGAAACACCTGTCTTCCGCGCTGCCGCATCTGCATGAACTGGCACTCGGCGGCACCGCCGTGGGCACCGGTCTGAACGCCCACCCGCAGTTTGCCCAGGCCGCCGCCGAGGAGATCGCCCGCGCCACCGGCCTGCCCTTCGTCACCGCGCCCAACAAGTTCGAGGTGATGGCGGCCGCCGATGCGCTTGTGGCCGCCCACGGCGCGCTCAAGACCCTCGCGGCCAGCCTCATGAAGATCGCGAATGACGTGCGCTGGCTCGCCAGCGGCCCGCGCTGCGGCATCGGCGAGATCACGATCCCCGAGAACGAACCCGGCAGCTCCATCATGCCCGGCAAGGTCAACCCCACCCAGTGCGAGGCGCTGACCATGCTGTGCGCCCAGGTCTTCGGCAACGACGTGGCCGTGAACATCGGCGGCGCCAGCGGCCATTTCGAGCTCAACGTCTTCCGCCCCATGATCGCCCACAACGTGCTGCAGAGCATCCGCCTGCTGGCGGATGGCTGCGCCAGCTTCGAGGAGCACTGTGCAAGAGGCATCGAACCCAACCGTGCGCGCATCGCCCAGCTGCTCGATCAGTCGCTGATGCTCGTCACCGCGCTCAACCCCCACATCGGCTACGACCGCGCAGCGCAGATTGCCAAGAAAGCGCACCAGGAAGGGACGACGCTGAAGGCGGCGGCGCTGACGCTGGGGTATGTGACAGAGGCGCAGTTTGAGGCGTGGGTGCGGCCGCAGGACATGGTCTGAGGCGCCGGACGCAGGCCGGTTCGTACAATCGGCATCAAGCGAATCTCTGCGCGCGACGCAGCTCCAAAGAATGCTCCCCCACCAATCCCAAGCCCTTCTCGACGCCATCACCCGCACCCTGGCCCCGCAGGCCGGCGATGTGCCGCTGCCGGCCATCACGCTCGAACAGCCCAAGGACCCCTCGCATGGCGACGTGGCCTGCACGGCGGCGCTGGCCTGCGCCAAGGCCTTGAAGAAGAACCCGCGCGAGGTGGCGCAGACGGTGGTGGATGGCCTGAAGGCCGACCCCGCCGTGGCCGGGCTCATTGCGAGCATGGACATTGCCGGGCCGGGCTTCATCAACTTCCGCATTGCGCCGGCCGCCCGCCAGGCGGTGGTGCGCGAAGTGCTGGATGCTGACCACAAAGGCGCGAACTTCGGCGCTGGCCAGATGCATGCCGGCAAGCACGTGATGGTGGAGTTCGTCAGTGCCAACCCCACCGGCCCGCTGCACGTGGGCCACACCCGCCAGGCCGCGATTGGCGACGTGCTATGCAACCTGCTCGCCAACCAGGGTGCGCAGGTCACGCGCGAGTTCTATTACAACGACGCCGGTAACCAGATCGCCAACCTGGCGCTCAGCGTGCAGGCGCGCCTGAAGGGGCTGACGCCGGAGTCGCCCGGCTGGCCGGCCGATGGCTACGCTGGCGGCTACATCATCGACATCGCCAATGACTTCAGCGCCAAAAAGACGGTGAGTGCGAGCGACGGCGAGGCCGTCACAGCCTCGGGCGACATCGAGGACCTCGAAGGCATCCGCCGATTTGCCGTGACCTACCTGCGGCGCGAGCAGGACGGTGACCTGCGGGCCTTCGGCTTGAAGTTCGATGTGTTCTATCTGGAAAGCTCGCTGTACAGCGACGGCCGGGTGGAAGAGACGGTGGCGAAGCTCAAGGCCGCCGGCATGACCTACGAGCAGGATGGCGCCCTGTTCCTGCGCACCACGGCCATCGACGCCGGTGAACGCCAGGACGACAAGGACCGCGTGATGAAGAAGCGCGAAGGCGGCTACACCTACTTCGTGCCGGACGTGGCCTACCACTGGCGCAAGTGGGAGCGCGGCTTTGCCAAGGTCATCAATGTGCAGGGCACGGACCACTTCGGCACCATCCCGCGGGTGCGCGCCGGCCTGCAAGGGCTGGATGTGGGCATCCCGAAGAACTACCCGGACTACGTGCTGCACAGCATGGTCAAGGTGATGCGCGGCGGCGAGGAAGTGAAGGTGAGTAAGCGCAAGGGCGGCTACGTGACCATGAGCGACCTGATCGAATGGGTCGGCCGCGATGCGGTGCGCTACTTCATGGTCAGCCGCAAGGCCGACAGCGAATTCGTCTTCGACCTCGACCTGGCCCTGGCCAAGAGCGACGAGAACCCGGTCTATTACATCCAGTACGCGCATGCGCGCATCTGCTCGGTGGCCGCCAAGGTGCAGGCCGAAAAGGGCCTGACCGAAGCCGACGTGCTGCACACCGACCTGAGCCCGCTCACGGCGCCCAAGGAACTGCAGCTCATGGCCAAGCTGGCCGAGTTCGGCCCCATGCTGGAAGCGGCTGCGGCCAACCATGCGCCGCATACCCTGGCGCACTGGCTCAAGGACTGCGCTGCCGCATTTCACGGTGCCTACAATGCCGAGCGGGTGCTGGTGGACGACGAGCCCACCATGCGCGCCCGGCTGGCCCTGTACGCCGCCACGCGCCGCGTGCTGGCCCGCGGTCTGGCCATCCTGGGCATGAGCGCCCCGGACCGCATGGACCGTGAAGAGACCGAACCCGCCGCGGCCACCGCGGTCTGATCCACCCCGGGATCCAATGAACACACCGCACACACATTCCACCGAGCCGCGCTGCGCCGCCTGCCTGCGCATCCGCCATGCACTGGGCCTGAAGACGAGTCTGCGCCGCCAGCAGGGTGGCACCTTGCTGGGCATCATCATCGGCCTGGTGATTGGCCTGGCGATTGCGCTGGCGGTCTCTCTGTACATGCGCAGCGGCGATTTGTCCTTCCTCAAGCGCGATGCGCACGACAAGCCCAGCCGTGTGGAAGTGCCCAAGGACGCCGCCAAGATTCCGGACCCGAACGAGGCCCTGTACGGCAAGGGCAGCCGCGAACAGAAGCCGGCTGCGGCCGATGTGGTGCCCGGCAAGCCCGGCGAACCCGCGGGCACGCAGAGTGGCGCCGCGCGCGGCCTGGGCATCGATGCCGGCAAGGCACCCACCGATGCCGCCTCCGCCGCCAGCAAGACGGCCGACCCGATCGGCAAGCTGGCCGAAGCCGTGGCCAAGACCCCGCCGCCGCCCGCACCCAAGGCCAGCGACGTGCCGGTGGACGATGACGGCAGCCGCTACCTGATCCAGGTGGGTGCGTTCAAGAGCCCCGAAGAGGCCGAGTCCATGCGCGCCAAGGTGGCGATGATGGGCTTCGAGGCCCGCGTCAGCCAGCGCGAGACCGACACCGGCACCATGCACCGCGTGCGCATCGGCCCGCTCACCAGCCTGGAGGCCAGCAACCAGGCGCGCCGCAAGCTGACTGACGCCGGCATGGAAGCCTCCATCATCAAGATCAAGTAAGCCGTGCGCTGCGCAGGGTTCTGTTGCAATTCAGCGGCCCGGCTGGGCCGACGAGCGGTGAAACCGCGTGCACCCGGCCCGAGTCAGAACCGTTGAGATGCACAGAGCGCACTGCAGCGCCCATCCCGCCCATCGAACTCTTCGCACCCTTCTCCGACACAAAGGTTGATGCCATGACCGCCGCACAGGCCCAGATCGCCTCCGCCCAACCAACCCACCTGCTGCGCCTGCTTGGCGCGCTGTTGCTGCTTGCTGTGGCCAGCCTGCTGGCCATGCTCAGCCCTGCCGCGCAGGCCCAGGGCCGGCCGGAGTACCGCACGCTCACCCCGCCGCAGCCTACGAGCACGCCGGGCAAGATCGAGGTGCTGGAGTTCTTCCAGTACAGCTGCGGCCACTGCCATACCTTCGAGCCCACGCTGCAGAGCTGGAAAGCCAAGCTGCCCAAGGATGTGGCCTTCCGCGCCGTGCCGATCACCTTCAGTGACCAGACCATCCCCCACAGCCGGATGTTCTACACCCTGGAAGCCCTTGGCCGGCTCGATGACCTGCACCAGCGCGTGTTCAATGCCTTCCACCTCGAGCGCAAGCGCCTGCTGAGCGTGGAGGAACAGGCCCAGTTCTTCACGCAGTTCGGCATCGATGCCAAGAAGTACACCGACACCTACAACTCCTTCGGCGTGAACACCAAGGTGCGCGCGGCCCAGCAGCTGGCGCAGAACTACCGTATCGACGCCACGCCCACCATGGCCGTGGACGGCCGCTTCGTGGCCACCGTGGGCGCCGGCCAGGGCGGGCAGGTCAGCATGCTCATGACCGTCGATTCGCTGATTGCTGAAGCGCGCAAGTCGCGCAAGTAAGTCGGCACGCCGGCAGCCGCGCGCTGCCCGGACCGTCCGAACAGGCCGCGTACGATCTGCGCGGCCTGTTCTTTTGTGGAAAGCAGATTCATGAATGTCTTCATCACGGGCGCATCCAGCGGTATTGGCGCCGATCTGGCGCGCGAGTTTGCGGCGCGCGGCGCCACGCTGGGGCTGGTGGCGCGCCGGCGTGAGGTGCTGGAAGAGTTGGTGGCCACACTGCCGGGCTCGCACCACATCTACGCGGCCGATGTGACCGACAAGGTGGCCATGCGTGATGCCGGCGCGGCCTTTGATGCCGTAACGGGCGGCGCGGATGTCGTCATCGCCAATGCCGGCATCAGCGTGGGCGTGCTCACTGAATACTTCGAAGACCTTGACGCCTTTGCCGACGTGTTCAACACCAACGTCATGGCCATGGCACACACCTTCCACCCCTTCATCACGCCCATGCGCGAGCGCAGGCGCGGCACACTGGTGGGCATTGCGAGCGTGGCAGGCATCCGCGGCCTGCCGGGCAGCGAGGCCTATTGCGCGAGCAAGGCCGCCGCCATCAGCTACTGCGAAAGCCTGCGGGTGGAGCTGAAAAAGACCGGCGTTAAGGTCAGCACCATCTGCCCGGGCTTCATCAAGACCCCGCTGACGGCCAAGAACCCGTACTCCATGCCCTTTCTGATGGAGAGCCGCGACTTTGCACGCCAGTGCGCGGACGCCGTGCTCGCGGGCACGAGCTACAAGGTCATCCCCTGGCAGATGGGCGTGGTGGCCAAGCTGCTGCGCCTGCTGCCGAACTGGCTGTTCGACAAGGCCTTCGGCAACCGGCCATACAAGCCTAGGCGTTCCGCCTAGGCTTGTATGGCCTGCGACCTGCTGATCGCTCGCCCCCCAACCCCCCATCCGGGGGGCTGAATACTCGCTGAATCGCGCGCTTCGCATTCGCCTGCGCCGCTGTTGTTGCGCGAAGCTGATCGCACGCGGCAGCGCCTGCACACTTCGATTTTGGATCTGCCAGATCGCTTGTCTGGCGCGGTTCTCCAGCCACTTTGGCCTGAAGAACCGCACCAGGCGTCGATCCAGCACCGCCGGTGCGGGCGTCGGCAAGCTCCCGGCGGCCTAGCCTGTGCGCGACTTGATGCGGCCGCGCAGCACCTGCAGCAGGGCGCGCGTTTCGGCGTCGGGTCGGGCGGGTTCCTTCCAGTATTCGGAGCAGTCGCTTTGGCGGCCGAGCAGGCGCATGTTGATCAGCTCGCGGCGCAGGGTGGCGTGGTCGGCAAAGGCATGCCAGGCCTTGAGCACATCGTTCACCTCGCGCTCGGTGTAGCGCCGCTTGGCATCGAAGTGCAGCCACAGACCCCAGAGCGCCAGGCGCTGCACACTGAACTTGTTGGGCCAGCGCACAAGCACGCCGTGGGTATCAAACTGCATGGCGGCCTTGGTGGCCGCCGGCGTGAGTGGCAGCGGTGCATCGGCCAGGCGAGCAACCGGTGCGGCCGCGTGCGCCGCGGGCCGTGCTGCGCGAGCCTTGAGCGCCTGGACATTCGGATGGCCGGCGGCGCGCGCCAGCATGTTGAGCAGCTGCACGTGGCCGGGCAGCGAGTCGGCGCTGCCGCCTCGCGCCGCGACATGCTCGCGCAGCTGGCCGCGCAGGGATTTGGCAAAGACCGACAGGTCCGGTGCCAGCAGCGGGGTGGGAGAGGGCAAGGTCGCCGGGGCTGACACAGCAGAGGGTGTGCGCGTGCGCTTCGCCACCGAGGGAGCAGATGAGGTCATGGTCGCTTTCCAGACAGCGCGGGCCCATGGATCAGTCCGCTGGCTGCGGACTGCACTGCGGTTGCCGACTTGCAGCTTGGGCGCGCGCGATCATGAAAGGCGCCAAGTCATGCGGAGGGTGAAGGCAGGTTTAGCTCGCGGACTGCGCCGCGCGGCAACGCCTGGGTGAACTGCCGACCGGGTGCGCAGTGTACGGCCGCTAGCATGCGCGCATGCAAGACGCCCCGCGCATCGTCAGCCTCGTGCCCTCGATCACCGAACTGCTGATCGACCTGGGCCTGCACGCGCACATCGTGGGCCGCACGGGCTTCTGCATCCACCCGGCCGAAGCGGTGCGCGACATCCCCAAGGTGGGCGGCACCAAGGACGTGAACCTGGAGAAGATCCGCCGCCTCGCACCCACGCACGTGATCGTGAACGTGGACGAGAACCGGCTGCCCGACGTGGAAGCGCTGCGCGAATTTGTGCCGCAGGTGGTGGTGACGCACCCGCAGGCGCCGCAGGACAACCCAACGCTGTACCGGCAGATGGCCGAGACCTTTGCGCAGGTGCCGGGCATGCACGAGCGTGCCGAGACCCTGTGCGAGCGCTTCGATGCCGCACTGGCCGCGCTGCAAGCACAGCCGTTTGCGCCGCGCCGCGTGCTCTACCTGATCTGGCAGGACCCCTGGATGACCGTGGCGCGCGACACCTACATCAGCCGCATGCTCGCACTCGTGAATTGGCACACGGAGCCTGAGGTGCAAGGCGGCGAGCACGGCGCCGCGCGCTACCCGACGATCAAATTCTCCGAGGCGCTGCTGGCGCAGGTGGATGCGGTGCTGCTCTCCACCGAGCCCTACCGTTTTGGCGACCACCACGCCGACGCGCTGGAACGCCAGCTGGGCAAACCGGTGCTGCTGATCGATGGCGAGATGACCAGCTGGTACGGCAGCCGCGCGATTGCGGGGCTCGAGTATCTGGGCCGGTTCGCGCGCGAGGCGGCGATCTGAGGGCTTGATCGGATCGAGCCCGCCGGCCCGCAGTCGCACGCGGCCCGGTCCTTGCGCCGCACCGCAGGTGTTGCCGCTGCCCGGCCAGCCGCCGTGCAACGCATTACGCACTAGGCTGCAAGCTCCCCCGAGCTGGAGCCGGCCATGCCCCTCGTCACACTCACCGTTCGCAAGCCCACGTCTGCCGCGCGCAAGAGCGCGCTATTCAATGCCGTGCACCAGGCCCTGGTAGCCAGTGGGGTGCCTCCCACCGATCTCTTCCAGCGTTGTCTGGCGTTGAGCGACGAGGACTTCCGCTACGACCCGTCCTATCCGGATGCGGCAAGCCCGCGTGGCGCCGACTTTGCGCTGATCGAGATCCTGCTGTCCGTGGGGCGCAGCGTGAAGATCAAGCGCAAGATCCTGGCGGACCTCGTGGCCGCGGCGCAGGCATCGGGCCTGGAGCCCGAGCATCTGATGGTGGTGTTCAAGGAAACCCAGTGGGAGAACTGGGCCTTTGCCGGCGGGCGGCAGATTCACGCCTGAGCAGAATCAAAAAGGCTTTCCGCTTGTCCCATGCGGCTCTCCAGCCATTTTGGTCTGGAAAGCCGCATGAATGCTGGATCTGCGTTCTGAAGTTCGGGCTTGGGCTCAGGCCGCGTGGGCCATGGCCTGCTGCTTGTCCACCACGAACTGCGGCATCAGGCTGCCGATGAGGATGCCGAAGAAGGCGGCGATCAGCCCCGGCAGCTGCGCGGGATATTCCGGCCCGAGCGGCTTGAACACCATGAAGCCGATCCAGGTGCCGATGCCCAGCACGATGGAGACGATCGCGCCCTGCGTGGTGGCGCGCTTCCAGTACAGGCCGAACACCAGCGGAATGAAGGCGCCCACGAGCGTGACCTGGTAGGCACTCGACACCAGGTCATAGATCGAGGTGCCTTTCATCATGATCGCGTAGGTCAGCACGAGGCAGGCAAACACCACGAGCGTGGTGCGCATGGCAAACAGCTGCTGCCGGTCGCTCAGGCCCGGGTGGATGTTCTTGAGGATGTTCTCCACGAAGCTGGTGGAGGGCGCCAGCAGCGTCGCGCTGGAGGTGCTCTTGATGGCCGAGAGCAGTGCGCCGAAGAACAGGATCTGCATGGCCAGCGGCATGTGGTTCATGATGAAGCTGGGCAGGAGCTTCTGGTAGTCGTTCTTGGCCAGTTCGAGCGCCTTGTCACCCATCACCACCACGGCGCAGGCCACGATGAACATGGGCACGAAGGCAAACAGCAGATAGCTCACGCCGCCGATCACCGCGCCGCTGCGTGCGGTGCTGGCGTCCTTGGCGCTCATCACACGCTGGAAGACGTCCTGCTGCGGAATGGACCCGAGCATCATGGTCACGGCCGCAGCCAGGAAGATGGAGATCTCGGTGAAGCTGGGTGCCGGCAGGATCTGCGCCCAGTTGTTCTGCGCGGCCAGGTTCACCACCTTGTCCACGCCGGCGATGTTGCCGGCAAAGATCGCGATCAGCGTCAGGCCCACCACCAGCACGATCATCTGGATGAAGTCGGTCCAGGCCACGGCCAGAAAGCCGCCGATCACCACATAGATCAGCACGGCCAGCGTGCCGACGATCATGCCCGTGGTCTCGCTCATCGCGCCGTTGGTCAGGATGCTGAACACCAGACCCAGGGCCGTGATCTGCGCGGCCACCCAGCCCAGATAGCTCAGGATGATCGCCACGGAACAGAACACCTCGACAAAGCGCCCGTAGCGATGGCGGTAGTAGTCGCCGATCGTCAGCAGGGTCATCTTGTAGAGCTTGAAGGCGAAGAACAGGCCCACCAGCACCAGGCACATCGATGCGCCGAAGGGGTCTTCGACCACGGCCGCCAGGCCGCCCTGCACGAACTTGGCCGGGATGCCCATCACCGTCTCGGCCCCGAACCAGGTGGCAAAGGTGGTGGTGACCACCATGATCAGCGGCAGCGAGCGGCCGGCAATGGCGAAGTCGGTCGTGGTCTTGATGCGGCTGCCCGCCCACACACCCACCGCGAGTGTGCCCAGCAGGTAGATGACGACGAACAGGATCAGCGTGGTGTTGATCTCGGTGGACATGCTTTGACGGCCCCTCCAGCCTGAACCGCTGCCCGTGGGCATACGGTGTGTGTGCACACGTTGGCGCAACGTGGTGTCGATCCCGTGACTTCGCGCTGCCACAGGCCATGCAATTCCTGCACCAGGCCAGACCACAGCCCAGCGCCTCCCGGCGCGGATTATCGGTCAGCCTGCCGGCCCTGCGCTGCCCGCCATCGGCCGCAGACGATCGTCAGGCCGCACGCCGATGGCGAAAACTCAAGGGGCCGGACCGTGCAGCGGCCGGCGCTGCCAGCGCATCCAGCGCTCCTGACCGCCAAAGACATCCAGCGCATCGGGGCTGGGTTCGTCCTCCAGCAGCACGAAGCAGGGTTCGAGCAAGGCGTCGAGCAGCGCGCGGCCATAGACGAAGGGCGGGCCGCGCGGACGCTCGGGTGCCTGCGGCGTCACGAAGAAGTAGCCCAGCAGCTCGCCGCCGGGCTCGACGAGCTGGGCCACGCGCCAGGCCCAGTCTGCGCGCCGCTCGGGCGGCAGGGCGCAGGCAAAGGTGCGCTCGTAAAGATGGCGGTAGGGGCCGGGTACGGCGGTGGTATCGAAGAAGTCGGCCTGGCGCAGCAGCGCAGACTGCTCGGGCGCGAGACGCTTGCGTCCGGCCTGCACTGCGGCTTGCGCGTAGTCGATGCCATCCACCTTGAGGCCCGCCTCCGCGAACGCGGCCAGCTCGGGCCCGGCACCCGCGCCGGGCACCAGCACCGTGGCGCCCTTCAGCTTGGTGCCGGTCTCGCCCAGCCAGCGCGCCAGGCGCTGCGGCATGGCGGCGAGCTGCCAGGGGGTGAAGCCGGCGCTGAAACGCTCGTTCCAGAAGTCGGGCTCAGCGGCATTGCGGGTGGCAAACGCGGGCGCCGCGGTGTCGTGCGAAGTGCTCAAGTCGGGTCAGAAAGAGAGAACCTGCGGGAACCCGTCAGGCGCTACATGAACTCGCCGCCGTCATGCAGCAGCACCCAGAGGATGTAGAAGGCGTAGCCCAGCATGACCGACACCACGACGAGTGCGCCGGCCAGCAGGCTGATCAGCAGATGCAGGCGCGACTGGCTCTTGCGGATGCCGCGCAGGTGTTCGATCAGCAGCGAGTCGTCGCGCTCGGGCGGCGGGGCCGACAGGCGCGCGTGGATCAGGCGCGGCAGCTCGGGCAGCATCTGCGCCCACTGCACGGCCTCCTGCTCGAGGCGCTTGCGGAAACCCTCCGGACCGACCTGCTGGTTCATCCACTTCTCGAGGATGGGCTTGGCCGTGGTCCAGAGGTCGAGGTCGGGATCGAGCTGGCGCCCCAGTCCCTCCACATTGAGCAGGGTCTTCTGCAGGAGCACCAGCTGCGGCTGGATGCTGACCTTGAAGCGGCGGCTGGCATCGAACAGGCGCAGCAGCACCATGCCCAGGGAGATTTCCTTCAGGGGCCGGTCGAAGTAGGGTTCGCAGCAGGCGCGCACGGCGGCCTCGAGTTCCTCGACGCGCGTGTCCTTGGGCACCCAGCCGCTCTCCACATGCAGGGCAGCCACGCGGCGGTAGTCGCGCTTGAAGAAGGCCAGGAAGTTTTGCGCAAGGTAGTGCTTGTCGTACTCCGACAGCGCACCCATGATGCCGAAGTCCAGGGCGATGTAGCGGTTGCGGTCGCGCTCGCCATAGCCCACGAGAATGTTGCCCGGGTGCATGTCGGCGTGGAAATAGCCGTCGACGAAGACCTGGGTGAAGAAGATCTCCACGCCGTCGCGCGAGAGCTTCTTCAGATCGATGCCCTTGCTGGTCAGCTGCTGGGCATCGGCAATCGGAATGCCCTCCATCCACGCCATGGTGAAGACGGTGTCGCGCGTGAAGTCCCAGAACACCTCGGGCACAGCCAGCAACTCGCCGCGGTGCGTGCCCGGCGGGAAGTTGCGGCGCAGCAGGGCGCAGTTGGAGGCCTCGCGCAGCAGGTCGAGCTCGTCGTTCAGGATGCGGTCGAACTCATTGACCACGTCGTCGGGCCGCAAGCGGCGGCCGTCCTCGCTCATGCGCTTGATCAGCTGGGCGGCCGTGTGCATCAGCGAGAGATCCTTCCGGATCACCTCGCGCATGCCGGGCCGCAGCACCTTCACGGCCACCTGGCGGCCGGCCTCCTCGGGCCGCTTGTCGCCCTTGAGCGTGGCACGGTGCACCTGCGCGATCGAGGCGCTGGCCACCGGCTTGGAGTCGAAGCTCGCGAACAGCTCGGTCGGGGGCGCACCGAGTGCGCGCTCGATGATGCGCTCGGCCGTGCCCGGCGCCTCGGGCGGTACGCGGTCCTGCAGCAACGACAGCTCGTTGGCGATGTCCTCGGGCAGCATGTCGCGCCGAGTCGAGAGCAGCTGCCCGAACTTCACGAAGATCGGCCCGAGCTCGGTGAATGCCTCGCGCAAGCGCTGGCCGCGCGGCTGGGCGGGTTCGGCCGCAAGCTTCAGCGGCGAAAGCAGCAGACGTGCAAACCAGGGTAGATGCTGAGCGGGAACCAGCGTGTCGAGCCGGTACTTCCAGGCCACGCCGAGGATCTTGACGGTGCGGGCGAGTTTCATGCCACGGGGCCACCCTTCTTCGGAGCGTGTCGTTCGATCAATTCGATGCGCTTGGCCATCCGCTCGAGCTGATCGCGCAGGCCGCGCGTCTCGGCGCTGAGCTGCGCAAAGGGCTCGCGAGCCAGCACGATCGGATCCGTGTAGGCCGCGCGCTGCACCGCAAGATCGGCACTCTGCCGGGCAAAGCGGCTGGCCGCCTCGAATGCCGTCTGCAGAGCTTGCGCGATCCGGCGCGCGGCAATGTCGCCCACCAGACCAGCCAGCGCATGCTCGACATCCGGGCGCAGCTGGGCAGCGAGTGCGCCCAGGCTATGCGCTAGCGCGGCGTCGCCCTCAATGCGCACATGCTTCAGCCGCTCAGGACCGCTGCTCAGCAGGGCTGCAGGCGCGAGCTCGATGCGCACATTGGCCGGGGCGAGCGGCGTATCAGGCTCACCGGCCGCGAGGCTGCCATCGGACTGGATGGCGAAGCACAGCGCGAAGGGGACCAGCGTGACGGCAAAACGCTGCCCCGCGTGCGGACGCAACTGGGCCAGCGCCCAGGGTTCGGCGCCGATCATGGGGTTGGCCGCGCGGGCAGCCAGAGCGGAGAGCGCTTGGTCGATCGACATGCAGACGGGGAAGGGCCGGCACCCGGTGCGGGTGCATCGTGCGCTGCGAGTGTATTCGCCGCCTGCGAAGGTGCCCCGCAGGCGGCGCCGCTCAGATCGGCTGGATCTCGATCACGCGCAGGCCGTCTTCGCCGCGCTGGAAGCTCCAGACCGTGTCAAAGCGCCGCGCGGCCGATGAGAGTGCGGTGCGATAGAGCCCCGAGAAGCGCACATGCACCGCATCGGCATCCCCGGCAGCGGACACCGTCGAAGACCCGGGTCGCTCGACCGCCTCGGCGGTGAGGGTCAGGATATCGGTCGGCGCACCGTCACGGGGGCTGAGCTTTGAGCTGTCCACCAGGCGCTCGTAGGCATCCTCGCTGAGGGTGGCATGAAGCTCGTCGGCATTGGCGCTGTCCCACGCGGCAATCAGCCGCATGAACACGAGCTTGGCATCGCGCAGGGTCTGCTCCTGCTCGGCCTGGATCTGCGCACGCATGTCCGGCGCGATGGTCGTGACCTGTGTCAGCGCGACCGTCGCCTGGCCGGCCACCGAGGCGCGGCGCATCAGGTCGGCACTGAGCGCTTCCATGCTCGGGGCGGTGCGCTCATGCGCAGGATGGATGGGGCCGTCGGCAGCGCCCTGCGTGTCGGCCTGACCCACGAAGCCCTGCAGGCCGACATAGGTGCGCTCATAGCTGCGCATCAGCGCATCGCGGTTGCGCTGCAGCTGGGCGCGGTAGCGGGAGACCCAGGCGGCGCCTGCAATCAGGCCCGTCAGAACCACCCCGCCAAGAAACAACATCCATTCCATGCCAGCAAGCTATCCAATGAGCAATACCCGCTCAAGCCCGCATTCGCGGGAGGCAGATCACTGCGCGTGACCTGCCACGGGTTGTCACGCCTTATTCCATGCGGGTTCCCACGTGCAGCGCAGTCACGCCAAGGGTCAGGTTGAAATGGTGAACCCTTGCAAAACCGGCCTCGCGCATCATGCCGGCCAGGGTCTCCTGGTCCGGGTGCATGCGGATCGACTCGGCC
The DNA here is from genome assembly GCA_027484405.1 of Burkholderiales bacterium. Classification (GTDB taxonomy): domain Bacteria; phylum Pseudomonadota; class Gammaproteobacteria; order Burkholderiales; family Burkholderiaceae_C; genus Piscinibacterium. The sequence continues at coordinate 56,407 of JAIXTA010000139.1, forward strand.
AGGTACTTGTAGCTCTGCGCGTCGCCCGCCACCTTCTGGCCCAGCCAGGGCAGGACCTTGAAAGAGTAGACGTCGTAGGCCTTGGCCAGCGGCGGCGCGACCTTGCTGAACTCCAGCACAAGCAGCTGCCCGCCCGGGGCGAGCACGCGGTGCATCTCGGCCAGCGCACGCTCCTTGTGCGTCATGTTGCGCAAGCCGAAGGCGACGGTCACCCGATCGAAAGTCCGGTCCGGGAAGGGCAGCTGTTCGGCATCGGCCTGCGCCACGGGCAGGATCTGGCCGCGGTCCAGCAGGCGATCACGTCCCACCGCCAGCATTGAGGCGTTGATGTCTGTGAGCCAGACCTGGCCGGTCGGGCCGACGCGTTCGGCAAATGCACTCGCAAGATCGCCGGTGCCGCCGGCGATGTCGAGCACCTTCATGCCCGGGCGGATCCCCGCCACCTCGATCGTGAACTTCTTCCAGACGCGGTGCAGACCGGCCGACATGAGGTCATTCATGACGTCGTACTTGCTGGCCACCGAGTGAAACACCCCGGCAACCTTGCCGGCCTTCTCGGTCTCGTCGACCTGCTCAAACCCAAAGTGCGTCTTCAAGCGCAACCTCCGCGTGATAGGGCCGTGAATGCACTGCCTGCAGCCAGCGGCTCGCGCGATGCGCCGGCCAGCTCAAGCCGGTTCAGGTAGTCCTGCCAGAGCGCATCGCGGTGCGCGCCCAGTTCGTAGAGATACGCCCACGAGAAGATGCCGCTGTCGTGACCGTCCGAGAACACCGGCTTGATGGCGTAGTGGCCGACGGGTTCCAGGCTCAGCACATCCACCTCGCGCTTGCCGACCTGCAGGATCTCCTGCCCTGGCCCGTGACCGCGCACTTCAGCCGACGGCGAATACACCCGCAGGAACTCGAAGCTCAGCTCGAAGCGTTGTCCGTCTGCAAACGAAATCTCCAGCACCTTGGAGGTGCCGTGCAATGTGATTGCGGTGGGAGAGGGAGTAGCGGAATCCAAGCCGGCCATGGCCGGATTGTAGGTGGGCGCCCACAATCGGCCGTGTCCGGGGTTCCGCTAGAAGCGAAGCTGCACTCCGGCGTGGACTCGACCGCTGTTGCGCTCCACAAGCGGCACCTGGCTGCCGTCGATGACCCAACCATAGTCGAGCTGCGCGGCCAGCCAGTTGCTCCATGTCCAGCGCAAACCCAACCCGGCGGTGGCAAGCGTCTCCCGGGCGGTCGTGCCCGGCTGGGGGTTGAGGCGGTCGATCTGTGCGGCATCCACAAAGGCCAGCACTTTCAGCCCGCCCAACAGCACCGGTCGGCTCAGCTCAAGGCCGCCCGCCACGCCGCGGTCACCCGTGAGTGTGCGCTCTTCCAGACCACGACCGAGGCTGGCGCCGCCGAAGCCGAACTGCTCGCCGGCAATCAGCGGGTCTGCGCTGTACTGCATGCGCAACTGCCCGGACAGATCGAAGCCGGCGCCAAGCGCGTGACGGCCTTCGACACTGGCACGTGCGGCCTTCCAGTCGCGCGGTGCACCCAGCCGGTTGGCAGTGTAGGCAGCCTGCGTATTGCCGGCACCGCCACCCAGATTGGCCGCCACGTCGATCGTCGCACCAATCTCGCCCGCACTGAAGTTCTGCTTGAGTGCATAGCCGAGGCTGAACGGCCGGCTGCGCACATCCGGACTCAACTGTCCGGCGCCGCGCAGTTCCGTGCCTTCGAACAGCTTGTCCTCGACGGCCAATGTGAGGTTGTGCTTGACCTCGCCCAGGGGCGGCAGGCTCTGGGTCCAGCTCAGTCCGGCAGCGCGCCCCTTGCCGGTGATGTCGAGTCCGGGACCCAGCACGCCCGAGCTGGCCGACGAATCGGTGTAGTACAGGGCAGCCGTGCCGCCCACGCCGTAGAAGGGCTTGCGGGCCTGCAGCCCGAACTGGCGGACATCCGACCGCTCGGGTGCCACGGATGCGGACACCACGAGGCTCTCGTCACCTCCCAGCAGGTTGTAGTGGGCCAGCGCCGCGGTCACGCGCGAGCGTGTGGAGTCCTTGGTGCCGGCGTTGGACGCGGCCAGCACAGCACTCCAGGGGCGCGTGTCCTCGACGCGCAGATTCGCATCCACGGTGTCTGGCGCCTTGCCCTCGCGAAAGCCGACCACCACGCGCTTCGCCGGACTCTCGTTGGCCACGGAGATCTCGCGGGCGAGGCTCTGCAGGTTCGGGGTCTGCCCGGGCTGCAAGGCCGGCAGACTGGCGCGGATGTTGGACTCGTCGAAGTGCTTGTTGCCCTGCACCAGCACCTGACCGACCGAAAAGCGCACGATCTGCAGACGCACGGTCGACTGAAGGGTCTGTGCAGGCAGAACCACGCGGTACAAGCCCCATCCGGCTTCCTGGAGCGCGCCCTCAAGCGCCTTGGCTGCGCCCTGCAGGCGCTCGAGCGCCTGGGTATCGCCGCTAACCGGGCCGGTGAATGGCTGCAGCAGGCGCTGCGTACGCGCTTCACCGAGCGGGTTGCTCCCTTCGACACGGAAGTCCTTGATCGTGATGGCGCCTGGCGCGGATGCCTGCGCATGGACCGAATGCAACGCGCCCAGGCCGAGCAGACCTGCCAGCGCCAGCTCGGCTGCGAGTCTTCGGGGACGAATGGTGCTTGAAGTCGTCATGGTGTGCAGACATTCCGGTTGTCCAGCCCGCTGTTTGAGAACAGCGAACCGATGTCATTGGGCAGGCTGTCGCCGGGCAGGGGGGTGCCGTCGAAGGCGATGCCACGCGGCACGACGCCCGGGCGCACCACGATGCGACCGTCGGTGTATCCGACCTCGCCCGCGCCCAGATCAATGAAACGATCGCCGGTCTGGATGCGGATGTGGCCGTCGCGCACCTGCACGTACAGGCCTTCGGCGTCCGGATCGACGTCCGCGGTGCCGAACAGGGTGTCGAAGTCGACCTGCACGCCGTCCGGCCGGGTGAGCTCATCGGGCACGATGCGGCACTGCGTGGTCTTGTCTTCCACTGTGCAGACGCCCACACCGACTTCAATCTGCCGGTCGCCGATCTGCACCACGACCAGCCCGTCCCAAGTCTGCACCCGCGTGCCGCCCGGTTCGACGAAGATGTCCATGCCCGTGCCGCGCACCCCGATGGTGGCGGTCGCGGTACGGAAGCTCACGTTCGCAGGCTGCGCCTTGCCCACAAGGCCGGTGAACGCGCGCAGGCCGCCCTGGAGCAGGTTGGCGACGAAGCGGCCCTCACGGGGCTGCTTGGGGTCGAACACGAAGTCGGTCACCCGAAACTGCGTGCTCGAGGCCAGCGTGACCTTGGACTCGTCGCGAAACGCCAGAATGGCGATGCTGCGCTCGGCTGTCACCACCGTATCGCCGGGGTATACCGGCCCGCCTTCCGCAAGAATCCGCGAGCGACCGGAGGCATCGCGCGCGGTCAGATCGCCACGCATGCGCACCACCCGTGCCGCAGCCACGACCCGATTGCGCGGCGCAGCCCGCTCGGCTGCGCTGCCGGCCGCTGCGGCCGCCGGGCGCGCGCTGGCACAGTCCCGCTCGCAGAGTCGCGCGTCGAAATCCGTGCCGCGGATGCCCAGCGTCGCAGTGGCCGTGCGCACCTGCGACGTGCCGGGTCCCGCCTTGGCGATCAGGCCGGTCACTGCACGAAAGCCGCCCTTGAGCAGACCGAGCACCATGCTTGACTCCGCAGGGCGCGCTGCGACATAGCGCACCGTCTCCAGGACCAACTGGCTGTTGGGCCTCATGGTCATGCGCGTGCCATCATTGAGCAGGATCAGCGCGATGCCGTCCGACCCCGTGCTGATGCGATCACCTTCGTTGAGTTGCAGCCCGCGCCCGCCGATCTGAACCGGACCGCGAACAGGCTGCACTGTCACCACACCGCGCGCACCGTCAATTCGTCCGGCGCCCGCCGGGGTCTGTGCCTGCGTGGCGCCCGACAGGCCGAGCAGCAGGGCAAGCGCCACCGCCAGCATCGATGCCAGCAATGCCCGCGCGCTCATCCACGCCATGACGGCAGAGGCCTTACTTGGAGCAGACATCGTAGGTCTCCGTGGGTGCATTGCCGGGCAGGTTGCTGCCAAAGCCGGTCGGCAGGAAGGGTGTGGACGGCAGGCCGAGCGCCACCAGGATGTTCTGGATCACCGAGGGGTCGACCGGGGCACGGCTCAGGGTCGCCACACCGGCGTCCGTTCGGCCGTTCGTGAGTGCGTCATTGGGCGCCTGGCCCACACGGAAGCCGGCCGGCAGGTTGGGGGAATTGACGCCCAGGATCAGGGCGTCTGCGTTGGTTCCCGTCCCCGGACTCAGGCGCAGGTTGCCGCTGGGACTGACCCTGACCGTCACGGTCTGGCCGATCGCCGCCGCATAGCCGCCGTTGCCCTGACCGCTGATCAGGACGTTGCCGCCATCGGCAATGAGCTGAGTCGAGTTGCTGTTGAGACTGCCGACCTGCGCGTAGGCATCGACACCCGTGCCCGCCAGAAGCGAGATGTCGCCGGAGGTCGTGGTCAGCGATACGCTGCTTCCGTCCGGAGTGGGCGCGCTTGCAGCCACGCCGGACACGTTGCCCGGCGACTTGGTGACCGAAGCGGCATTGGCCGCCGAGATCAGGACGTTCGCATTGGCTCCCGCACCACCCAGCACGGTGATGCCGCTTGCGGCGAGCAGGCTCACGGATGCGGGATTGGCCGCATTTCCCAGGGCACTGATTCGCGTGCTGGCGCCTGCCGCGTTGCCGCCGAGCACATCGAGCGTGGTGCCGGCGCGCAGACTGATCGCACCCGCCGTGCTCGACACCGAGGTTGCAAATCCGCCCGCGCTGTCGCCCACGCTCAGCGCGCCTCGCGTGGAGACGGCGTTGATCGAGGCGCCACTGACCGCAAGCGCGCCGCTGCCCGCCGCATCGCCGATGCGCAGCGTCCCATCCGCGCGCAGATCCATCGCCCCGGCCGCCGATACGGCATTGCCGTTGCCGCGTACCGTCAGATTCCCGCCGGTGGACTCGATCCGCGCGCCTCCAGTGCGCGCCTGCGTGCCGCCAAGCACCAGCACATCGCCTGTCGACGCAAGGTCGAGACTGGCGCCACGCAGCGCGACGAGATTGCCGGCCGCATCAAGCGCGCCCACAGTGAATGCGCCCGTGGAGCGCGCCAGCACGGCGCCGCCTGCGCTGCCACCGAGCGCGCCCAAGCGGTTGTCGGCACGGCTGAAGTCGATCCCGCCGCCGGCATTCGCGATGACGCGCTGCGCTGTGATCGCGCCGGATTGCGAGATCGCGCCGCCCGCACCCAAGCCCACACGATCCGCTGCGCTGATCGCGACACGCAGGTCATTGGCGTCCGCCAGATCGACGTTGGACCCCGTGGCCGAAACGGTGCCGACGAAGTCGTTGCCTGCATTGGTCAGCGCGATGGCACTGCCGGCCGCGTTGAGTGTGCTCGTTCCGCCGACAGTCAGCGCAGCCGTCTGCGTCATCGCGCCGGCGGCGTTGGCGATCAGATTGCCGGTGACCGAACCCGCAAGGCTCAATGCCCCGCCGGCGTTGATCGTCGCCGTGCTTGCGTTGAGCACGGTCGACAGGGCGTTGGCGTCCGTGATCTGCACGGTGCCGCCCGTCAGCGTGGTCAGGCCGGAGAAGTTGTTGGCGGCATTGGTCAAGGTGATGCTGTTGCTGCCGGCGTTGACGTTTGCCGTGCCGCCTACCGTCAGCGCTGCTGTCTGGGTGACCGCACCGCCGGCTGTGCTGGCCAGGTTGCTGCCGACGCTCAGGCTGCCCAGGCTCAGCGCGGCGGAAGTGGTCGTCAGTGCGCCTGACGTCGTGCCGCTGACCGTCAATGCCCCGCCAGCGCTCAGCGTCGCGCTGGCCGCCGTCAAGTTGGCCGTCAAGGCATTGGTGTCCGACAGTTGCACCGTGCTCCCGCTGACGGTGACCGTGCCGACGAAGTTGTTGGCCGCATTGTTCAGGGTCACGGCATTGCCGGCGGCCGACAGGCTGGTGCTCCCTGCGACGGCCAGCGCGCCGGTCTGCGTCACCGCACCCGTCGCGGTCACATTCAAGGCACCGCCGACCGTGGTGGCGCCAAAGGTGGTCGCCACGGCCTGGGTGCTCAGTGTGTTGGCAACGCTGCCGGTCACACCCAGGTTGCCACCCGCGTTCAAGCTCGCACTCGTCGCATTGAGCGTCGTGTTCAGTGCGTTGGCATCGCGCAGCTGCACGGTGCCGCCGGTGACATTGACCAGGCCGCCGAAGTCATTGCCGGCGTTGCCCAGGGTCACGGTGCCTGTGCCGGCATTGAGCGTTGCAGCGCCCGCCACGCTGAGGGCGGTACCGGCCTGCTGCGAGATGGCTGCGCCCCCACTGTCGGCCTGCAAGGTGCCGGCGCTCAGATTGCCGAAGCCCAGTACGCCGGCGGACTGCACGCTGAGCGCGCCGCTCAGCGTGCCGTCCACCGTGAGCGCACCGCCCGTCTGGATCACGGCATCGACGTTCGCACGCTCGATGGTCGCGCTCAGCCCCGGCTGGGTGGTGTTGGTGTACCGGATGCGTTCGCCGGCCAGCACAACACTGCCGGCCCGGTTGGCTGCGTTCTGAAGAAGTACGTCGCCCGCGGTGCTCCGGGCCTGCAACTGGCCACTGCCCAGATCCAGCGCGCTGGTCTGCGTCACCGAGCCACTCAGAGCCGTCAAGGCCAGGGTGCTGAACGGGGTATTGCCCAGCGTCACGGCGCCCGAGCCGTTGACCGCCACATTCGACCCGCTCAAGCGCAGGGTTCGACCCTGCATGCGCGACCATTCGTCGGCATGCAGGATCAGTCCGCTGGTGGCATCTTCTGCACCGCCGTACACCGAGGTATCGCTGCTCAGGTTGGCTCGCACCGTGGGGGCGTAGCCCGCGCCGAACGCGCGCAGGGTGTCCGATGCAAAGCCAGCATCCGATGTGCCGATGTCAATCAATCCCGCGGTGCCGCGCGCATCGAGAATCGTGGACTGCTGACTGCTGGCCGAGAAACGGTCTGCACGGATCGCGATCGAATCGCCCAGCACGGCTTCGCCGATGTCGATGCCCGTTCCCGGGGCGGCGGCGATGCGGACGGCGCCCGTCGCGTCGAGGTCGCTGCCGCCGTAGAAGTTCTGCCAGCCCAGCACCATGCGCCGGTCGCCGTCGAACCACAAAAAGCCGCTTGCCGCCAGATCAAGGTTGCCCAGCACCGTCCCGCGCACCACCCCGAGGGCATTTGCTGCACTGGCAAGACTCACGGAACCAGCCGAATCAAGGTTGAGCTGCGGCGTGACCAGCGTGCCGCCGGTCTGTTGAGTGACACCCGCCGCGCCTGCGCGCAGCCTGACCTGGCCGAGGAATGAGGTTCCCGGACTCGCATCCGACACGGTGCGCAGATCGCTCGATCCCTGAACGCGCAGGATCGACGTGCCACCGAGAAGAATGCCGGTGGACGGTGGTCCGCCGACTCGACCGCCGTAGTACGACAGATCGATGGACCCGCCGCTTCCGCGCAGGCCGTTGTAGACCGTCGTGCGGAGTACCGGATCGGTCTGCCCGCCGCCGCTGGCGTCCAGGGTGCCATCGATGCGGATGTCGTCCGCGGTCACATTGATGAAGCCGCCGCCGCCGGCCTGCGTACCGCTGACGGTTGCGCCTTGACCGACTGCGCCACCACGCGCAGACAGCAAGCCGCCCTGCTGCACCGTGAAGGCGGTGCCGGTGAAGCTGGAGATGTTGATCCCGCCGCCGCTGCCGCCGAAGCCGGATTCGCTTGCGCCGCCTTCCACGGTGATGGATCCGGTGCTGCCGATCGTGCTCACGCTGCCCAAGCTGCCACTGAAGGTGCCGCCGCTGCCGCCGGAACCGCTCTGGACAGTGTTCGGGTTGGTGCCCGCTGCACCACCCCGCAGATTGCCTGCGGCGCCTGCAGCGCCGCCCGCGCCACCGTCAGCGCGGATGCTGCCATTGAGCGTGAAGCTGCCGCTGGTGCTGACAGCAACGAATCCGCCCGTGCCGCCCGAGCCGCCATTGCCGCCGGCTCCCGGGGTCAATGCCGACACGGCCAGCGGGTTGACGTTGCCACCCTGCCCGCCCGTGCCGCCGTTGCCCCCCGACGCATTGATGTTGAACGCGCCTGCGATGTTCGCGTCACGGGCGCTTACGTACAGGTTGCCGCCCAGCCCGCCGGCCTGACCGGCCGCGCCACTGGTCGGCGGCGATTCAGGCGCAGGAAACGCGACAAAGGAGATCGTGCCGTTGTTGCCCGCCGACCCCGCGCCGCCGTCACCCCCCTGCAGGTTGATCGACCCGCGCACGAGATTCACGCTGCCGCTGAAGGCCTGGAGCGACAGCGTGCCGCCACTGCCACCGACCTGGCCGGTCGCACCGGCCTGGCCGCGTGCATACACGTCCGCCTCGAGGCTGATCGAGCCGTTGCTGGAACTCAGTGAGAGGCTGCCGCCGTTGGCCGGGTTGTTGAGCTGCTGGCCAACGTCGATGCGCGTCAGGCCGCTGAAGGCGCCGCGCTCGATCGTGATGTTGCCCTGTGCCGACCAGCTGTTGCTCTCGCCAGTCAGGATACGGCTTGCGCCGCTGACCAGCAGGCCGCCGTAGCTGACCCAGTCCGCACCGGAGTTGCTGGCATCCACGGTGGCGCCGTTGCTGCGGATCTCGATGCCGCCGGTGCCCGCATTCAGCAGTCCGGTGGTGATCGATACGCCCGAGGTGCTCGCGCCGGAGGTGTGCGTCTGCAGGCTGATGCGCCCGGTGCCGCTGGTGTAGATCGCCAGCGGGCCGCCGTAGGCAAGAAGGTTGATGCCATCGACACCACCGTACACGCTGGTGTTGGTGGCGTTGGCCGTGCGGATCGTGAAGTCGAGGTTGGCGGGCAGGCGCAGATCGTTGTTGATGAACGCACTGGTGGTGCGCACGCCGAAGTCCGCCTCGATCAGCACGTTCGCCGTGGCGCTCTCAATCACGCTTTCGCAGATGATGTTGACGCCGCCGTAGCACCCGAAGGCGCTGCCCTGGATGGTCATCTCGGCCGGGTCGATGAGCCAGGTGCCGGCACGACCGCGCGCGGCCGAGGCATCGACGCGCCCCGTCATGTGCAGGTGCTTCTTGCCGGAGGTCTCGATGAAGCCGCCGTTGCCGCCCTGGGCGCCGCCGCGAGCGATCAGCTCGCCGTGAATGGTGGCCAGATCGGTGGCGTAGATGACCGCCGTGCCGCCGTTGCCGCGGCCGGTGGCCGACACATCCACCACCGCGCCGGCCTCCACCGTGGTGTTGCGTGCATTGGGCGTGCCGGCGTCCTGGCCGCGCAGCCCCCCGCCCACATGGACGGTGCCACCGCCCAGCTCGCCGGTGGCGCGCGTGGTCGACCCGCTGGCCAGGGTGATGTCCTGCGCCACCAGCCGCACCTCACCGCCCACGCGCTGCAGCGTGGTGGCCTCGATGGCGCCGCTGTGGCGCAGGCTGCCGGCAAAGATGCCCACGGCAGAGCCCTCGATGCGGCCGAGGTTGCGCACCTCGCCGCCGGCGGCCACCTCGAAGCGGATGCCGTCCAGCCCGCGGCCGGCCAGCTCGACGCTCTGCCCGGCGGCCAGCACCACGGCACCGTTCGGCGCCTGGATCAGACCGTCATTGCTGACGCTGCCGCCGATGATGTAGACGTCGCCATTCTGGGCGCGCATGACGCCATCGACCTTGATCTCGCCTGAGGGCGCACCCGGCAGGCCGGCAAAGCGCAGGCGCCCGGCCTTGAAGTCTTCATTGGAGATGTCGAGCGTGGAGACCACCAGCCCGGCGGTGTCCACCATCGCACCCTGGCCGAAGACCACGCCGTTGGGGTTGACCAGGAACACGCGGCCATTCGAACCCAGCGTGCCCAGGATCTGGGACGGGTCCACGCCCGTGACGCGGTTGAGCACCGCCGACTGCGCGTTCTGCTGGTTGAACCAAGTGACGTTGCCCACGCCAACGTTGAACTGCTGCCAGTTGATGATGGTGCCCGGCGTGTTGGTCACGGTCAGGCGATTGCCTTGCTGACTGAAGCTGGCCTGGCCGTTGACCACCGTGGCGCCCTGGGGCAGCGCGCTTGGCAGATTGCGTGCGGGGTTGGCCACGCCGAGCTGATTGCCGGCTGCGTTCGGCGCAGTGACGGCTGCGGGCAGCGCGCCGCGCTGCAGCAGGGCGGGCAGGCCGCCGCGCAGTGCATCCGGCGTAATGCCCAGCGGCAGTGCACGACCCGGTGCCGCGGCGGGCGCGGTCTGCGCCAGGGCCACCCCGCTCACACCGACGAGGAACACGCTGGCCAGCGCAGCGCTGAGGCGGGTGGGCGTGGGGGCGTATGCGGCAGCCTGTGTGCGATGGGCTTGCAGCGGGCCGCCCTCGCGGCGTGCATGACGGGAAACGGAGCAGGGCGCCTGAGCGCGCCCCGAAGGCGTGGACATACTGGCTTCCTCCCGGGCGCTGCGCCCTGGGCCCGGTCGGCCGGGCTGCGCCCTGCTGTGCGCGCATTACCGCCAGGACAGGCGGGCGGGCACGTCCGGCGACTGTAGACCCGCGTTGCCGGATCTTCACTCCCGCATGGGTGGGATGGAACACGCACAGAATCGAACCAATGATGACCGTTTTTGATCTTTATTGTTGAACTTCACACAGATCTCGCTTGTATGAAGCGGCTTCTCATCGATTCATTGCATTTCCATTTTTGGCCGATTTTGCATCCACACCGAACAGCGTGCCGCGTCTGCCTGACGGACGGGTGCGTCGGACGTGCGCAACGTGCCGTGCATGCGTTGCAACCCGCCGCCGTGAGTGCAAGTGCGCGGCACCCTCACCACGCGGCCGCATGCGTGCCCAGAGGCATGCTCGGCCGCACCAAGGCAGGCCAGACCGGCGTGCTCCGGGCCGCATGACGCACCACGGTCAGGCGGCCGAACCCGGAGGCTTCCTCCACCAGACAGTCGGCCACGGCGGCCTGATCGGGATCGTGTGCGGCAAAGCCCTGCGGCTGCCGCCCCAGCCCGCGCAACCACTGCGCGGTCTGCGCCAGCGACACGTCCACGCGCCAGCTTCCGCCCTCGACTTCGCGCCGTGCCAGGGCCGCGGCGATGCCGGCCGCCAGCAGGTAGCCCGAGGCATGGTCCAGCACCTGCGCCGGGAGCGGGCGGGGGTCGGGCTGGCCGGCGGCATCGCCATGTGATTTGTCGTCAATCCGGCCCTGCCAAGCCAAGTGAGCGCGTGCTTCGGCATCGTTCATGCCGCAGGCGGTCTGCACCAGCGAGTCGAAACCGCGCCGGTCCGCCCAGGGGCCGGTGCGGCCGTAGGCACTCAGGCTCGCCACCACCATGCCCGGTGCATCCGCGCCGCGCAGTCCCGCCAGCTGCTGCGGCGCAAACCCGCGCGACGCGAGCCCGCCGGGGCGATAGCCCTGCAGGAACACATCGGCTTGCGCGGCCAGCTGCTGCAGCGTGGAGTGCTGGGCCGGGTCGTTCAGATCAATGGACGCGCTGCGCTTGCCCCGGCCGGTGTCGATCACCAGCGGGGCAATGCTCGGCAGGCCGGGGCTCGTGATCAGCATCACATCGGCGCCGTAGGCCGCCAGCGTGCGCCCGGCCACCGGGCCCGCAATCACGCGGGTCAGGTCCAGCACGCGTGCACCGGCGAGCGGCGCGGCGAGCGGCGCAAGCCGGCCAAGCGGCGCGGGACGGCCTGGGCCGATGCGCGTGATCTCCAGCAGCGGCTGCGCCGCCACGGCCTGGCCCTGCGGATGCGCGTCCCACTCGGCCAGACTGCGCATGGCAGCCACCACCAGGCCGCGCTCGGCGGCGGCGGTTTCGAACGCCTCGGCCGTCCAGCGCTGCAGCGCCGCCGCCACGGCCGCCTTGTCATATTCACAACCCAGCAGGGCGAGCACGCCGTCGCGGTGATGCGGGAAGTTGGTGTGGATGCGCACCCAGCCGGGCTGACCCACGGCGTCCCCGCAGCGATAGGCCCCGGCAATCTTGTCCCACAGATCCGGCGGCGGCGCGCCATCGACCCGCAGATAGCGCTCGCTGCGGAACTCGATGGCGGCCGCTCGCATGTCCACCGCCACGCGCGCCGCAGCGCCGCCGCGTGACTGCGCCAGGGCATCGGCGGCCAGCGCGGCGGCGGCAATGCTGGCCTGGGCAGCGACCCCGCAGGCAAAGGATGAGGGCAAGGCGGGCTCGGCGCCCGTCAGCGTCACCTGTGCGCTGGCCGCCGCGGGCAGATTCAGGGCTTCGAGGATCTGCAGCAGGGCGGCGCGGGGGCTCAGGAGCGGTGCTTCGGGCTGGGGCATGGCGCGATTCCGACAACGGGATGGCTGCGATTGTGCAGCGCCGGCCGCGGTCTCGCAGTGCCGTCACACACGCCCGTGCCAGGCCGGGCAGGCCGCACTCCGCGGCCTAAGATCGATGCCCAGAACATGGATATCTATTAGAGAGGGAGACCGCGCATGACCTGGTTGATCACTGGCGCGAGCCGCGGCCTGGGCCGCCATCTGGCCCTGCAGCTGGCCCAGCGCGGCCATCGCGTACTGGCCTGCGCGCGGGACGCCGAGCGCCTGCAGGCGCTGGCGGCGCAGTCCGGTGGCGCCGTGGTGCCGGTGGTGGTGGACCTGGCCGATGCCACGCAGATCGGAGCGCGCCTGAGTGCGGCGATCGCAGGAGAAGCGCACATCAGCGGCGTGGTGAACAACGCCGGCTTCGGCGCCTACAAGCCCTTTCTGGAGCACAGCGAAGCCGAGTCGATTCAACTCGTACAGGTGAATCTGACTGCCGCCATCCAGGTCTGCCACGCCGTGCTGCCGCGCCTGTTGGCGCAGGGCAGCGGCCACATCGTCAACGTGGGCTCGGATCTTGCGCGGCGGCCGCTGGCCAACATGGCCGTCTATGCGGCGGCCAAGCATGGCCTGGCGGGCTTCTCGCATTCCCTGCTGCGCGAAGTGAAGCAGGCCGGCGTGAAGGTCAGCCTCGTGAATTCCGGCATCGTGGACACCGACTTCGGCGGCGCTGCCGAGGGCAGCCGCGATGCGCACTGGAGCCTGCAGCCCGCCGATCTGGCACAGCTGATCGTCCAGCTCATCGAGCAGCCGGGCAATGTGGTGGTGGATGAACTGAGCGTGCACCCGCTGGGCCAGGACTTCTAGCGCGCGGCGGCGCTGAAGACACGAGCGGCATGCATTGACTGCAATCGTTCTTTTTTACAGAACGATTTGTCGCTGAATATCAATTTTACGGAAGACGACCCGGCTGTCATGCTCTCGTCCAGAACATCTCTGGAGCTTGTCCATGGCCGCCTCTGCCCTCGCTTCACCCGCACTGCACGCGCTGGTGCTTGCTGCCATCCCGCTGCTGGCACTGCTCGCTGCCCTCGGCGCGGCCGGTCTGCGCACCCGCATGGTCGCGCTCTGGCAGCTCGCGCAGGGCGCTGCCGCTGGCATGCTGCTCCTGGCCGCAGGCGCGCTCGCCTGGCAGCTGCTGCTGGGCACGGCCAGCGCACAGGTGCTCAAGCCGGGCAGCGCGACGGTGGCCTGGCTCGGCCTGCGGGCCGACACCCTCGGTGCGCTCGTGCTGCTGTTGGTGAGTTTCATCGGCTGGGTGATCGTGCGCTACTCGCGCGCCTACCTGGCCGGCGAGCCGGGCGAGCGCCGCTATGTGGTCTGGCTCATGGCCACGCTGGCTGCCGTGGCCGTGGTGGTGCTGACCAACCACCTGCTCGTGCTCGCCCTGGCCTGGCTGGCCACGAGCCTGACGCTGGGCAAGCTGCTGAATTTCTATGGTGATCGCACGGCAGCACGCATCGCGGCCCACAAGAAATTCCTGTTCAGCCGCCTGGCGGATCTCTGCCTGTTCGCCGCGCTGATCCTGATCCAGCGCAGCATCGGCACCCTGGAGATTGACCAGGTGCTGGCCCGGGTGGCCGGGCTGGGTGCCCTGCCCGCCGAACTGAGCGCTGCGGCCGTGCTGATTGCCGCCACCGCCCTGCTCAAGTGCGCCGCCCTGCCCTTCCACGGCTGGCTGATCCAGGTGATGGAAGCACCCACGCCGGTCTCGGCGCTGCTGCATGCCGGCGTGGTGAACCTCGGCGGCTTCGTGCTCATCCGCCTGGCGCCGCTGATCGCGCAGTGCACGGCGGCGCAGGCCCTGCTGGTGGTCTTCGGCACGGCCACGGCCGTCATCGCCGCCCTGGTCATGACCACGCGCATCAGCATCAAGGTGCAGCTCGCGTGGTCCACCTGCGCGCAGATGGGCTTCATGCTCCTGCAATGCGGTCTGGGCGCCTATGAAATGGCCCTGCTGCACCTGGTGGCGCACTCGCTCTACAAGGCCCACGCATTCCTCGCCTCGGGCGGCGCGGTGCAGACCGCCAGCCTGCGCGAGATGAGCCCCAAGGCCCGGGTCCTCAGCCTGCCCGCTGCGCTCGCAGCGCTGCTCATCGCCACGCTGATGGTCGCCGGCGCAGCGGCGCTCTGGTCGATCACGCCCGCCAGCAATCTGGCCCTGCTCACGCTCGCTGCCGTGGTCTGCATGGCGCTTACGCCGCTGGTGGCGGCCTGGGCGCGCGGCAACCACGCCACCCGCAGCCTGGCCCTGGCCGGCTGCGCCTTCGTGCTGGCCCTGGGCTACTTCGGCCTGCATGCCCTGGCGGCGCATCTGCTGCCGGGCCTGCCCCTGCACGCCCCGCAACCTGTGCTGGTGGCGGTCGTGCTGGCCGGCTTCCTCACGCTCTGGCTGCTGCAGACCCTGCTGGCCGCCGCGCCTGCCGGCGGCCTGGCAGAGCGCCTGTATCCCGCGTTCTACAACGGCCTGTTCCTGGACGAACGCGTCAGCCGCCTGGCCTTTGCGCTCTGGCCGCCGCGCCTGCCGGCCACCCCGCCCGGCCCCGAGGCTGCCACCGCACGCCTTGCCGCCCGGGCCGACGCCTGATCTCGCCGCATCCGCAGCCGCCCCCTTCCGGAGCCCGCCATGAACGCCCCACTGCCTCAGCATGCGCTGAACGACGCCGCCCTGGTTGAACACATTGCAGCCGCCTGCGCGCAGATCGCCCCCACCTGGCCGCTGGACCGCTTCATCGCCGTGAACCCGTACTGGGGCCATGTGACCCAGCCGATCGAAGCCGCCGCCGCGACCCTGGGCTGTCTGGCAGGCACCCGGCTGCTGATGCCGCGCAGCTGGTTCCAGGCGCAGTGGCGCGACGGGCATCTGACCGCCGAGCACCTGCAGGCCGCGCTTCAGGCCAGCGGCAGCGGTCTGCCGCTGGCCACACTGACAAGCGCGCTGACCAGCGCCCTGAACGGCACCAGCCAGGACGCCGCGCTGCCGCGCCTGCCCCTGGTGACCGACCTCGTCGGCGAGCGTCGGGCACCCGGTCAGGCCATGGCCTGGCGCGAGGTGATCACGCACCAGATCAGCCAGCACTGCGCCGCCTACTTCGACCGGGACCAGGCGGCCTGGGGGCCGGCTGCGCACCGCGCACTCGGCCTGTGGGGCAGCTGGCGCGCGATGCTGTTGCGCGACCACGGCCTGCCGCTGACCGATGCCACGGCCTTCAAACAGCGCCTGGGCGCCCTGCCGGCCGACCACCGCGCAGCGATTGCGCAGCTCAGCGAGGCACTGCACCTGCCGGCCGCGCAGCGCAGCGCCTGCTTTGCCGCGCTGCTGATGTCGATCGGCGGCTGGGCCGCCTGGTGCGCCTACGAGCGCTGGCAGGCTGGCCTGGAAGGTGGCAGCGACGATCACATCGAGCAGCTGCTCGCCATCCGTCTGGCCTGGGAATGGCTGCTGCTCGAAGACAGCGGCCTGCAGGCGCTGTGGATCAGCGAGCAGCGCGACCCCGCGCCGCTGGCTGCCGCCGTACGCGCCGCACAGGACATCGACTGGCTGCTGCAGCTGGCCATGGAATATGCCTACCAGGCCCCTGTGGCGGCCGCCCTGGCGCAGGCGCCCCACATTGGCGAAGCCCGCGCACCAGTCAGCCTGCGTGCCGCGGTGCAGGCCGTGTTCTGCATCGATGTGCGCTCCGAAGTGTTCCGCCGTGCGCTGGAACGCGTCAGTTCGCGGGTGCAGACCAAGGGCTTTGCCGGCTTCTTCGGCCTGCCGATCGCCTACTCGCCCCTGGGCACCGAGATGACCCGCCCGCAGCTGCCGGGCCTGCTCGCGCCGGCGCAGTGCGTCACCGAGGAATGCGAAAGCGCCAGCCTGGCGCAGCGCCTGCGCGAGAAGCGCCGCGAAACGCTCGACTGGCAGCAGCGCTGGGCGGATTTCCGCGGCGCGGCCGGCTCGGCCTTCAGCTTCGTCGAGACCCTGGGCCTGAGCTACGCCGGCAAGCTGCTGCGCGGCAGCCTGCCGGGCACCGGCATCGCCCCCCGCTGGGAATACACGGGCCTCAGCGACGCCGAGGCGGCAGGCATCGCCCCGCGCCTGGCGCGCCAGGGCGATGGCGCCACGGGGGCCGATGCCGCACGCGTGGATGCCGCGCAGGCCATCCTGAACGCGATGAACCTCACGCGCGACTTTGCGCCGATCGTGCTGCTGGCGGGCCATGGCAGCCAGAGCGCCAACAACCCCCATGCCGCCGGCCTGGATTGCGGCGCCTGCGGCGGCCAGACCGGCGAGGTCAATGCCCGCGTGCTGGCGGCGCTGCTCAACGAACCTGCAGTGCGCAGCGCGCTGGCCGAGCGCGGGCTGCAGATTCCGGCCGACACGCACTTCGTGGCCGGCCTGCACAACACCACGCTCGACGAGGTGCTGCTCTACGACCTGCAGACCCTGCCCGCCACGCATGAAGCGGCACTGGACGAGCTGCGCGACTGGCTCGCCCGAGCCGGGCGCATCGCCCGCGCCGAACGCGCCGAGGCCCTGGGCCTCGCCGAACTGACCGAGGATGGTGCGAGCCTGGAAACCCGCGTCCGCCAGCGCAGCAACGACTGGGCCCAGGTGCGCCCGGAGTGGGGTCTGGCCAACAACGCCGCCTTCATCGTGGCGCCGCGCGCCCGCAGCCGGCACATGAATCTGGCTGGCCGCAGCTTCCTGCATGACTACGACTGGCGCGACGACGCCGAACTGAAGATCCTCGAGCTCATCATGACCGCGCCGATGGTCGTGACGAACTGGATCAACATGCAGTACCACGCCTCCACCGTGGACAACCGGCGCTACGGCAGCGGCAACAAGGTCCTGCACAACGTGGTGGGCGGCCGGTTGGGGGTGTTCGAAGGCAATGGCGGCGATCTGCGGATCGGCCTGCCCTGGCAGTCCCTGCATGACGGCACCGTGCTGCGGCACACGCCGCTGCGCCTGTCGGTGTTCATCGAAGCGCCGCGGGAATCGATCGACACCATCATCGCGCGTCATGCGGTGGTGCGGCAGCTGGTGGATGGCGGCTGGCTGCACCTGTTCCAGATCGAGCCACTGGGCCACGCCGTGCGCCAGCGTCGCCAGGCGCAGTGGGTCGCGGTGGCTTGAGCCGCGCGTGGCGTCCTGGCTTGGCGCTTGCGCACACGACAGGCCGTGCAGCTGGATGGCCCAGAGGCCGGGGAATGCGGGGGAGGATTCGGCGCGAGGCAGGCCAGCCGGGGGCTGCTTCGCCTGAGCTCTGCGGTCTTGGATGGCGATGGGGCCGGGGCGCGACGGCCAGACCCGAAATTTGGCGCGCCCGGCTGGGATCGAACCAGCAACCCCTGCCTTCGGAGGGCAGTACTCTATCCATTGAGCTACGGGCGCAGCAGCGCGCATTCTAGCCCGCGGCCCTGCACCCAGAGCGGCAAGGTGCCGCGCCAAACGGGCCGCCCACCCCCCGCCGCTATACTTTGGGGTTGTTCAGGGGATGCTTTTCCGGCCCGTCCAGCACCCTCTGAGGCTCGCCACAACCGCTGGCAGCCGCGCCCGCGCACCGGTCTGATCGCCTGGACCCATGTGCCGGACCGACTGGGCAGGACACCGACGCATCCACAAGAACCGACATGAGCGATTCTCACGACACCCCGATCAAGACCCCCAAGCAGCTCGTCTACGTAGTCGTTGCCGCCTTCCTGGTGCCGATCCTGATCATCGTGCTGCTGGTCATGAACGTGACCGGCAAGAAGAAGGAAGCTGCAGGCTCCGAGGCCTTTGGCGACCGTGCCGTGGCCGAGCGCATCGCGCCGGTGGCCCGCGCCGTCTACACCGACCCGAACGCCCCCAAGGTCCTCAAGACCGGTGAAGAGGTCTACAAGGCCGTCTGCACGGGCTGCCACGCCGCCGGTGCCGCCGGCGCGCCCAAGAGCGGTGACGCCGGTGCCTGGGCACCGCGCATCAAGCTGGGGCTGGACACCCTCGTGAAGTCCGTCATCAACGGCAAGGGCGCCATGCCGGCCAAGGGCGGCGGCTCGGACCTGGATGACATCGAAATCGCGCGCGCCGTGGTCTACATGGCGAACGCCGCCGGCGGCAACTTCAAGGAACCCGCCGTGCCCGCCGCGCCGGCCGCTGCTGCACCCGCAGCCGAAGCAGCCCCGGCTGCTGCGCCGGCCGCCGCTGCAGCACCCGCTGCCACTGCCCCGGCCGTCGCCACCGCGGCGGCTGCACCCGCCGTGCAGACCGTCGCTGCCGGTTCGGGCGAGAAGCTCTACAAGGCCGTCTGCACCGCCTGCCACGCCGCAGGTGTGGCCGGTGCGCCCAAGAGCGGTGACAAGGCCGCCTGGGGCCCGCGTGCCACCAAGGGCGTGGATGCACTGACCCAGACTGTGATCTCCGGCAAGGGCGCCATGCCCCCGCGCGGTGGTGCCGGTGCTGCGTCGGACGCCGAACTCAAGGCCGCCGTGCAGTACATGCTGGCGCAGCTGAAGTAATTCAGCCAATCTGAAAGCAAACGGGGCGCCCAGGCGCCCCGTTTTGTTTTGGTGTGCGGTGCGTGAAGAACGCGCCGCACCAGGCAGCCTGCGCTACTTGGCGGCCTTGCTGGCCGAACCGGTCTTCCTGGGCTGCGCCGTCTTCTTCACGGCAGCCGTCTTGGCCGGCGCCTTCGGCTTGGGCAGCAGCAGCATGGTGCGCCGGCAGTTCTTCGCGCCGCAGCGGCATTCGTAGTTGAGCTTGTCCTGCTTGGTGGGCCGGCCGTCCAGGCCCAGGCGGTAGTCGTAGTTGAGCTCTTCGCCAGCCTTGATGTTGCGCTTGGCGTAGATGTAGACGTGCGGCTTGCCGCGCGCGTCGTCCACCTCTTCGGTCTCGCAGTTGGGCGCGCAGCAGTGGTTGATCCAGCGTGCGGGGTTGCCGCGCACACCGGCATCGATCACGTGCAGGCCGTCATCGAGCGCGAAGAAGAAGGTGTGGAAGGGATCGTCCGGATTGGTCGGGTGGCGATCATCGGCTTCGTCGTGCGTGATCAGCTCGCCCTTGTACTCAATGATGCGGGTGCCCTTGGCGAAGTCGGTGGCGGCAAACACGCCGTTGCCGTGCACGGGGCTCTTGCGGACGATATACAGGCGCGTGGGCGCAGCGGACATGGATCAGACACTCCCCTGGAGGCCCGCCGCGCGATGCTGCGCAGTCGAGCCGATCGAGCAAAGCGCGGATTGTTGCAGAAGCTGCCCCGCGCGCCGCCTGGAATCGCCCGCCCGCGTGCACGCCGGTCAGCGGCCCGCGCTCACTGCGCCGGCTTGGCTTCGCCGCGCTCCACGCTTGTGGCCCACTGCACACGCTTCAGGTCAAAGCCCAGCTGCGTGAGGCGCGCGATCACGGTCTCGCGGTCTGCCGCAGACAGCAGCGGCGTGCGCGAGAGCACCCAGAGGTACTCGCGGCTGGGTTCGGAGACGATGGCCCAGCGGTAGTCGGGGTCCAGCGCCACCACCCAGTAGTTGCCCTCGGCAAAGCGGATCCAGCGCAGCCAGCTCGGCAGAAAGCTCACGGCCAGGCGGGCATTGGTCTTGGGGTCCACCACACGGGCCACGCCGTCCACGCTGATCGGCTTGCCCTCGGCATCAGTGCAGACGTTGCGCACGCCCACCCGGCGCACGCCGCCTTCCTCGGGCAGGGCGGTGTAGGTGGCGGTGGTGTCGCGCGCGCACTTGCGCTGGAAGAAGTTGGGGTACTTGGCGGCCTCGTGCCAGGTGCCGGCATAGCGCGCCAGGTCCACGCTGGCCACGGCCTCCAGCGGCGGCGGCGCGTCCTGCGCGCGGTCTGAAGACTGCGCCTGCGTACCCGCGCACAGTGCCAGAGCGGCGGCTGCGGCCAGCAGGCGGGTGGAGATCGTTCGGTTC
Organism: Burkholderiales bacterium; assembly: GCA_027484405.1. Taxonomy (GTDB): domain Bacteria; phylum Pseudomonadota; class Gammaproteobacteria; order Burkholderiales; family Burkholderiaceae_C; genus Piscinibacterium. Next base: position 76,684 of record JAIXTA010000139.1, read on the forward strand.
AGGAGCACAGTCAGGCGCATGGGCGGTCTCGGTGAGCAGGCAAATGGGGGCGGATCAGGTTGAAGAGATGAGCACACGACGCACCCGCCCACCCCAAGGCACGCAGTCTGGGCCCGGCGGCTTGCGAACGGCAAGGCGAGCGCGCTGAAACACAGCAGCGGCGGGCCGCACATGTTGCCATCAGTAAGCGCAGGTTTCGTGGCGTGTGCAGATTGCTTAGATGGAATCACGCACGCCCATGCGCGGCACACAGGCTGCCTAAGCTCGCCGCGCGCTGCTGCATTCGGGTCCTGCTGCATTCGGGCCCTGTTTCATCCGGGCCCATCAAGCCGCCGCAGCGCACCGGCACCGCACCCCTGTGCACCCTGCCGGCACACCGTCCAATAACAAAGAGGGATTGGCATGACAGCATCGACGACACACGCCCCCCGGAGTCCGGGCGAACCCATGAGCGCAAGCCCCCGCGCCGGAGGGTTCAGACGGGTAGCTATCCGTGCGAGCGCACGCAGCGCAAGCTGGCTTGCTGCAGCCGCTGCGGTTCTGGCCGCCAGCGGCTGCGCCACGCAGGACTTCGTGCGCAACACCGTGGCGCCGGTGGAAAGCCGCGTGAGCAGCCTCGCCACCCGCACCGAAGGCACCGAGGCCGCGGTGCGCGCGCTCGATGGCCGCGTCAAGGGCACCGAAGACCGCCTGAACGCCTTGCAAGCGAATATGCAGCAGTCCCAGGCCGACGCCCTGGCCCGCGCCAATGCGGCCGGCAAGCTCAGTGAAGGCCGCTTCCTGATGCAGACCGTGCTGACGGACGACAAGATCAAGTTCGCCAGCGGCCGCGCCGTGCTCACCGCCGCCGCGCAGGGCGAGCTCAACCAGCTGCTGGCCAAGCTCAAGGCCGACAACGCGCCGGTGTATCTGGAGATCCAGGGCCACACCGACACGACCGGCCCCACCGATCTCAATCAGCGCCTGGGCCTGGCCCGCGCCGACGCCGTGCGCCAGTACCTGGCCACCCAGGGCATGCCCCTGCACCGCATGGCCACCATCAGCTACGGCGAGGCGCTGCCCATTGCCGACAACCGGAGCGCCGAAGGCCGCAGCGCCAACCGCCGTGTGCAGCTGATCGTGCTGCGCTGAGTTGAATGCCAGGGTGCCTCCGGCGGGGAGGCCGGGGTCGCCTTGGTCCGCAGCCCTCTGCGCCGCAGACGCCACGCCGCCGGAGACGGATCACGCGCGGCGTGACATGCACCGCCAAAAACTGAGGCCCAAAACGGCCAAGATCCGCGCTGCACAAGCGGAAAGCGGCCGATCGGCATTTTCAACATGTGTTTGAAGAAGCATGCTGCAAAGCCATGCTTTTCAAACAACTTTTGAAAATGAACGTCGCGGCTCAGGCCCCGAGCCGGTCCGCCAGCTGCGCCATGTCCGTCACCCGCAGCTGCGGCGCAAAGCCCTCGGGGGCGCGGTGCAGGCCGCGGTCCAC
>JAIXTA010000156.1 GCA_027484405.1 Burkholderiales bacterium
ACCGGGCCGTTGCCGCGCGTTGCCGCCGTCATTTCCTCGCCGTCGATGCTGAGCGTCAGGATCGCGCGTTGCGGGCCGTTGGAACCGCAATAAACCTCGACCTCGACCACCTGGATGCGGTCGTGCCCACGGAGCACTTCATCATCCACCAGCGCAACGATATCCTCGTCAAACACCTGCTTCTTGGCATCGGCCAGATCCTTGAAGCGCTTGAAGGCATCGCCGAACTCGTTGTCCGACAGGTCATAGCCCATTTCGGCCAGCTTCGATCGGAAGGCGGCGCGGCCGCTGTGCTTGCCCAGCACCAGATTGGTCGCACCCTGGCCCACGCTGTCGGGCGTCATGATCTCGTAGGTGGACGAGTCCTTCAGCATGCCATCCTGGTGGATGCCGCTTTCATGCGCGAAGGCATTGGCGCCCACGATCGCCTTGTTGGCCTGCACCTGCATGCCGGTGACGCCGCTCACCAGCCGGCTGGCGCGGGTGATTTCGGTGCTCACGATGCCGGTCTGATAGGGCATCACGTCCTGCCGCACCTTCAGCGCCATGGCGATTTCTTCCACGGCGGCATTGCCGGCACGTTCGCCGATGCCGTTCACCGTGGCTTCCACCTGCCGCGCACCGGCCATGATGGCGCTCAGCGTGTTGGCAACAGCCAGGCCCAGATCATTGTGGCAGTGTGTGGAAAAGATCGCCTGATCGGCATTGGGCACGCGGGTGATCACATCGCGGAACATGGCGCCATAGGTGGCGGGCGTCGCATAGCCCACCGTGTCGGGCAGGTTGATCGTCGTCGCACCGGCGTTGATCGCGGTTTCCACCGCCCGGCACAGGAAATCCGGATCGCTGCGCGTGGCATCTTCCGCCGACCATTCAATATCACCGCACAGGTTGCGGGCATGGCTGACCGAGAAGCGGATGGCTTCCAGCACCTCTTCCGGCGTCTTGTTCAGCTTCACCTTCATGTGCAGCGGGCTGGTGGCAATGAAGGTGTGGATGCGCGCCGACCGGGCAGGCTTCAGGGCCTCGGCCGCGCGAGCGATGTCGCGATCGTTGGCGCGCGACAGCGAGCAGACCGTGCTGTCCTTGATCGCGGCGGCGATCGCGCGTACCGCCTCGAAGTCGCCATTGCTGGCGGCGGCAAAGCCGGCCTCGATCACGTCGACCTTGAGCTTCTCGAGCTGACGGGCGATGCGCAGCTTTTCGTCCTTGGTCATGGAGGCGCCGGGCGACTGCTCGCCGTCGCGCAAGGTGGTGTCGAAAATGATGAGCTTGTCGGCCATGCTGGTTCTCCTGATCGCTTCTGGTTGCTTCGGTTTCGGGTGGGTCCGTTTTCGCGGGGCAAAACAAAACGCGGACCGTGGTTTCCCAGGGTCCGCGTAGTTGATTCCTTGTGTGTGTCTTGGCTGCTAAGGGCGCAAAAGGAGGCGGCTACGCGGACAGGCGTAGCAGAATTAGCAGCGCAATCAGTGCGCCGATCTGAATCGAAACGACGCGGGCAAACACGGCAGCGCGCGCTTCGGGCGTCGAAGCTGTCGCGGTCTTGGCGGTGTTTGCGCGGAAGTGCATGGTCCGGAAACTAACCGAGTGAGGATTGCGATTGCAAGAATTCAGCATCCATGCGGGTTTTCAAGGCATTTTGGCTGGAAACCCGCATGGATACAGCGAACTCATTGTTCTTCAGGTCTCTTTTCCGCGCCAGCCTGGACCGCCGCTTTGGCCACCGGGCTGCCCGGCAAGCCCTTGGCACGCCGCCAGATCCACAGGCCGTAACCCGACAGACCATAAAGGCAGAACAGACCGAAGAGCGTGATCGGCGGATCGGCCGAGATCACCACGATGACGATCAGCAGCGCCACCATCACCCAAAAAGGCACGCTCTTGAGCGCGAGGTTCTTGCCGCTCCAAAAGGGCGCGCTGGAGACCATGGTCAGGCCGGCGTAGATGGACAGTGCAAATGCCGTCCAGGGCATCCAAGCCTCCTTGATCGGCAGCTTGTTGTCCACAGCCAACCAAACGAAGCCGGCCATCAAGGCGCCGGCCGCCGGGCTGGGCAGGCCCTGGAAGAAGCGCTTGTCTACCACGCCCAGGTTGGTGTTGAAACGCGCCAGACGGAACGCCGCGCAGGCGCAGTAGGTGAACGCACCCAGCCAGCCCCAGCGACCCAGCCCGTGCAGGATGAATTCGTACATCACCAGCGCCGGCGCCACACCGAAGCTGACCATGTCCGCCAGACTGTCGAGCTGCTCGCCGAAGGGCGACTGCGTGCCTGTCAGGCGCGCAACGCGACCGTCCATGCCGTCGAGCACCATGGCCGCGAAGATGCCGATGGCCGCCGCCTCGAAGTTGTCGGCCATGCCCTGCACGATGGCATAGAACGCCGCAAACAAGGCTGCCGTGGTGAAGGCATTGGGCAGCAGGTAGATGCCGCGACTGCGCTTTGCCTGTGTCGCAGCCAGGGTCTGCGGGTTCACGTCTGGACCGGTGAGCGCCTTGGCACGCTTGCCGAAGCGGAACTTGCGGCGCTTTGGATTGGGAAATTGCATCAAGAGGGCCGCGGATCAGCGCGGCACAGAGACATCGCGATGCCGCTGATTATTGCAGCGGGTGGGCGCAGAGCAATCGCATATCCGGGATTGCAATGCAAAGCGGCGCCTTTTGGCGCCGCAGTGATGTGCCTGACGACACTCAGTTCTTGGACTTGTCGACCAGCTTGTCGGCCCCACCTCGCGCCTTGCAAGGCGCTCGGACTCGGCAAGCACCGCCGAGCGCGCAGGTGCTTGGCGGTGTCTATCCTCATCCAAGGCAGGTTGCGCGGGGTTTCGCGGCGCCCGGCAAGCGCCTGCAGGCGCTTGCCGCGAATGATGCCGCGCCAATGCGCAAGCTGTGAGCGGCTTAGTTCTTTGACTTGTCGACCAGCTTGTTGGCCTTGATCCAAGGCATCATCGCGCGCAGCTTCTCGCCCACCTGCTCGATCGGGTGTTCGGCCGTCAGACGGCGGCGCGACAACAGTGTGGGCGCGCCGGCGCGGTTCTCCAGGATGAAGCTCTTGGCGTATTCGCCGGTCTGGATGTCCCGCAGGGCCTGGCGCATGGCCTCCTTTGTGGCTTCGGTGACGACCTTCGGGCCGGTCACGTACTCGCCATACTCCGCGTTGTTGCTGATGGAGTAGTTCATGTTGGCGATGCCGCCTTCGTAGATCAGATCCACGATCAGCTTCAGTTCGTGCAGACACTCGAAGTAGGCCATCTCCGGTGCATAGCCAGCCTCCACCAGCGTCTCGAAGCCGGCCTTGATCAGCTCCACTGTGCCGCCGCACAGCACGGCCTGTTCACCGAAGAGGTCGGTCTCGGTCTCTTCGCGGAAGGTGGTCTCGATGATGCCAGCCTTGCCGCCACCGTTGGCCGCCGCGTAGGACAGGGCGAGGTGCTTGGCCTTACCGCTCACGTCACGCCACACGGCAATCAGGTGCGGCACGCCACCACCCTGCTTGTAGGTGTTGCGCACCGTGTGACCCGGCGCCTTCGGCGCAACCATCCAGACGTCCAGGTCTTCACGGGGCTGGACCTGACCGTAATGAATATTGAAGCCGTGGGCGAAGACCAGCGAGGCGCCCTTCTTCATGTTGTCGTGGCAGTGATCTCGATACACCTGGGCGATGTTCTCGTCAGGCAGCAGGATCATGACGACGTCGGCATCCTTAACGGCTGCGTCCACTTCCTTGACTGCGAGTCCGGCCTTCTTGGCCTTGTCCCAGCTCGCGCCGCCCTTGCGCAAGGCCACCGTCACCTTGCAGCCGGACTCGTTAAGGTTCTGCGCATGTGCATGACCCTGGCTGCCATAGCCGATGATGGTGATCTTCTTGCCCTTGATGAGCTTGATGTCGGCGTCCTTGTCGTAATAGACCTTCATGATGTTCTTTCCTTGAATTGAGTGTTCTGCTGGCGCTACGGCTTCAGGTCTGAAGCCCCCCTGACCTTGAGCTCAGACCTTGAGGATCCGCTCGCCGCGGCCGATGCCCGAGCCGCCTGTGCGGACAGTTTCGAGGATCAGCGTGGGGTCCACGGCCGTGATGAAGGCATCCAGCTTGCTCTTGTTGCCCGTGAGCTCGATCGTGTAGGTCTTCTCGGTCACGTCGATGATCCGGCCGCGGAAGATGTCAGCCATGCGCTTCATCTCGTCGCGCTCCTTGGCCACTGCCCGGACCTTAATCAGCATGAGCTCGCGCTCGATGTGCTCGCCCTCGGTCAAGTCCACGACTTTGACCACCTCGATCAGGCGGTTCAGGTGCTTGGTGATCTGTTCGATCACGTCATCGCTGCCGGTGGTGACGATGGTCATCCGCGACAGGGTCGGGTCTTCGGTGGGAGCCACCGTGAGGGTTTCGATGTTGTAGCCGCGCGCGGAAAACAGCCCCACCACGCGGGACAGTGCGCCCGGTTCATTCTCGAGAAGAACAGAGATGATGTGTCGCATCACAGTTCCTCCGAGCCAAGCAGCATTTCGGTCAGCCCCTTGCCGGCCTTGCCCATCGGCCAGACGTTCTCAGTCGGGTCGGTGATGAAGTCGAGGAACACGGTGCGGTCCTTGTACTTGCCAAAGGCGTCCTTGAGCGCGCCTTCAACGTCCTTCGGATCCGTCACCCGGATGCCCACATGGCCGTAGGCCTCGGCGAGCTTGACGAAATCCGGCAAGGAATCCATGTAGCTGTTGGAGTAGCGGCCGCCGTAGTCCAGCTGCTGCCACTGACGCACCATGCCCAGATAGCCGTTGTTCAGGCAGATGATCTTGGGCGAGAGGTTGTATTGCTTGCAGGTGGACAGTTCCTGCAGGCACATCTGGATCGAGCCCTCACCGGTGATGCAGGCGACCTTGGAGCCGGGATTGGCGAACTCCACGCCCATGGCATAGGGCAGACCGACGCCCATGGTGCCCAGGCCGCCGGAATTGATCCAGCGGCGCGGTGCGTTGAACGCGTAGTACTGCGCGGCCCACATCTGGTGCTGGCCGACGTCGCTGGTCACGAAAGCTTCGCCCTGGGTGACTTCCCAGAGCTTCTGGACCACAAACTGCGGCTTGATGGTTTCCGCGCTCTCAGCAAACTTCAGACATTCCTTCTTGCGCCATTCGTTGATTTGGCCCCACCAGGGCGCGATGCGCTTGCCATCGACCTTGCCACCCTTTTCCTCGAGCGCAATCTCGAGCTGGGCGAGCAGATCCTGGAGCACGGAGCGCACGTCACCGACGATCGGGATATCCACCTTCACGCGCTTCGAAATGGACGAGGGATCGACGTCAATGTGGATGATCTTGCGCGGATTGCTGGCGAAGTGCTTCGGGTTGCCAATCACGCGGTCATCGAAGCGAGCGCCCACCGCCAGCAGCACGTCGCAGTTCTGCATGGCCAGGTTGGCCTCGTAGGTGCCGTGCATGCCCAGCATGCCGACGAACTTCGGGTCGGTGCCCTTGTAGCCGCCAAGGCCCATGAGGGTGTTGGTGCAGGGATAACCGAGCCTATCGACCAGATCGCCGAGATCCTTGCTGGCGTTGGCGAGAATCACGCCGCCACCCGAATAGATCATCGGCCGCTCGGCCGCCAGCAGCAGACTCACCGCCTTCTTGATCTGCCCCAGATGCCCCTTCTCCACCGGCCGGTACGAGCGCATCTCGACCTTCTCGGGGTAGTGCCACTTCGCCTTGGCGATGCTCACGTCCTTCGGGATGTCCACGAGCACCGGACCCGGACGGCCGGTCCTGGCGATGTAGAAGGCCTTCTTCATGGTCTCGGCCAGCTGCTCGACATCCTTGACCAGAAAGTTGTGCTTCACGCAGGGGCGGGTAATGCCCACGGTGTCGCACTCCTGGAAGGCATCCTGGCCGATCGCGTGCGTCGGCACCTGACCGGTGATGATCACCATCGGGATCGAGTCCATGTAGGCCGTGGCAATGCCCGTGACGGCATTGGTCACGCCGGGACCGGAGGTCACCAGACAGACACCGACCTTGTCGGCATGGGATCGGGAATATGCGTCAGCGGCATGAACAGCCGCCTGTTCGTGTCGAACCAGGATGTGCTGGAACTTGTCCTGGTTGAAGATGGCGTCGTAGATGTAGAGCACTGCGCCGCCTGGATAGCCGAAGACGTGTTCAACGCCTTCTTCAGCGAGTGCGCGCACGACGATTTCGGCGCCCGTAAGCTCCATGTATTGGCTTCCTTTCAAGGTCCACAGGAGATTGATCGGAGGCTCTCCCCGCTGCCGGTAAGCAGTCGGCTCAGCCGTTTCAGCCGTCAGGTTTCAATTGACGGGGCACAAGCGACTAGGCTGAATGGATTCAGCATCGACGCACGTGCATGCCCAGAAGATACCGCAGCGCAGCATCGGAAGCAAACACACCGACCCGCGCGTCGTCAGGGCGCGCGCTTTGATACAGTGCGCGACTACGCCACCAACAATGGCGCAGGGGCGGGTTCGTCTGCCCGCTACCTCATGGCTTCCGAACAAGAGCTCTCCCAGTTCCTGCAGTCCGTCGAGCGACGTGCGTTCAAGCATGCGGCGTTCGCCGTCCGTGACGATGATCACGCCCAGGACATCGTTCAGGACGCCATGATCAAGCTCGCCGAAAAGTACGGCGACAAGCCCCCCGAAGAGCTGCCACTGCTTTTCCAGCGAATTCTGCAGAACACGATCCACGATCACTTTCGCCGCCAGAAGGTTCGGAACCTCTGGACGACGCTGCTGTCTTCATTTCAACGCGATGATGATGACGAGCAGGGTGACATTCTCGAGATCCTGGAGGCCGAGGCAGGCACAGCGGGCGCGGAAAGCGCCGCCGACCAGGTGGAGCGGGAGCAGGTCTTGCGGTCCATCGAGGATGAAATCCAGAAGCTGCCTGCACGTCAACGGGAAGCCTTCTTGCTGCGTTACTGGGAAGACTTGGACGTTGCCGAAACAGCAGCTGTGATGGGTTGCTCCGAAGGCAGCGTCAAAACCCATTGTTCGCGCGCGACCCATGCTCTGAGCAAGGCTTTGCGCGCCAAGGGAATTGTTCTATGACCACCCGGACCGAAATTGAAGTTGCAAAAGCTGCACGCGCAGCATTGAATGTGTCCGCGGCGAGCTTGGCCGACGATTGTGTCGAGCGCCTTCGCGCGTCACGCGGTGCTGCCCTGGCTCGCCGCAGAGTCGGTAAGGGCTCGGCATCCAGCTTCGGGAATCCCAGCTTGGGACTCGGCGGTTGGTGGGCGGTGCCCGCCGGGGCTGCAAGCGCTTTTGCACTCGTTCTTGGCTTGAGTTTGTACGCGGTACCCGAAGGCGAAGCCGACGTTGCTGAAGTTGCTGCAATTGACACGCAGGTACTGAGTGACGAATTGCCACTGGAAGCCTATCTCGACAAAGGCTTCGCTCATTACGCTCAGCAAGGCGAGTGAGGCAACCGGATCACCAATGAGGCTCCGAATCCTCTCCGCCCGTCGCGCCGGCCTGTTGGCCGGCGCACTACTTTGGTGCTTCGCAGCCCACGCACAGTCCGTTGCGAGTCCGGCTCAGCCACCCGTCGGCAGCGCTGCAGTAAGCAAGTCCTCCGCGGCGCTTCCGACCGTGCGTTGGGAAAGCCTCAACGCCGAGCAAAAGGCTGCACTCGCGCCGATTCAGTCGATCTGGGACGAACAAAGCCGCGACCAACAGCGCAAGTGGCTCCAGGTGGCGAACCGCTACCACACGATGAAGCCAGACGAACAGTCACGACTACACAGTCGCATGACGGCGTGGGCGCAATTGACCCCCGACCAACGGCGCAAGGCGCGCGAGAACTACAAGTCCGTCAAGGGGCTGCCTCCTGAGGTCCGGGACGCTCAGTGGCAGAACTACCAGGCCTTGCCGGATGAACGGCGCCAGGCCGTCAAGGACAAGGCCGAAGCCGCCAAACGCGCGCCAGCACCCGCTGCCGTGCCTGCGCCTGCGGGACAAGCGCCTGCACGCCCCTGAGCCCACGTAGTTGATTTATCGACTGCTGCAGCGTCGCACAGGCGGCAGATGCGTGGCTTTCTACAATGCCGTGCATCATGCAGCAGCCCTTGTTCCCCACTTCAGGCCCGACCGTCCTGCCCCAAGCGCCACTCTGGCGCTGTGCCAGCAGCATTGCGTATGAATGCGTCTTGCTCTTTGGCGTCTACTGGATCGCTGGCTATTTGTATTTGACGCTGACGCGGCAGACTTTCCCGCTCGCTGCGCCGCACACGCACTATTTCGCTGCATACATGGCGGCGGTCTTTGCGATCTACTTTGGCTACTTCTGGGCGCATGGCGGACAAACCGTCGCCATGAAGGCCTGGGACGTCCGGCTCGAATCTGCTGACGGTGGCCGAGTGACGTGGCTGCGTGCGATCGGCCGGTACGCGCTGTCCTGGGGTTCGGGCATCCTGATTTCGGCGATCCTGACCTGGGCTCTGCAGCAGCTGGCAGCGCCATCCGCACGCTCCGTGGTCGCACTGCTGTTTCCTCTCGTACTCGGATGCGTTGTGACTGCCTCCTTCCTGTATGCACGGCTGGGTCGCAGTGGCCGATTCCTGCATGACGAGTGGCTCGGACTGCGCTTGGTCAGCGCACCGGCAGGGCGAAAGGCCGCGGCTAGCTCAACCTAGCCACCCGCTATCGGAAGTCCACGCACGCAAGCAAAGAAAAAGGCCCGGCTGAACCGGGCCTTCTTCACCACAACCGCACTTGGTGCGGCTGCATCGATTACTTCAGGTGACCGCTGATGATCTTGGTCATCTCGAACATCGAGACCTGCGCCTTCTTGAAGAGCTCCTTGAGCTTCGCGTCGGCATTGATCATGCGCTTGTTCACAGCGTCCTGCAGCTTGTTCTTCTTGATGTAGTCCCAGACCTTCTTGGTGACTTCGGTGCGGGGAAGCGGCTTGTCACCGATGATCGCAGCCAGCGTTGCGGAAGGCGTCATGGCCTTCATGAAGGCGGCATTGGGAGTGCGCTTCTTCTTCGGAGCAGCAGCCTTCTTGGCGGGTGCAGCCTTCTTGGCCGGGGCCTTCTTCGCGGCTTTCTTTGCAGTTGCCATGCGTATCTCCTTGAGTTGGGGCATGCATTACCCCGAGGATTGATGAGCTCATCGCAGGGCCACACCGCAATCCGCGAACTGCTTCCCGGTGCTGCGGAATACCCCCGCGCGGCAAAGACTACAGCGATTGCCCTAGGGAGAAAACAACTTTTCCCTCTGAAACGGCTCGAGGAGAAGCACTGCGTTGCGAAATTGCAGCGTCCATCGCCCTATGAAGCTGCAGCGCACAAGCGAACGCCTGCCAGGAAACTCAATCCTGGCTCGACTCTTCAATGGCAGCCACCGCCTGCTCGACGCGTCTGTGCAGCGCCTCGGCGTCGTCCGCGTTCACCACGTGCACGTCAGCCATGGCAATCGGACCACCCTTGTCGAGGTTCTTGATCTCGAAGTAGTCGCGCTGGTCAACTTGCTCTGGAGTGAGCGGGCGCACGGGTCGAGCAGCCAGCCGCTGGTAGCGCAACTGCCGCGGCGTGTGGATGGCGATCAGCTTGAGTCTGTGCCCCAGACGCCCGCGCAGGAGTTCGAACTCGGCGAAGCTGTACAGGCCGTCGATGGCGACCTTGGCACCCTGCGCGCGCAGCCGCTCGATATCGGGCAGCTTGAGAAGCGCCATGGCCGCCATGCCATGCTGCTGGCGCAGATCCTCGCGCACCAGGCGCTCGTTGTCTGCGTTCACTTCCAGACCGCGACGCCGGACTTCCTCAAGCACGGCGCCGCCGAAATAGACCACCGTATAGCCCATCGCCTGAAGCACCTTCCCAGCCTCGGATTTGCCTGAGCCGGCCAGGCCGACGAGCGCAATCACCGGCGCGTCGTTCGTGCTTGAATGAGATGCGCTCACTGGATCACCTTCTTCATGTCATCGAAGAACCGGGGATAGGTCTTGGCGGTGCACCCGGGCTCCTCGATGGTGACCGGCGCGGCGAAACGCGCCAAGGAAAAGCTCATGGCCATGCGGTGGTCGTCGTAGGTGGCAATCTGCGCAGAACGTATTGCCGACGGAGGATGGACGGCAAGCCAATCGGCACCCTCTTCAATTTCCGCGCCGCACTTGCGCAGCTCAGTCGCCATCGCAGCGAGGCGATCAGTCTCCTTGACACGCCACGACCCGATGTTCCTGAGCCTGGACGGGCCATCTGCAAAGAGTGCGATGACCGCAGCCGTCATCGCGGCGTCCGGGATCTGATTGAAGTCCTCGTCAAACGCACGAATCGGTCCCCCACGGCGGGCTTCGATCCAGTCCGGCCCCCACTGCACATCTCCCCCAATCCGTGTCAGGAAGTGCGCGAATCCAATGTCCCCCTGCAGGCTCGTCGCGCCCACGCCCTCGACCCGTACAGGCCCTCCGCCAAGCAGCCCGGCAGCGAGGAAGTACGAGGCGCTCGATGCATCGCTCTCCACCGCATAGCTGCCCGGAGACACGTAGCGGCTGCCCACAGGAATGACAAATCTCCGATAGTCCTCTTTGTGCACGACCACACCGAAGCGCTGCATCAACCCGAGCGTCATGTCGACGTAAGGCTTGGAGATCAGCTCGCCTTCTACCTCGATGCAAAAGTCAGCTTGCCGGGCGACGATCGGGCCGACTTGCAGCAGGCCAGTCAGGAACTGGCTCGACGCGCTGCCCTTCACCCTGACCGTCAGCGCCTGGGCGTCAGGCGCGAGGCCCGTCAGAACCAAGGGAGGGTAGCCACGCTGCCCTTCGAAGCGGACCTGGGCACCGACGCCAGCCAGTGCGTCCGTGAGGTCGCCGATAGGCCGTTCATGCATGCGTGGCACACCATGAAGGCGCCAGGTGCCCGGCATGAAGGCGAGCACCGCAGCCAGCGTACGGATCGACAGGCCTGAGTTGCCGACGAAGATGTCTGCGGCATTCACACCGAAAGGCGCCCCACCCTGCACACACCAACGCTGCCCGCCCAGTTCTTCCAGCTTGACACCGAGACTGCGCAACGCACCCAGCATCACGCGCGCGTCATCCGAGTCGAGCACGTTCGACAGCTCGGTGCTGCCTTCGGACAAGGCCGCAAGCATCAGAGCGCGAATGGTCAGGCTCTTGGAACCCGGAAGCTGCACACTGCCGCGGCTCTCGCCGGCACGGGGAAGGTCGATTCGGTCCATCGATTCAGGTCAGTTGGGTCTTGGCCGCCTGTCGCAGCCGGGAGGCCGGTTCAATCCAGTGCTGGAGCGCCATGACGTCGTCCGCTTCAAGCAACTGCCGCGCTTGGAAAAGCTGCTGCTGGTAGGTATCCAGGCATCGCAATACCTGTTCGCGGTTGGCGTGAAGCGCCTCAGCCCACAGCGTGGGATCACCTGCGGCAATTCGTGAAAAGTCCCGAAACCCCGGCCCAGCCAGCGCAAGCGCCTTTGCGCCGGAGGGCGCAGCAGCCAGCTGGTTCATGGCCGCAAACGCCAGCAGGTGCGGCAGATGGCTGACTGCAGCAAGGGCTGCATCATGCGCGGCGGCTTCGATGCGCTGCACCTTGGCCCCAAGCGCCTGCCAGAGCGCCTCAACCCGGCCGATCGCGAGTTCATTGGAATCGGCCAGCGGCGTGATCAGGGTCCGCCTGCCGGCAAACAGGTCTGCCCGTGCCGCGGCGGGGCCGGTCGCGTCGCCGCCGGCGATCGGATGAGCCGGGACCGTTCGACTGCGCTGATCAGCGGAAAGCAGCGTCTGCGCAGCCGAACAGAAATCGCCTTTCGTGGAACCGACATCGGTCAGGATCGCATCCGGCGCAAGCCACAGCGCCACTGATGCCAGCATTCCTACGTTGCGCGCCACAGGCGCTGCGAGCACCACGAGATCGCAGGCCAGCAGATCGGCAATGCTGCCCGAAACAGCGTCAACCAAGCCCAGCGCGCGGGCTTCTTGGCGCACTCCCGGGTTTGCATCGACACCCACGATGCGTTCGGCCTGCCTGGCCTGACGGAGCGCGGCCGCCATCGATCCGCCAATCAGCCCCACGCCGACGATGCCGACGCAGCGCCAGGCAGGGTGTGCGGCTGACTGGGTCATTGAGCAGCGCTTCAGGCCAGGGCCGGGCCGAGGGCCGCGATGAAGCGCGCGTTCTCCTCGGGCAAGCCGATGGACACACGGATCCATTGCGGCAGCCCGTAGTTGCCCACCGGCCGGACAATCACGCCCTGCTTGAGGAGAGCCTGGTTCACGCGTGCGCCTGCCGCTGCATCCTCGCCGACCTTGAACAGAATGAAGTTTCCGAAGCTCGGCACCCATTGCAGGCCATGCGCCGTCAACGCATCGCCCACCTGTTTGAGGCCCGCCACGTTCAATGCATAGCTGCGCTCCAGAAACACATCGTCTGCCAGCGCTGCCACAGCAGCCGCCTGCGCGAGAGCGTTCACGTTGAAGGGCTGGCGGATGCGGTTGAGCAGGCCGGTCACTTCGGGCTGAGCGAGGCCGTATCCCACGCGCAGGCCGGCCAGACCATAGGCCTTCGAGAACGTGCGCGAGATCAGCAGATTCGGGTAGCGCTCCACCCAGCGTGCCGTGTCCACACGCAGCTCCGGGGGCAGATACTCGTTGTAGGCCTCATCCAGCACGCAGACCACATGCCGCGGCAGCGCCTCGACAAAGCGCTCAATGTCCGCATAGGGCAAAAAGGTACCGGTGGGGTTGTTGGGATTGGCGATGAACACCAGCTGCGTCGCTGGCGTGACGGCAGCCAGCATGGCGTCGAGGTCGTGGCCGAAATGTTCAGCCGGGGTGACGATGGCCTGCGCACCCACAGCCTGTGTCGCCAGTTCGTAGACCGCAAACGAATACTGCGAGTAGATCGCCTGCTTGCCCGGCTCGAGGAATGCGTGCGCGGCCAGCTCGAGGATGTCGTTGCTGCCGTTGCCCAGCGTGATCCAGTCCATCGGCAGCGCAAACCGCTTGGACAGCGCGGCCTTCAAGGCAAATCCGTTCGCGTCCGGGTAGCGGCCGAGGTCCGCCGCCGCGCGGATCATGGCCTCTCTGGCAGAGGCGGGCATGCCAAGCGGGTTCTCGTTGCTGGCCAGCTTGACGATCGTGTCTGGAGCGAGCCCCAGCTCGCGCGCCACGTCTTCAATGGGCTTGCCTGCGACGTAAGGGCTGATCGCTCTGACCCAGCTGGGTGCAGGAGCCTTGAAGGCAGGGTCCACGGCAGGCGCCGCCGGCGCAAGGGATGCTTGATTCATGGTGGATTGCGGATGACTTCCGAAGAGGCGCACCTGAGTGGATGCATTGCATCCGCGGCGCGGGCTGTACGTGCCCGCAGGATCACGTCCGGGCACGGGACAACCGACAGTAAATGCAAGTGTAGCGACGGCCACGATGCCCGTACGCCGAACTGGCAGGCAGCCTCCATGACGCTCGCGCGACACGCGTACGGCTGCACCGTTGACGCAGGTCAAGTGCCTGCGCCGCGGTGCGTGCGGCGGGCTGGCGTGCTTGAGCGAGGTCAAGGGCCTGCCGGTCGCAGCGCCCAGAATGGATTCACCCGGCGCAGACAAGGCGCTCTTGCGTGGCAAGCGGCCTGAATACCCGCGTGGTGCGGGCATTGCGCACCCTGGATCCCTGGAAAGGACATTTCAATGGCTATTCGCACTTCCCGCCTGTTTGCTGCCGCCTTGGCGGCGGCCTGTTCACTCGCGGCCACACAGGTTCTGGCCGACGACTCCGGCTGGCTGGTCCGCGGGCGCGTGCTCAACATGAATGTGAAGAACGGTCAGGCCGATGGTCTGGAGCGCAATGTCGGCGCGCGTGTCGAAGCGAACAACAAGACGTTTCCGGAAGTGGATTTCACCTACTTCTTCGACAAGAACTTTGCCATCGAGACGATTCTCACCTACCCGCAGAAGCACGACATTTCCGCAGGCGGCACAAAGATCGGCACGCTCAAGCATCTGCCGCCCACCGTCACCGCTCAGTACCACTTCGATTTTGGTGCCCTCAAGCCCTATGTGGGTGCCGGCGTGAACTACACCCGCTTCATGAGCGTGAATCTGCCCGCGGGGCTGTCGGTCAGCAAGTCCAGCACGGGGCTTGCGGCTCAGATCGGTGCCGACTACGCGATCGACAAGACGTGGTCGCTCAACGTCGATCTGAAGTACGTCCAGATCGACACCGACATCAAGGCCGCAGGGACCAAGGTCGGCAATCTGAAGATCGACCCGACCCTGTTCTCAGTGGGTGTGGGCTACCGGTTCTGAGCATGCAGCCCGAGCCGCCGGTTGGGCTGTCCGCCGGCGTGCAGTGATTTACCGGCCGAGCGCAGGACCCTCCTGCCCTGCCGTTGGCCCATCGGCCCGAGCTTGAGCAGCTCGGGCCGCTTTTTTTATGCTTTGACCGGGTACGAGCCCAGCAGCTTGAAGAAGGCTGTGCGGGTGCGCAGCGCCTGGAGTGCTGCCGCAATCCGCGACTCGAGCTGATGACCCGCCAGGTCGATGTAGAAGTAGTACTCCCACTGGCCAGTACGTGCCGGGCGGGACTCGAAGCGCGTCATGGACACACCGTGTTCTGCCAAGGGGGCCAGCATGTCATAGACCGCCCCGGGGCGATTGGGCACAGACAGGATCAGGCTGGTGTGATCGTGCCCGCTGGGCTGGGTTTGCAGGCGTCCGATGACCTGGAAGCGGGTGCGATTGTGCGGATCGTCCTGGATCGCCTGCGCCACTGGCTTGAGACCGTAGCGCTGTGCGGCCCCCATGCCTGCAATGGCAGCCAGATGCGGCGCCCGCGCGGCGGCCTGCGCAGCCGCCCCATTGCTTGCCGCTGCGACGCGCGCGAGATGCGGCGCATGCGCCGACAGCCAGCCCTGGCACTGGGCCAGGGCCTGCGGATGGGCGCTGACTTCCGTGACGCCCTCGAGAGATCCGGACCGGGTCAGCAGACAGTGCTCGATGGGCAGCGCCAGCTCCGCGCAGATCGACAGGCTGCTACCCAGCAACAGGTCCAGCGTGCGATTGACTGAGCCTTCGGTGCTGTTCTCGACAGGCACCACCCCAAAACCGGCGCTCCCCGCTTCGACCGCGCGAAAGACCTCATCGATGCTCAGGCAGGGCTGCGCCTCGATCTGCGAACCGAACTGCGCAAGCGCAGCCGCCTCACTGAATGTGCCTTCCGGGCCAAGGTAGGCGACCGTCAGCGGTGCCTCCAGCGCACGGCACGCGCTCATCAGCTCCAGCCAGACAGCGCGAATGCTCTCGCCTGGCAGCGGGCCGGTGTTGGTTTCTGCCAGCCGTGCCAGCACCTGAGCTTCGCGCTCGGGCCGGTAGACCGGCTCGCCACGCGCATGCTTGACGCGGCCGACCTCCTGCGCGAGGCGGGCGCGCTCGCTGATGAGTGCGAGCAGCTGGCTGTCGATGTCGTCGATCCGCCGGCGCAGCGGCGCCAGCGCAGCGTCGTCGGGCGCGGGCGGCAGATCGGAAGACGGCGGGGAAGACTTGGAGATCGAAGACACGGCACTGTCTGCCTGGAAAGGTTGGACATGGCTGCGAAGACCGCTACAGCGCAGGGCTTTCGGCCGCGGCAGAGCCGCTCCCAAGCCCGGGAATCACATGCCGGATCCAGGATTGGCGCGCCTCTCCAGACCAAAATGGCTGAAAAACCGCGCCTGACAAGCGATAAGCCTGCCTGGAGTTCCGATTATCGGCCCGCGGATCGCGCAGCAGCCGCCGAGCAGCTCAACCGTAACGGCGCTCGAAAGCCTGAAGGTAACCGACGAGGGCCTGTACGCCTTCGATCGGCATGGCGTTGTACAGACTGGCGCGCATCCCGCCCACGGACTTGTGGCCCTTGAGCTGCAACAAACCTGCCTCTTTCGCCCCGGCCAGAAAGACCTCGTTGAGCGACTCATCGGCCAGGAAGAAGGGCACGTTCATGCGCGAGCGACACTGCGGCTCGACCGCGTTGCGATAAAAGCCGCTGCCGTCCAGGCATGCGTACAGCAGGGCGGCCTTGGCGGCGTTTTGCTTCTCCAGCGCCTGCACACCCCCCTGGGCGTCGATCCAGTCGAACACCAGCCCGGCGATGTAGATCGCATAGGTCGGCGGCGTGTTGTACATCGAGCCGTTGGCCGCGACCGTGGCGTAGTCGAAGGCGCTCGGACACACCGGCAGTGCATGACCCAGCAGGTCCTCGCGCACGATGACAATCGTGAGCCCCGCCGGGCCGATGTTCTTCTGCGCCCCCCCGAACATCAGACCCACGCCCTCAAAGCTCAAGGGGCGCGACAGGATGTGGCTGGATACATCCACCACCAGAGGCACATCGGGCGCACCCAGCGCAGCGGGCTGCGGCCAGTCGAAGAACTCCACACCATCGATCGTCTCATTGCCGCAAAGGTGCAGGTAGGCCGCATCCCTGCGCACCGCCCATGCGGTCTGCGGCGGGATGCTGACGTAGCGCGGCTCGCCCGCACGTTCAGGCGCCTGAGGTGCCGCAAGCTGGGCATCACCGTAGCGGCGCGCCTCCTTGAGCGACTTGGCCGACCAGCTGCCGGTGACGACGAAGTCCGCTTTTCCGGTTCGGCCGATCAGATTCAGCGGCACGATGGCGTTCTCGCCGATGCCACCGCCCTGCATGAAGAGCACCTTGTAGTTGTCCGGCACGCCCATCAGGCGGCGGAAACTGTCGTGCGCATGCGCAAAGATCTCACCGAACTCGCGACCGCGATGACTCATCTCCATCACGCTCATGCCGCTGCCGTGCCAGTCGAGCATCTCGGCTGCGGCACGCGCGAGCACCGGCTCGGGCAGCACTGCCGGACCAGCCGAATAGTTGTAGGGACGAGTCATGGGCTGACGCTACTTCTTGGCCGCATCGATCACGAAGGCCTCGATCTTCTGGGCCGTCGTGGCGGCTTCTACGAGCGGCCGAGCACTGTTCACGAGGCTTTGCTGCATGGCAGGCAACAGCGCACCCACAAGCTGGGGCGTCTTGCCCAGCACCTTCTGGCCGACCGGGGAGCTCTGGAATGCCAGGATCTGACGCAGCTCTGCAGCATCGAAGTTCTCGACGTAGAACGGCACCGCCGAGTCATAGACGGTCTTCTTCATGTCCATCGCGCCCCAGGTCTTGCGCATCGACTCCCCAAGCCTGGGCATCTCGGCGCGCAGATAGCCGTCGACGAGCTTGGGCAGATCGGCGCGCGCCCTTTGCTGCTGCGCAGCAGTCAGCTTCTTGTCCTTCACGGCCTTTTGCAGCGCCTCGTTCATCTGCTGCGCGATGCCCGGAGCAATCTGCTGGGGAATCGACCCGCCGATGGCGTTCATGAGATTGGCCGCGACCTTGTCGAAGTCCGACACGTCGATGATCTGCCGGGCAAGCTGCGCACGCAGCTCCCGTGAGTCTGCTGCCGGCGCTGATGCCGACGTCGGTGCCGGACCCGGCACACTGAGATCCGAAATCTGGGCCTGACTCACGACAGGCAATGCAAGACAAAGAGCAAGCAGGTAGGTCGAGCGCAAACGAAGTATGGACACTGGCAATTCCTGGCTGATGTGAGAGGCCGAACACACCGCAAGGCGCATGCGACACGGCTTGGCAGCGAGCTTAGCGGAGCTGGAATGCGCTGATCCGCACGCGCTGGACAAAGGTACCGGCTCCGTAGTCCACGGACTCGGTCGGGAAGAAGATCAGATTGAGCGCCTCGATCCAGGCAAAATCGCCGTCGGCCTTCAGGTTCATGCCGCGGTACTGCATCTCGCCCACACAATCGATGGGCACATAGTTGCCCGGAATGGCCGGATGCAGCTTGGACGCCAGTTCTCGCTCGGCGGCCACGCAGCGCTTGGTGATCGTCCGGCCTTCACGGCTGATGGTGACGGTGAACTTGTCCCCCGGCTGGATCGGCAAACGCAGATTGCTGAACTGCACACCGCTTTTCTGTTCCCCGGTACGCACGTACATCAAGCCGCGCAGACTGACGCGCTCAATGACACGGTCTCCCGCGGAGCGCGACGGGTCCTCGATGGTGACCTGGGCCAGGCCGTTCGCGCTGGGCTGCCAGGTCTCGGTCGTCGTTCGCTTGCCGCGAAAGGACCGACTGGTTTCGAGCGACCATCGAAAGGCTGGCGTCGGCAGCTCGGGGGTGATGACCGGAAGACGCCTGATCTCAGCCAGCTGCTCGGGCTTGATCTCGGCAATCGTCTCGGCTCGCGCCAGAAGCGCGGAGCCCATCAGCAAAGCCCCAAGACCCGCCTTCGCGACGGGGTGCAAGCGCAGACACAAGCGGTTCACCATGCACACACAACGCGCGAACCGAGTGTGCGGAGGACAGCCCACGCAAGCGGGCCGTCGGCCATGCCGCCTGCCCTATTGGCCAGAGGACTCGACACCGCCCTCGGCGCCCTGCTCCGCACCTTGCTCATCCTCGCCCGCATCGTTCTCAACAATCCGCTGCAGGCCGGACAGCTTGGCACCTTCGTCCACATTGATCAGCGTCACACCCTGCGTAGCGCGCCCCATCTCGCGGATCTCGGCCACGCGCGTACGCACCAGCACGCCGGTGGTCGTGATCAGCATGATCTCGTCATCGACGTGCACCAGCGTCGCGCCCACGACCTTGCCGTTGCGCTCGCTTTGCTGGATGGCAATCATGCCCTTGGTGCCGCGGCCGTGGCGGGTGTATTCGGTGATCGGTGTGCGTTTGCCGTAGCCGTTCTCGGTGGCCGTCAGCACGCTCTGCTGCTCGTCTTCGGCAACCAGCATGGCAATGACCTGCTGGCCTTCCTCGAGCATCATGCCGCGCACGCCACGTGCCGTGCGGCCCATCGGACGCACGTCATTTTCATCGAAGCGCACCGCCTTGCCTCCGTCACTGAAGAGCATGACGTCGTGCGCGCCGTCGGTGACCGCGGCCCCGATGAGGTAGTCACCCTCATCCAGGTCGACCGCAATCACGCCCGCCTTGCGCGGGTTGGAGAATTCCGACAAGGGCGTCTTCTTCACCGTACCCAGCTTCGTCGTCATGAAGACATATCGGTCTTCCGGGTAGGTCCGCAGACTGGCGTCGAGCGGAAGGACGATCGTGATCTTCTCTCCTTCTGCCAGCGGGAACATGTTCACGATCGGCCGGCCTCGCGATGTCCGGCTGCCTTCGGGCACTTCCCAGACCTTCAGCCAGTACATGCGACCGCGGTTGCTGAAGGCCAGAATCACGTCATGGGTGTTGGCGATGAAGAGCTGGTCGATCCAGTCGTCTTCCTTCATGGCGGCAGCCTGCTTGCCACGACCGCCGCGCTTCTGCGCCCGGTACTCGGTCAGCGCCTGGCTCTTGATGTAGCCGGAATGCGAAAGCGTGACCACGCGGTCTTCCGGCGCGATCAGGTCCTCGGTCTCCATCTCGACGGCATTGCGCTCGATCGTCGAACGACGTCCATCCCCGAACTCGGCCTTGATGCCTGCAAGCTCAACGCTGATGATTTCTGTGATGCGAGAGCGGTTGGCCAGGATGTCGAGCAGATCGGCGATCTGCGCCATCACATCCTTGTACTCCGTGACGATCTTGTCCTGCTCCAGCCCGGTCAGGCGCTGCAGACGCATCTGCAGGATCTGCTCGGCCTGGTCTTCGGACAGGCGGTACAGACCATCGGACTGCAGACCCATGGCCGCGGACAGGCCTTCGGGGCGGTAGTCATCGGCATTGATCGTGCCACCGTCAGGCGCCGCACGTGTCAGCATTTCGCGCACCAGCGATGAGTCCCAGGAGCGGGTCATCAGCTCAGTCTTGGCAATCGGCGGCGTGGGCGCCGCCTTGATGATGGCGATGAACTCGTCGATGTTGGCCAGGGCAACGGCCAGACCTTCGAGCACATGCCCGCGCTCGCGCGCCTTGCGCAGCTCATAGACGGTGCGGCGCGTGACGACCTCGCGCCGGTGCGCCAGGAAGCAATCCACCATCTGCTTGAGGTTCAGCAGGCGCGGCTGACCGTCGACCAGCGCCACCATGTTCATGCCGAAGGTGTCCTGCAGCTGGGTCTGCTTGAACAGGTTGTTCAGCACAATCTCCGGCACTTCACCGCGCTTGAGCTCGATGACGATTCGCATGCCGGACTTGTCCGACTCGTCGCGAATGTCACTGATGCCGTCGAGCTTCTTGTCACCAATCAGCTCAGCGATCTTGTCGAACAGCGGGCGCTTCAGTGTCTGATAGGGCAGCTCATCGATGATGATGGCCTGCTTGCCGTTCTTGTCGACCTCTTCGAAGTGCGTCTTGGCGCGCATGACCACCCGGCCGCGACCGGTGCGGTAGCCCTCACGTACGCCAGTCAGACCGTAGATGATGCCGCCAGTGGGGAAGTCAGGCGCCTTGACGATCTCGATGAGCTCGTCCACCGAGCACTCCGGATTGCGCAGCGCATGCAGACAGGCGTCCACTACGTCTGCGAGGTTATGCGGCGGGATGTTGGTTGCCATCCCGACGGCAATTCCGGAGCTGCCGTTGATCAGCAGATTCGGAATCTTGGCCGGAAGAACCAGCGGCTCCTTCTCGTTGCCGTCGTAGTTCGGGCCGAAGTCGACCGTCTCCTTGTCGATATCCGCCAGGAGCTCGTGCGCGATCTTGGACAGGCGCACCTCGGTATACCGCATGGCAGCTGCGTTGTCGGGATCGTTCGAGCCGAAGTTGCCCTGGCCATCGATCAGCATGTAGCGCAGCGAGAAATCCTGCGCCATGCGAACCATCGTGTCATAGACGGCGGTATCGCCATGCGGGTGGTATTTGCCAATCACGTCACCCACCACACGAGCCGACTTCTTGTAGGCGCGGTTCCAATGGTTGCCCAGCTCATCCATCGCGAATAGCACGCGTCGATGAACGGGCTTCAAGCCATCGCGCGCGTCCGGCAGGGCTCGCCCGACAATCACGCTCATCGCGTAGTCGAGATAGCTACGCCGCATCTCCGCTTCAAGAGAGATCGGCAGGGTTTCTTTGGCGAATTGATCCATACGGGGCTCAGGGGGCAGCGAAGGCCGGGCTGTATCAACCTGCTTTTCGCGCCGTTGCAATCCGGCAGGCGCCAAAAAAGTGACGGCACCCGTGACAAGCTTTCGAGTTTAGCGGTTCGACACGTTTCGCCTTGGGGCGTCATCCACGGCGAACGCGGGCCGTTCAGGGACTGGAAGCTGTTGCACAAACCACACAAACATTTGCGCAGATTGTGTCCCGGAGCAGCCCTCAAGCGACACGGGGCGAGGCGCCGAGCCGCCCGAAGATCCGCGCCAGGACTGCGTCTTCACATGACGCTCATTCGGATCCAGACGGCATCGGATGTGCTGCGCTGCAGGGAGCCGGTGATACACTCGATAGTGGTTGCTAAAAAAGTAGCCTCATAGCTATAGACCTCCGGCAAAAGGAACCTCACCCGTTGAGAGGAGAAACATGAAGAAAGTTACCAAGGCATCCCTGGTGCTTGCTTCTACGTTGGCAGTGACGGCCACCGTGGCCCATGCACAGTCCACGTCTCAGAAGAACATCCAAGGCGATCCGAAGCGCAGCGGCTACGTGCTCGACCAGCGCGGTACCGTCGTACGTGACCCGTTCGGCCTGTGCTGGCGCAGCGGCTATTTCACCCCCGCCATGGCACTGGCAGAGTGCGACCCGGATCTCGTTCCGAAGGCACCTCCGCCTCCCCCGCCCCCACCGCCTCCGCCGCCGCCGCCGGCACCTGCTGTCGTAGCTCCGGCTCCGGTTGCACCGCCACCCCCGCCGCCGCCTCCGGCAGCACCGGTGTCCGAGAAGGTGACCTTTGCAGCCGACGCCTTCTTCGACACGGGCAAGTCGGTGCTCAAGCCTGACGCACGTGCCAAGCTTGACGACCTGGCCTCTAAGGTGAAGGACATCTCGCTGGAAGTGATCATCGCTGTCGGTCATACCGACAACGTGGGTGGCGACGCGCTGAACCAGCGCTTGTCGGTTGCTCGCGCCGAGTCAGTCAAGGCCTACCTCGTCAGCAAGGGTATCGACGCAAGCCGCGTCTACACCGAAGGCAAGGGCAAGACCTCGCCTGTGGCTGACAACAAAACCGCCGACGGCCGTGCGAAGAACCGTCGTACCGAAATCGAAGTGGTTGGTACGCGCCCTGTGCGCCGCTGATCAAGGCGAGCTCGTGGTTAAAAGCCCCGCTCCGGCGGGGCTTTTTCTTTGCATATGCGGCGTGACGTCGCCTGCCGGGTTCTCCACCGGGAAACCGCTCGAATCCTTACGCTACGCTCCCGGACCATGAACGCTCAAAACACCAACGTTGATCACTCCGAGCTCGAGAAATTCTCTTCGCTGGCACACCGCTGGTGGGACCCGGGCAGCGAATTCAAGCCCTTGCATGTCATCAATCCGGTTCGCCTGCGCTGGATCGACAGCGTGGCGCCCGTCCGCGCAAAGCAGGTGCTGGATATCGGCTGCGGTGGGGGCATCCTCGCTGAAAGCATGGCTCAGCAGGGTGCACAAGTCACCGGCATCGATATGGCTGAAAAGCCGCTGGGCGTTGCGCGCCTGCACAGCCTAGAGTCAGGCGTTAGGGTCGACTACCGCCTGTCGAGCGCCGAGGCTCTGGCCGAGCAGATGCCGGGCGCGTTTGACATCGTGACCTGCATGGAGATGCTTGAGCATGTGCCGAATCCGGCCAGCGTCATCGTTGCCGCGTCGCGACTGGCGAAGCCTGGCGCCGATGTGTTCTTTTCCACGATCAACCGCAACCTGAAGGCCTATCTGATGGCAATCATCGGGGCGGAGTACGTGCTGCGTCTGCTTCCGCGTGGTACGCATGACTACGCCAAGCTCATCACGCCGAGCGAGCTCGCACGAGCTGCTCGTGCAGCGGACCTCGATATCGTCGAGATCAAGGGCATGAGCTACAACCCGATCACGCACTCCGCAAGCCTGAATGACGACACCGATGTGAACTATCTTGTGCATGCCCGCAAGCGGGTCGCCACATGATCCAGGCCGTCCTGTTCGACCTGGATGGCACCGTCGCAGATACCGCCCCCGATCTCGCAGGTGCAGCAAATGACATGCGCGTTGCGCGGGGTCTGGATCCATTGCCGATGTCGGCATTGCGTCCCATGGTTTCGGCAGGTGCACGTGGCATGGTGGGTGCTGCATTCGGCGTGACCAAGGAAGCCGCCGAGTTCGAGGCGCTCAAAGACGAGTTCCTCGACCGCTATTCAAGGCGAATGACGCAGGCGTCCGAGCTCTTCGGCGGGATGACCGACCTGCTCGACGAGCTGCGAGTGCGGAACCTCATCTGGGGCATCGTCACCAACAAGGCACATCGATTCGCCGACCAGCTTGTGCCCGCCCTGGGACTCGCCCCGGATGTGCTGATTTGCGGCGACACCACGGCGCATGCCAAACCGCACCCCGAACCCTTGTTGGAAGCAGCTCGTCGGCTGGGCATAAATGCAGAGTTTTGCATCTACGTCGGGGATGACCTCCGCGATGTGCAAGCAGCTCAGGCAGCGCGCATGCGCTGCATCATCGCGGGCTATGGCTATCTCGGCGATGCCGGAGATCCTCGCGACTGGGGCGCAGACGCCCTGGCGCAAACCGTTCCGGACATTCTCGGAATCCTTGATAGCTGGCGCGCAGACTGAACGGTAAGGTCTCGCTCCGACCGCCAGCACAGGCGGCGCAAGGGTCAGGCGCGCCCGCTGCAAAGAAGCACGGCGGCAAAGTAAGGCGACAGTAAGTCCGTCCTCCTACCTTTGTGCGAATCGGAACGAGGAGCAAGTCATGTCAGGGATTCAGTCGGTACTGCAGGAAACTCGAGTCTTCCCCCCAAGCGCAGCTGTACAGCAGGCTGCTGCGATCTCCGGGATGGATGCGTACAAGGCGCTGTGCTCAAAGGCGGAGTCCGACTACACAGGCTTCTGGGGCGATCTGGCGCGGGAGAAGCTCCTGTGGCAAAAGCCCTTCACGGAGGTGCTTGACGAGTCGAACGCGCCGTTCTACCGCTGGTTCGCCGACGGCAAGCTAAACGCTTCCTACAACTGCCTCGATGCCAACCTGATCAACGGCAATGCCGACAAGGCCGCCATCATCTTTGAAGCAGACGATGGCAGCGTGACCCCGGTCAGCTTCCGCCAGCTGCATCAACGGGTCTGCAAGCTTGCCAATGGGCTCAAGGCACAGGGTATCAAGAAGGGCGATCGCGTTCTCATCTACATCCCGATGAGCGTGGAAGGCGTGGTTGCCATGCAAGCCTGCGCGCGCATTGGTGCGACCCACTCCGTGGTGTTCGGCGGCTTCTCGGCAAAGAGCGTCCAGGAACGCGTGATTGATGCCGGCGCGGTGGCGATCATCACTGCAGACGAGCAGGTGCGTGGTGGCAAGACGCTTCCCATTAAGGCCATCGTCGATGAAGCGATCGCCATGGGAGGATGCGAGGCGCTCAAGACGGTCATCGTCTACCGGCGCACGGGCAACCCTGTGACGATGCATGCCGGCAGAGATATCTGGCTGCACGACGTAGAAGGTCCCCAAAGCACGGAATGCGAGCCGGAGTGGGTGGACGCGGAACATCCACTGTTCATCCTGTACACGTCCGGATCTACCGGCAAGCCCAAGGGCGTGCAGCATTCGACGGGTGGCTACCTGCTCTGGGCGAAGACCACGATGCAGTGGACCTTCGATGCCAAACCCAACGATCTGTTCTGGTGCACCGCTGATATTGGTTGGATCACCGGACACACGTATGTGTGCTACGGCCCCACTGCGGCCGGTATCACGCAGCTGGTGTTCGAAGGCGTCCCGACCTACCCCAACGCCGGGCGCTTTTGGCAGATGATCGAGAAGCACAAGGTCACGCTCTTCTACACCGCGCCCACAGCCATCCGCTCGCTGATCAAGGCCAGCGAGACGGACGCCAACGTCCACCCGAACAAGTCCGACCTCAGCAGCCTGCGCATCCTGGGCTCAGTGGGCGAGCCCATCAACCCGGAAGCCTGGATGTGGTACCACAAGCACGTGGGCGGCGAGCGCTGTCCGATCGTGGACACCTTCTGGCAAACCGAGACGGGTGGCCACATGATTACCCCCTTGCCTGGCGCAACCCCACTGGTACCAGGCTCCTGCACCCTGCCGCTGCCCGGCATCATGGCTGCGATCGTCGATGAGACGGGCAATGACGTCCCCAATGGTCAGGGCGGCGTGCTCGTTGTGAAGCGACCCTGGCCTTCCATGATTCGCACGATCTGGGGCGACCCCGAGCGATTCAAGAAGAGCTACTACCCTGCCGAACTCGGCGGAAAGCTCTACCTTGCGGGCGACGGCGCGATCCGCGACAAGGACACCGGCTACTTCACGATCATGGGCCGCATCGATGACGTGCTCAACGTTTCGGGTCATCGCATGGGCACCATGGAAATCGAGTCTGCCCTTGTCGCGAAAAGTGACCTCGTGGCAGAAGCGGCGGTGGTCGGTCGACCGGATGAGCTGACAGGCGAGGCGATCGTGGCCTTCGTCGTGCTCAAGCGGCCCCGCCCGGTGGGTGACGAAGCACGTGCTCTTGCCAAGGAGTTGCGCGACTGGGTTGCCAAGGAGATCGGGCCGATCGCCAAGCCCAAGGACATCCGCTTCGGAGACAACCTGCCCAAGACCCGCTCGGGAAAGATCATGCGCAGACTGCTGCGTGCCATCGCAAAGGGCGAGGCCATCACGCAGGATGTCTCGACCCTCGAGAACCCTGCAATCCTTGATCAGCTCGCCGAAAACAACTGAAGCTTTCGCGAGTCTTACAAACGCCCCGCTCGCGGGGCGTTTTTGTTTGCGAAGAGGGAAAGCGAGCATGTGAAGCGAGCAGGGTTTCCCTGATGTTCCGTGCCATGCCCCTGTGCAATATTCGTTTCATAAGTAGCACACAACAAACGTTCAGGGGGTCACTTCACAGGTCGGCGCAAGGCGCGGATCTGTTGCTGACCACCCGACAACAGCGGAGCATCGGGTGATTCTTTTCCTGTCGATCGTCAAGGCGCTTGTTGAAGTCGCCGGTCTCGCCCTCATCGGGCAGGCGGTCGTAGCAGCATTCAATCCGATGAAGCGCCACGAGAACCCGATCTACAAGCTGTTCGCGCTTCTTTCTTCTCCAGTCAACCGTGTGGTGCGTCTCATCACCCCAAAGGTGATCGTCGATGAGCATGTGCCCTTTGTGTCGTTCTTCTTCCTTCTGCTGATCTGGTTCTGCGCCACAGCCGGCCGGATCTACTTCCTGAAGTACGTACCGGTTGCGGGGGCCTGACATGAAGCTAGGTGCATTGATCGGCGGCTGGTGGTTGCGCGAGCTCGCCAGCTGGCAAGTGTTACTCAAGCGCCCCGCATTGGCCGAGAGCACCTATCGACGCGCGCTCGCTCTCAATGCAGACGACCACGTCGCGCGCGGCTTTGTGGCCAATCTGCTCGCACAGCGTGGCGCCAAAGAAGAAGCACTGAACGAACTGCAGCTCCTGGCCCGCGTACGAACCACACAGGCCTCCATCCCCTTCAACATCGGATTCATCCAAGAGAGTCTCGGTCGGCTTGAAGAGGCAGAAGCGAGCTTCAGGCAGGCAATCACCCTTGATCCGAAGCTTGATCGAGCCTGGTACGGACTGGGGCTTGTGCTGATCAGCCTGGGGCGTCCTCAGGAGGCACTTGACGCGCTCAAGCGCAACACAGAGCTGCAGCCGATGAGCCCCTACGGCTGGTACCAGCTGGCGATGACGCACCACCATCTGGGCGATGCGGCCGAGGCGCGCCGCATCAAGAAGCATCTCGAAGGGTTCGAACCCAAGGTCGCTGCGCAGCTCAAGCGCGACCTGGAAATCGTTCCGCCGCAATTCGAGTCCCTCAGGACTCAACAAGGGTAGTGCTCTGCTGACTTTGTCGGGGATGGGACGAGGCTCGCCCTCGGCCTCGTCACTCAGGGGATGTCAGCAGCGCAGTACACGCTAGTGCAACACAAGGAGGTAGAGACATGCAGCTCACAGAAAGGCACCGAGCGTACTGGCGAAAGAACCTGAATCTCACGGTCGTTCTGATCGCGATCTGGTTCGTCGCCACGTTCGTCATTTCATTTTTTGCGCGGGAACTCCAGTCCATTTCCATCATGGGTTGGCCCTTCCCGTTCTACATGGCTGCTCAAGGCAGCCTGGTGATCTATCTGGTCATCATTTGGTTCTACGCGCGCAAGATGAAGGCGCTCGACGAAGAGTTCGGCGTTGCCGAACAGGAAGACTGAGGAGCGAGGCATGAGTACGACTTCCGTCAGCGCCAATCAGGCCTTCTTCAACCAGCTCAAGCGCATCTACGGCATGTACACCGGGGGCTTCGTTGCCTTCGTGATCGTGCTGGCGATCCTCGAGTACATGGGCGTGCTTGGACCCAAGGCCATCGGCTATGTGTTCATGTTCGCCACCATCGCGCTGTATGCCGGCATCGGCGTGCTGTCGCGTACAGGTGATGTGGCCGAGTACTACGTGGCTGGTCGCCGCGTGCCCGCCGTGTTCAACGGCATGGCCACGGGTTCCGACTGGATGAGCGCCGCATCCTTCATCGGCATGGCCGGTACGCTCTACCTTCAGGGTTACGGCGGCCTGGCCTTCATCATGGGCTGGACCGGCGGTTACTGCCTGGTGGCGCTGTTCCTGGCGCCCTACCTGCGCAAGTTTGGCCAGTTCACGATTCCCGACTTCCTGGGCGCACGCTATGGCGGCAACTTCGCCCGCAGCATCGGCATCTTCGCCGCCATCCTCGTGTCCTTCGTGTACGTGGTTGCCCAGATCTATGGTGTGGGCCTGATCACTGCCCGCTTCACGGGTGTGGACTTCGTCTACGGCGTGTTTATCGGCCTGGCCGGCATTCTGGTCTGCTCGTTCCTGGGCGGCATGCGTGCCGTGACCTGGACGCAGGTCGCTCAGTACATCATCCTGATCGTGGCCTACATGATCCCGGTGGTGATGATTGGCATCAAGCACGGCGCCCCAGTGCCGCAGCTGATGTACGGTCAGGTCTTGGAAAAGGTGACGGCCAAGGAAGAAGTGCTGATCAAGGACGCCAAAGAGCTTGAGGTTCGCGAGATCCACAAGAAGCGCGCAGCTGACCTGAAGGCACGGATCGATGGTCTGCCTGGCACCTGGGAGCAGGGTCGTGTGGATGTCCAGAAGAAGCTGGATGATCTGCGTGCCTCGAACGCCCCGATTGCCGACATCAAGGCTGCCGAAAAGGCCGTGGCCGACTACCCCAAGACAGCAGACGCCGCCCGCCGCCTCTGGACCACCCAGATGAACGGCGCCAACACCGCATCACGTCCGCTGAATGGCATGCCGCGTCACGCGGAAGCGTTCCCCGGTGCCAACGAGAAGGCTCAGGACATCGCCCGGAAGAACTTCCTGGCACTCGTCTTCTGCCTGATGGTGGGTACCGCTGCGCTGCCGCACATCCTGATGCGCTTCTACACCACGCCGTCGGTGCAGGAAGCCCGCCGCTCTGTGTTCTGGAGCCTGTTCTGCATCTTCCTGCTCTACTTCTCAGCGCCCGCGCTTGCGGTGCTCGTGAAATACGACGTCTTTACCTTGCTGGTCGGTACACCTTACGCGGAACTACCAGCGTGGGCGGCGGCGTGGCAGAAGGTCGAC
>JAIXTA010000055.1 GCA_027484405.1 Burkholderiales bacterium
CCCGGAAGGCTTGCCAAAGGTGCAAGGCGGCCAGCAGCCCCAGGCCGATGCCCCAGAAGGGATGGGCGCCGAGCAGGGTGAATCGTCCCGCGTCGTGAGCAGCTGAGGCCATGCTGCCAACCGCAAAGGCAATGACGCCGACCACACCCAGCGCGCCGATCACCGCACCCAGCAGCTGCGAACTGAGTGCGCCGATCAGCGTCAGCATGACATCGGCCGACAGCGCCGCCAGGGCTGCGACGAGCGCCACATCCAGGGCGAGCTGACCGGCGGGGCTCAGCGCCGAGGGCCAGTCGTTGCTGCCGATCAGCAGCAGCACCAGAGCAAGGGCCGCGACGATCGACACGGCGCGGACAAGCCCTGCGGGTACCTGCTCGGTGTGCAGCCAGTGCGATTTGCCCTGCATGATCCAGACAGCAAGCATCGGTACGAAGCACATGCCGAACAGCGGCGCCGGCTCGGTCAGCAGCAGCTCGGACAGACCGATACCTGCCGGCAAGCCGAACATGCAGACTGCGATGACCGAACTCAGGCTGCCCAGGCGCAGGCCCAGCATGGGCCAGCCCATCCAGGCCACGACCACGGCGGCAACTGCAAGCGGCCAACGAGATTCCGGTGTCAGCCACGCGTAGGCCGCCGGAACAGCGATCAGCAGCGCGGCACTCAAGACCATGAACAGCGCGGCATAGGGTGCACCGGTGCCCTGCACTCGGGCGCTGTCGGGCGTGTCCATCCGGGCATGAAGCCGGGTAAAGCCGTGCGCAAGGCCGAGGCAGACCGCAACGCACAGGCCCCAGACCGGCCAGGACACCAGTGCGTCCTCAAGTTGCGCGGCGCTCCAGCCCTCCGGAACCCACAGCCGTGCCACGGACTCCGCGCTGAACGAAAGGGTCAGGTAGCCGCCGAAAATCAACGCGCCGACGATGTGGCTTGGCCAGTGAACAGGCGTCTGCAGCCACTCGTGCCAGGTCTTGAAGTGCTCGTGCGGGAAGTCTGCATGGCGCGTGGCGTCGATCAGTTCGGCGCTGTTGAGGTTGTGAAACACCCACTGGGCGCGCTGGCGCAGCGCGCCGGACCAGCGCTTCCAACCGAAGTCTGCAGGCCGCTTGCCCGCCAGGATGTCGCTCAGCAGGGGCTGGGTCCGTCGGAGGTCCTGCAGCGCTTGCCAGGCCTTGAGAATGTCGATGCGCTCGTACAGCCAGGCAATCTGCGCATCCGCGCGGGTGCGCACGTTCAATACGGGCTTCCAGCCGAAGTAGTCGAGCACTCGGCGCACCATCTCCGCAGAAGCGTCCCCGGCCAGCACCCCGTCGGCCAGACCCGCTTCAAAGGCATTGCGTGCCTCGATCGCGAACAGCTGCGGCTGCCCGAGCCGGGCGGTGAGCTCGTCTTCCATGTCTTGAGGCGCCCGCTTGCCGAGCGCGAAGGCCTCGTCGTAAACCGCTTGCAGGTCGATGGGCGCGGCGTTTGCCACGCCCTCCAGGTCGAGCAGAGCCAGCGGCACCGTGTCGGGGAAGGCGTCGTCCTCGGTGTCGGGCGGCGCCTGCAGGTCGCCCGGCCGAACGGGATTGGCCAGTGGCGCCTGGACAATGACCGGTCCTGCCTCGGCCGGGGCGGCGCGCGGCGGCGTTTCGGGCACCTGCAGGTTGGTAGCATCCTGCCGCTCGCTTGGCGCTGCGGATGGTTCTGGAGGCGGCTCAGAGGACGCCTCTACAGGCTGCTGGGCATCCCAGAGCGCCTGCTCGTAGGCTGCACGGAGCGCCGCAAAGCGATCCGGATCGGGGGCCCTGCCCAGGGCCTTCAGCTTGCGCGCGTAGGCGCGGCGGATGGCGGCCTCGTCGGCCGTGGCTTCAATACCGAGTTCGTCCCACACGGTGCTGGTTGCGTCAGAAGGAATGCAGGGAGAGTGGCAAGGTGATCGTCGGAATCGATCTGGGCACGACCAACAGCTTGGTGGCTGTATGGGAGAGCGAAAGCGCAAAAATCATACCCAACGCCCTGGGCAGCGCATTGACGCCCAGCGCCGTCAGCATTGATGCCGACGGCAGCGTGCTGGTCGGCCAGACTGCACTTGAGCGCCTGCGCACACACCCCGATCGAACGGCTGCGCGCTTCAAGCGCTACATGGGCAGCAAGAAGGAGTTCCGGCTTGCGGATCGCAGCTTCCGGCCGGAGGAATTGTCGGCGCTGGTGCTGCAGAGCCTGAAGCATGATGCGCAAGCCCACCTCGGCCAGGCGGTGGACGAGGCGGTCATCACGGTCCCCGCCTACTTCTCGGATGCACAGCGCAAGGCGACGCACGCAGCGGGCGAGCTCGCGGGTTTCAAGCAGGTCTCCCTGCTCAATGAACCCACCGCCGCTGCCCTGGCCTACGGCATGAATTCACGCGGCAAGGAAAGCCGCTTCCTGGTGTTCGACCTCGGCGGCGGCACCTTCGACGTGAGTGTGCTTGAGTGGTTCGAGGGCGTGATGGAGGTACGGGCCTCGACCGGGGACAACTTCCTCGGTGGCGAGGACTTCGTCGAGGCGATGATCAAGGCCTTTTGCACCGAGCAGGGCATCGACGCCAGCCGGCTCAGTGCGCAGCAGCGTGAGCGCCTGTATGCAGGTCTGGAGCGCGCCAAGCGCGAGCTGTCGCTGGCGGCTCAGGCCAGCGTGCGCTTCGAGCATGAGGGTCAGGTGCGCGAGATGCTGCTGGACGAGGCGCGACTGCAGAGCATGAGCGAGCCGCTGCTGGCTCGCCTGCGCGCCCCGGTAGAGCGGGCCCTGCGCGATGCGCGCATCCGCCCCAGCGAGCTTGATGAGGTCGTGCTCGCTGGCGGCGCCACACGCATGCCGATCGTGCGCAAACTGGTTTCGCGCATGTTCGGGCGCTTTCCCAACACCAAGCTCAACCCGGACGAGGTCGTGGCCCTGGGCGCCGCAGTGCAGGCCGGCCTGAAGGCCGACGATGCCGCACTCGCCGAAGTCATGCTCACGGATGTGTGCCCCTATTCGCTGGGCGTGGAGACGGCGCGCGAGATCGCGCCGGGCCGGGTGCAGGGCGGTCTCTTCTCACCGGTGATCGAGCGCAACACCATCGTGCCGGTCTCGCGGGTTGAGCGCTTCTTCACGATGAACGACAACCAGACGCAGATCGACCTGAAGATCTTCCAGGGCGAGTCGCGTCTGACGGGCGAGAACATTGCCCTGGGCCAGATGAACATCGAGGTCCCGCGCAAGCCGCGCGGCGAGGGCTACGTGGATGTGCGCTTCACCTACAACAACGATGGCATTCTTGAGGTGGAAGTCGAGGTCGGCGGCACTGGGGCCAAGCGCAGCATGGTCATCACCAGCGGCAGCCAGGCCCTGAGTCCGGAGGAGATCCGCGAGCGGCTCGGCCGGTTGGCAGAGCTCAAGCTGCATCCGCGCGACAACCTGCGCAACCGCGAGCTGCTGGCGCGCGGTGATCGCCTGTACCAGGAAGCCAAGGGCGATCTGCGGCAGTGGATCGGCGAATGCAGCAGCCGCTTCGAGGCGGCGCTCAACACCCAGGACGCCGCAGTGGTGCGACGTGCCGTGAGCGAGTATGAGGACGCGTTGAAGGAAGCCGAGCAGGCGATGGCGTCGCTGCTCTAGGGCCTGTTAACGCGACTTATGCGAGTGCGAACCGGGCGCCGGGGCTGGCACGCAAGGCGTGCTGCGCAGCGCGTATGTCGATACGCGCAAGCAGCGCAACGCAGCATGCCGGCCCCGCCGACCGGTTCCCGCAGGGTTGCGGCCAAAAGGACCGTGCGCTGCGTTGCCC
>JAIXTA010000087.1 GCA_027484405.1 Burkholderiales bacterium
CGTCGATCACCTGCTCGTTGGCCAGCACGGTCTGGTCGATCGGGTCCCAGTTCACGATCTGGGTCTTGCGGTAGGCCACGCCCGTCTCGAGCATCTTGAGGAACAGCCACTGGTTCCACCGGTAGTAGTCGGGCGAGCAGGTGGCGACTTCACGGCTCCAGTCGAAGGCCAGGCCCAGGGGCTGCATCTGGCTCTTCATGTCGGCGATGTTGGCGTAGGTCCACTCGGCCGGCGCCACCTTGCGGTCGATCGCGGCGTTCTCGGCGGGCAGGCCGAAGGCGTCCCAGCCCATGGGCATGAGCACGTTGTAGCCATTCATGCGCAGGTAGCGCAGCATGACGTCATTGATCGTGTAGTTGCGCACATGGCCCATGTGCAGCTTGCCGCTGGGGTAGGGCAGCATGGAACAGGCGTAGAACTTGGGCTTGCTCGCGTCTTCAGTCACGCGGTAGGCGTCCTGCGCGGCCCACGCGTGCTGGAGGGCGGCTTCGATCTGACTGGGCTCGTAACGGGGGTTCATGTGCGGTGCGCGGTGCGGGCTCGCTGCGGGCGCGAGCAGGTGTTGTAAGTGTTTGATTCGATTATAGGTTTGGGGTTGACCCCGCCCCGCGCGCCGCGCAGCGGCCGCGAGTTGCTTTGCTAGACTGATTTTCTCCTCTGCATTCTGTGTGCGCTGCGCCTGCCTGCGTGTGCGCCGCGTCATTTCCGGACACCCCGACCATGTTCCTGTGGGATTTCTTCAAGAAGGGCCGCATCGAAGCCCAGAAGCCCGGCGCGCCGGCCGCGCCTGCTGCTGCACCGGGTGGCCAGTCCGCCCAGGGTGCCGGCAAGGCTGCCGCAGACCGCAGCACCGAACAGAACAAGCGCGCAGAACTCAACATGCTGCTGGCGGTACCTGGCGGCCCCGAACGCGACACCGCTTTGCTGCAGTGGATCAAGACTGCGCCGGCCAGCCTGCGCCCGGATGCGGCCGAGGCCATCAGCACCGAGCAGGGCCTGAAGGAACTGACCAAGCAGTTCAAGGACCGCGACCGTCGTGTCTACAAGCAGGCCCGCGAGCGGCTCGAGGCGCTCGAGCGCGCCGCCAGGAAGGCCGAGGCCCTGACCGCGCTGACGCGCCAGTACGAGACGGTGCGCGACGCTGAGGAAGTGGAAGTGACCCGCCTGGTGGAGGCCGACCACGCCCTGGATGCCCTGCACGCCAAGCTGCCCCTGAGTGCCGAGGAACGCACCGGCATCGATGCCCTGCGCGAGCAGATCCAGACCCGGCTCACGGCCCAGACCGACGCCCAGCGCGGCTGGGTGAAGCTGCGCAGCGAGATCCAGCAGCTGGCCAAGGTGGCCGCCGATCAGGCGCCACAGGCCGTGCTGGATCAGCTGGCCGCGCTGGTGGCCCGCGTGGGTGAGCTGGACGCCGCGCCGGGCACCACGCGCATCGGTCGCGAGATCGAGGCGGCCGCCCAGGCCCTGCAGCGCAGCACGCAGGAGCGCATCGACCACGCCGACCGCATCGGCGCGCGCGAGGCGCTGATCGCCCAGGCCAAGGCGCTCGATCCTGAACAGATCGGTCAGCGTGATCTGGACGATCTGCAGGATCAATGGCGCCGCCTGCCGGCGCTGGACCACGCTGCCGTGGAGCTGGCCGAACGCTTCTCCAACGCGCTGGCCAAGGCCAAGGCCGCCATGGCCACCGCGCACGAGCAGCAGAAGGAAAAAGCCAAGGCCGCGCGCGAGTTCTTTGACGACGCAGCCGGCAAACTGGCCACGGCGCTGGAGACCGGCCACGCTGTGGACGCCATCAAGCTGCACGACCAGATCCGCGCCCGCATGGCCGATCTGCGCTTCGCCCCGGCCGGCGTGTCGCGCAAGATCCATGCGCTCATGGAGGACGCCGGCAAGCTCAAGGGCTGGCAGAAGTTCACCAACGTCAACAAGCGCGACGAATTGATCGAGCGCGCCGACAAGATTGCCGCCACGCCCCTGCCGGCTGAACTCCAGGAAGCCGAGATAAAGAGCCTGCAGGACCAGTGGAAGGCGCTGGACAAGGAACTGGGCGGCGCCACCGACAAGCTCTGGAACCGTTTCCGCGCCGCCACCGGCAAGGCCTACGAGACCGTACGCGAGCACCGCAAGCTGCAAAGCAAGCTGCGCGAGCGCAATGCGGATGCCAAGCAGGACCAGATCCGCCAGCTCAAGGAGTTGCTGGCCCAGGTGGACTGGGTGACGGTGGACTGGAAGGCGGTGGAGCAGCTGCGCCGCGAGGCCTGGACGGCCTGGCGCGCCGCCGGCCCGGTCAACCGCAAGCTGGCCGACGCCCTGTCCAAGGAGCACGACGCCCTGATGGCCGAGCTGGATGCCAAGCTCGACGGCGCCCGCGCCCAGGAGCGCGCACGCCGCGCCCGGCTCACCACCGAGGCGCAGGCGCTTGCCAGCGGCGAGGTACGCGACGCCATCGTCAAGGTGCGCGCCCTGCAGGAGCGCTGGACCAGCGAGCGCGTCGGCGTGTTTCTCGGCCGCAAGGAAGAAGACGACACCTGGCAGGCCTTCCGCAGCGCCTGCAACGCAGTCTTCGCTCAGCGGGACGCCAAGAAGCAGGAGTTCGTGGGCGAGCTGGAAGCCCACTTCAAGGCCAAGCAGAGCCTGCTTGCCAAGCTGCAGGAGGCCGCCGCGGGCACAGACCGCAAGGCCCTGGCCGCTGCGCTCAAGAGCCTGCAGGCCGAATGGGACGCCACGGGCGACGTGCCCCGCGCCCGCGTGGGCGAGCTGGTGAACGCCTGGCGCGCTGCGCAGGACGCCGCGCGCAAGCAGCTCGCTCAGCTTGCCGCGCAGCAGGACAAGCTGCGCATGGCAGACGCCCGCACCGCCGATCTGGCCCGCCGCGCCGACGCCACGCCCGAGCAGCATGCGGCCAAGCGCGCCGCGCTGCTCGATCTGGAGATCGCCTCCCAGGTGGACAGCCCGCCCGAATTCAAGGACGCCCGCCTGAAGCGCCAGGTGGCGCTGCTGGCCAGGAGCTTCCATGGCGAGCGCGAGGCCGCCGGCGCCAGCGGCGGCCTGACCGAGAAGCTGCTCGTCTGGCACGCCCTGCCCGGTGGGGACGACGCGATGGACGCCCGCCTGGCGGTGGTCCTGGCCAAGGCCGGGCTGGCCTGAAGCCCTGTTTTCGCAGGCGTGATGCCCGGTCTCGCTTGTCTGGAGCCGTTCTTCAAGGCATTGGCCTGAAGAATGGCTTGCAGAGCGCGTCTTCAGCGGTATGCCGTGAAGATCCGCATGGGACAAGCGATGGCGGGCAGTCTGCCTGCGCGGGTCACGACAACACCTTGAGGACTTCTGCGTGCTCCGACGCATCCTGAAAGCGCTGATTTGGACCTTGGCGGGCTTCGCGGGCCTGACGGTGGCGTGGCTCGCGCTCGCCTTGATCCTCAGCCGATTCGACGAAGCACCCATACCCGAGGTGGAAGCCGCGCTGGCGGATGCCGCGCGGCCGGTGGATTGGTCCGAGGCCAATGGCTATGTGTGGGCTGCCTCGCTGCAGGCACCGTTGAATGTGCGGCCCACCGACTATGCGAAGACGCTGCTGACCGCAACGGCAGCGCCAGATCGACTCGCCGTCGACGAAGGTGCCGAAGCAAGGTTCAGTGAGCTGCGCTGCAAGCGAGACCTGGGCGGTGTGAATTGCCTTGCGTGGTATGGCGCGCGGAAGGCGCGCATCGAGGCGCTGCTGCCGGAGTTCAACACCACGGACCAGCGCTATTCCCAGTTGCTGCTCACGCCCAATTACGAGGAACCCGCATCGGGCTCTGAATTTGCGTTCGGCGCGCTGCTTTCGGTCCTTGGCAGCGGCGAGCGCCAGATCATGCGTCTGGGCTTGCTCGCCCAGGCAGGCGAAGCGGATCGGGCGCTCAGCGGCTTGCTCCAAAAAGTGCAAGTGGAGCGCAGGGCGCTCGCGCGCGCGCGGTCGATCACCAGCAAGATGGTCTGGGCGAGCTGTCTGCAGCGCAGCCTTCTGGCCATTGCCGATCTGGTCGAGATACACCCGCGCCTTGCGTCGCAACTCAGTGATCCCCCCGCCCTTCGGGACACCTTGAGCCCGGCAGAGTTGTCTTTGCTGGCGCCGGTCCAAGCCGAGATCGTGTTTGCCCACAGGTCGGTGCACGAGCTCGTGCGGCCTGGGAGCAAGCAGACTGCGACAGGTGCCCCGCGGCGCCTTGTGGATGACTTCGCCAGCTACCTTGTACGACCCAGCCAGACGGTCAATGCGATCGCCAGGCGCGGCTTGGAAGGAGTCACCGTCTGCGAGGGCCCCACACCCACGCTCTTGCGGCGGATCGATGAGCTTCGCAAGACCAGGCGTCCATTCAGCTGGGCAAGGACCTTGCTCTGGCCAAACAATGTTGGCGGGGACCTGCTGTTCGAACTCTATTGGATAGATGTTGCCAGCTATTGCGGGCAATTGGCCGACCTGGAGGCCATTCGCCGTCTCGTGCTCGCACAGGCGCTGCTGGTGTCTGATGCTCGAGCGAGCCTTCCAGGAGCACTCCGGAATCCGTTCACGGACCAGGCCTTCGAGCGGACAGGGGCGTCGGGAGACCTTCGATACGATCCCGCGAACAAGTCGGAGCTACCCAGTCCGATCGTCGTCCGCATCGCGACGCTGCGGTGACCCCGGGATCGTCTCGCCACGAACCGACTGAGCTGAGCGCCCAAGGCGCATACCCGGCAGCACGTGCGCTGTTGAGTTGCAGCGACAGCACGTGGCCCACACTTTCCGCCCCGGTTTCAGGAGAAACCGTTGCCGCTCAGCCGCGCTGCCCGCCTGAGCGGGGTTCCAGCCATTAAGCTCAATTGTTAATCGGTGTGACGTCTGCAGAAGCCCCCTCGGCAGGGCCTCGCATCGAAGTCTTTGCCCCGCTCCTGACTTGCCGGTGTCCCTCCTGTCCTCGCGCGCAGGCCCCAGGTCTGTGTTTCTGAAGGCGCTTGATCGCGCATTCGGAATCGGTTTCGCCGTGTTGCTGGCGACGCTTGCGCTCGTGCCTGCCGCGAGCGCCCAGACCGATGCCCTGGGCAACGGACGCGGGGGCCTCGCCTACGTGTTCTCCGATCCACCGCCGAATGTGGCGTCAAGCCTCACCGTGCATGCCCGCGGCCCGGGCGATGTGGCGCCGCAGAGCTTTGCGCAGATGCCGCAGTGGCTGGCCCGCCACCCGCAACTGGGCAAGGTGGACATGCGGGGCGGCACATACTGGCTGGTGCGCTCGCTGGCGCCGCAGTCGGCTGCGGGTGCCTGGGTCATCGAGCCGGCCAATACCTTTTTCTCGGACGCGCATGTCACCGTGCTGGGCAGCGACGGGTCGGTCCAGGGCTTCCAGACCGGACTGTCCACACAGACCGAGTTCGTGCTGCATCGGGGCAAGAGCGTGCGGCTGG
This sequence comes from Burkholderiales bacterium, assembly GCA_027484405.1. Lineage (GTDB taxonomy): Bacteria > Pseudomonadota > Gammaproteobacteria > Burkholderiales > Burkholderiaceae_C > Piscinibacterium. Next base: position 5,428 of record JAIXTA010000087.1, read on the forward strand.
CCGCGGATACGCGCTACTGGGTCGTGGTCAGCATCGACACGCCCTTCTTCTCCTCGCTGCCGCGTGTGGACATCTGGCCGCTGGAGCAGTACCGGGCCAAGGTGCTCACGCAGACCGTGCTCATGCTGGCGGCATTGGGGGCCATGCTCGGCCTGCTGATGTTCAACCTGTTCATCGGCCTGTGGTCGCGCCAGCGCACGGCCACGCTCTATGCCCTGCAGCTGATCTGCAGCGTGGTGGGCTGGGCCTTCTACTTCAATCTGCCCTATGACTGGCTGGGGGTGAGCGACTGGCACGTCAACTACGCGCCCTGGTTCTTCCTGCTGTCCATTACGCACTGCTACTTCTGCATCCATTTCCTGGAGCTGCGCCGCATCGGCCCGGCGCTGGCCCGCACCGGCGACGCCGTGGCGCTGGGCGCTGCCGCCGCGCTGCCCGTGTGCTGGCTGGCGCCGGCGTATTCGCATCTGGTGGCCACCTTCGTGGTGGGCAGTGCGGTGAGCTTTGCGGTGGCCAGCGCGATCTGGGCGCTGTCGCGGCGCTACCGGCCTGCGCGCTTCTTCCTGCTGGCCTATCTGGCGGTGCTGGTTCCCGGGCTGGTCATCCTGCCGCCGAATCTGGGCATCATCCCGGACTTTGTCGACAACTCCGACCTGCTCACCTTGCTCGGCACAGCGCTGGAGGCCATGCTGCTGGGCTTTGCGCAGGCCGACCAGCTGGCGCTGGCCGAGCGCTCGCGCGAGCAGTTCCGCCAGCAGATGCAGGATGCCCGCCGCCTGGCGGATACCGACGCACTGACCGAGCTGGGCAACCGGCACGCGTTCGACAAGGCGCTGGAGGAATACCTCAGCCAGCAACGCCTGGGCGCAAGCGGGGCGCTGCTGATCACGATCATCGATCTCGATGGCCTGAAGGTCATCAACGACACGCGCGGCCATGCGCACGGCGATGCGCTGATCCGCGCAGTGGCATCCGAACTCGGCGAGCTGCAATTCGGCCGCTGCCGGGCCTACCGGCTGGGCGGAGACGAATTCGCGCTGCTGTCGATCAATGGCGACATGCAGGCCCTTGCCGACGCGCTGGCCGACTGCGAGCGGCGGCTGCGCGAGACTGACTTCCCGGAAGCCGGCCTGTCCTTCGGCATGAGCATGGCGTCCAATCCGCGCAGCCTGATCTCTGCACGCGAGCTCACCGAGCTGGTCGCCCTGGCCGACGGCCGCATGTATGAACACAAGCGCAATCGGCGCCAGGGGCCCCGTGCCCTGCAGGCCGAAGCCGCATGACCACACCCCTGGAGACCCCATGCATTTCACGTCCCGTTCGGCAGGTATTCGGTCGAGCCGTCAAGCCTCGCTGATCCGGAGAACCGCGCTGGCCGCCGCGATCGCGGCCTTGTTGCCCGCCGTGCTGCCGAGCGCGCAGGCCAGCGGCTTTGCGGTGCAGGACCAGTCCGCTGCGAGTCTGGGGCTGGGGCATCTGGGCGTGGCCTTGAGCGATGACGCTTCGACCGCGTTGAGCAATGTGGCCGCCACCACCGAGCTGCGTGGCGCGCACTATGCGCTGAACCTGGGCGGGATTCGCCTGGGCGCAAAGTTCAGCAACCAGGGTTCGCTGTCGCCGGCCGGCACGCCAGCCACCGGAGGTGCGCAGGCCAGCGCGGACGGCGCCGCACCGCTGCTGTCTTTCTTCTATGCGCGGCCCCTGGCCAAGGATCTGAGCCTGGGCTTTGCGCTGTTCACGCCCTTCGGTCTCTCGACCACCTATGACAGCAATTGGGTGGGCCGCTACCAGGTGCAGAAGGCCGAGCTCAAGACCCTGTCGCTGATGCCGAGCGTGGCCTGGCGCGCCTCGGATCAGCTGTCGCTAGGCGCAGCCCTGAACCTCATCAAGACCGAGGCCACCCTGCGCAGCGCCGTCGACTTCGGCACGGTGTGCTTTGCGGCCATCGGGCCCACCGGGTGCGCGGGCGCCGGCATCCTGCCGCAGGGCGCGGACGGTACGGCGACCATCAAGGGCAGCAGCTGGGATCTGGGCTTCCAGCTCGCCGCGCATCTGCGCCCTGCGGATGGCACGCGAATCGGGCTGCAATACAAGAGCCGCATGCGCCCCGAGGTCAGTGGGGACGCGCGCTTCGCCAACCCCACACTGCCCGGCCCCTTTGCCGCGCTGACGCAGACACCGGCCACGAGCAACGGCGGCATCCGCAGCACATTGGAGCTGCCGGAGTCGGTGACGCTCGGCCTCGCACAGGCACTGAACACGGACACCGAGCTGGTGGCTGAGTACGCCTGGACGCGCTGGAGCCGCCTGCAGGACCTGCGCATCCGCTTTGCCAATGGCGCGCCTGATCTGGTGACGCGATTCGGCTGGCAGGACACCCACAAGTTTGGCCTGGGCGTGAAGCACCGGCTGGATGCGCAGTGGCTGCTGCGCGCCGGGCTGGAAACGGAAAGCAGCGCCGTGAGCGATGCGAACCGCAACCCGGTGGTGCCCGACAGCCGGCGAACTTTCGTGGGGGTGGGGGCGCGCTACCAGAGCAGCCCGACCACCAGCTGGGACTTCGGCTACGGCCACATCCGCTTCGCGCGCTCCAGCATCAACAACGCGGTGCTGGGGCAGGGCACGATCACGGGCCGCTACGCCCTGGACTCCGACCACATCGGCGTCCAGTTCAACCGGCAGTTCAAGTAGACGCTGGCTGCGGCAGTGCCGGGCTGATTCGAGCCAGCTCGGCCTCTCCCCGTTCGCTCAGAAGCCTTCCTCGCCATGGATGACGGCGGGGTAGCCGCTGATGGCGCGGCTGGCCTGCATGCCGCCCATGACGGCGGCCTCCACGCAGCCGGCATCCAGCCCGGTCTTGAGCCAGTCGCCGGCAATCACCATGTTCACGAAGCCGGTTTGATCGGCCTTCAGGCGGTACTTGCTGCTGTTGACCACCGAGATCACGTAGCGCTCGCTGGGATCGATGTTGGCGCGCCAGTACTGACTGTTGAAACGCGCCTGGCCACTTTGCTGCTGCAGATCAATCAGCCAGTCGAAGCGGAAGGCGCCGGGCTGCGGCAGCGCCTTCGGCCAGAGCGGGCCGATCTCGGTGTTGAGCTGATGGATGGCAGACTGCTTCACCTGATCGGCGCAGCGCTTGGGGAAGCTGCTGTCGCTGTAGGGCGCGTACTGCGCCATGGGCAGCGCGCTGCAGAAGTAGCTCACATTGCGCGGCTCGTGGCCTGCCGGCCAGCTTTCACGGCACAGCAGCTGATCCATTGGCGCCCAGGTGTCGAAGGGCTCCACGAATGAGGACAGCACGGGCTCCTGGCCGTCGCGGTTCAAGAGCGTCCAGCCCAGGCCTGCAATGTCCTGGCTCAGCCAGACCTGATAGGCCTGCGTGGCCACGGCCTTGACCTGCTGCGCACACTGCGCCAGGCCGGGGCTCTGCGCAAAGAGCTTGCCCGCCACGTCAGGCAGGCTGGCGACCGACAGGCCGAACACCACGCGATCGAAGTCCGTGCCGCGTGTGAGCTGCACCGTGGGCAGCGGCTGGCCGCTCGCGGCGCGCCAGACCTCGGGCCAGTCGCTCCAGTTCGATTCGAGGTTGATGTTGTGCGCCTGGAGCAGCGCGGCCTGCTGCTGCTCGATCTGTCCGTACTGCGGTATCGATGGCCAGCTCGGCAGGCCCAGAACATCCACGAGTGGGTCGTACTCGCTGCGGCCAGGCACGAGGGCCACCTGCTGCTGCAGGGTGATGCCGTCCACCGTGGGCTGGCCGTGGGCATCGGTGCCCGGCTGCAGGTCGGTGAGCTTGTGGAAGAACTTGAACTTCACGCCGCGGGCCTTGAGCACCTCGTACAGCGGGCCAAAGACCACATCGCCCATGCCGGCCTGCATCTTGAACATGATGCCGCCGTGGTAGCACATGGCTACCTTCATCATGCCGCGCAGCATGGTGCCGGCCTCGATGTTGGGCTTGTCAAAGTCGCCGTCCTCGTAGGCAAAGACCAGGTCGTAGAAGCCTCGTACCGGCGCGCTGTACACCGTGTACTTGCGGTTGGCACCGTGCTTGATCAGCCACTGGTAGAAGTCGATATCGTTGATCGCCTCGAAGCCCTGCGTGAAGACCTGGTCCTTGACCATGCCCGCAAGGGTCGTGGTGGCCAGATCGATGCAGATGTACAGACGCCGGAGGTCGTCCCCAAAGTCCTTGGCGCCGGCAATCTCGTCTTCGAGCAGTTCGTTGATCCAGGCACGGATGCCGAGCGCCGCATCCGCCAGCAGGCCGTGGTGTGCAGCATCATGATCTTCAATGTTGAGCTCAAGGCTCGACACGAGTGCCTCGACCGCGCTGCCCACTTCGTGCAGATCGGCGCGAAGGTCTTCGATGTCGGCCTTCAGGTGCGCTGCCAGCTTCTCGAGCCATGAGGCGTTCGACGCCGGTGCGGGGCGCGCAGCGGCGCGCGCCGCTGCATGGGCCGTGTGCAGCTCGCTGAGCCACATCTTGAGCCATGCAATCCCGGTCTGGATGGCAGCCCAGAGCGTCAGGCGCTCGCTGTGGTTGCCCGGAATGCCGGGGCGCAGCGGCGTGTTGATCGGCCACAGGCGCCACTGGCCGTCCACGTTTTCGGTCAGGGTGATGAACTGCTGCGGCTTGAAGGCCTCGTCACAGCGGGCCAGCGGTGCGCCCGGGGGCCGATCGAGCTCGCCGTAGGCCTGCTGCATGACCTTGAATGCGTTGTCGTAGAAGCCGAACCAGATGTGCAGGCCATGCTCCTCGATGCGCTGGCCCAGCTTCGGGTTGCGGCCGCTGGCGCCCTTTCCCCCCAGGCGCCAGCCCATCTGATACACGGTCACGTCATAGCGGTTCTGCCAGCCGGGCTCATTGGTCAGGCAGAAGGCGGCGGTCATCGCGCCCACGCCACCACCGAGCACCACGATCCGTTCGGGCTTGATCACGGAGTTGTCCACCAGCTCCTGGCCAGGCTGCACGGCGAAGTCGTACTCGACGCGGAAAGGCAGGATCGCGTCCTGCAGCCCGATCTTCAGACCCAGGCTCTCACTGAGCGGAAAGCTGTCAAAGGCGTGCAGATTCACTTGCCACCGTCCGCCCAGCATCTTGACGCTGCGCAGGGCATTGACCGGGGTATGGGCCGCCACCACCGCCTGATAGACAGCACGCTCGCCGGCCGCATCTGGAAACTGCTTCAAAAAGATCTGATCCATCGCCGGGTGGAACAGCATGTCGGCAAACTGTGCGTAGGCGGCTTCACCCAGATGCACGCCCGCCGGCTCGCTCTTCATCAGCTCGATGATCTCGAGGAAGGCCTCGCCAAAGGCAGCCAGGGGCTTGTCTGCCTGGCCGTTCCCGCTGACGTTCACCTCCAGCAGTGGATGGAAGGCCAGCTGCGTGTCGGGCGAGAAGGGCTCGAAGCCCTTGGCGGCCAGCGTCAGCTGCTGCACGGGCTCGCCAGGCGCCGGCATCGTGTACTGGCACTCGTACTTGGGGTAGCCGTAGAGCTCACGCCCGTTGATCAGGGCCATGCAGTCGTCCACCCAGATATGCATCGGATAGAAGTACACATGGCTGACCTCGGTGCTGCCGGCCGGAACCTGCCCGACCACCACCCAGGTGATGATGTCCGTCTCCTTGCCCCAGCCCTTGGCGCGATCAGCGGGAAAGTCGCTGTGCGCCTTGGCAATGGCCGTGAAGGTCAGCATTACATAGCTGCTCATGACCTTGAACTGCATCTTGCCCTGCGTGGCCTGGTTCAGCGTGGTATCCACGCTGGCCTGCAGCGCGCTCAGTGAACCGGGCACCCAGCAGCCGATCATGTCGGCCTGATTGAGCGCCAGCGGCGGATGCATCAACACGGAGCCCTTGGGGTAGAGATAGGGCGGGCGCTGGGTCATGGTCCTCTCCTGAATTCTTTGTGTGGCGGCGAGTCTAGGCGCGCGGCCGCTGCGTATCACGGCTTGTCGGCGATGTCGTTGGATTGCCGACACGCGCACTGCGTTTCAGATCGCCGAGCGTGAAGCATGTCCCAACCGAGGGCGCGGCGATAATGCCGCCCATGCCTGACACCCTGCTCGCCAATCTCAACCCCGAACAACTCGCCGCCGTCACGCTGCCCGACCAGCCGGCGCTCATCCTGGCAGGGGCCGGCAGCGGCAAGACGCGGGTGCTGACCACGCGGATTGCCTGGCTGATCCAGACGGGCCGTGTGTCGCCGCAGGGCGTGCTGGCCGTGACCTTCACCAACAAGGCCGCCAAGGAGATGCTCACGCGCCTGTCGGCCATGTTGCCTATCAATGTGCGCGGCATGTGGCTGGGCACCTTCCACGGCCTGTGCAACCGCTTCCTGCGCCTGCACCACCGCGATGCCGGCCTGCCGCAGACCTTCCAGATCCTGGATACGCAGGACCAGCAGTCCGCCATCAAGCGCCTGATGAAGGCCAACGGCGTGGATGATGAGAAGTACCCGCCCAAGCAGGTGGGCTGGTTCATCAACAACTGCAAGGAAAGCGGCCTGCGCCCCGGCGATGTGGAGGTGAACGACGAGTTCAACCGCAAGTACGTGCAGCTCTACCAGCTCTACCAGGACCAGTGCGAGCGAGAGGGTGTGGTTGACTTTGCCGAGCTGCTGCTGCGTACCTACGAGGTGCTGCTCAAGAACATCCCGCTGCGCACGCATTACCAGCACCGGTTCTCGCACATCCTGATCGACGAGTTCCAGGACACCAACACCCTGCAGTACGCCTGGCTGCGCCTGCTGGCCGGGCAAGGGGAGTACATGAGCGACATCGACCGCACGCGCGCGGCCGAAAGCAAGCGGGTTTCGGTAGCCAACATCTTTGCGGTGGGCGACGACGACCAGAGCATCTATGCCTTTCGCGGTGCGAACGTGGGCAACATGGACTCGCTGGTGCGCGACTTCCAGGTGCGCAATCTCATCAAGCTGGAGCAGAACTACCGCAGCCACGGCCACATCCTGAACAGCGCCAATGCGCTCATCAAGAACAACGCCAAGCGCCTGGGTAAGGAGCTCTGGACGGATGCCGGCGAGGGCGAGCAGGTGCGTGTGTTCGAGGCGCCGAGCGATCTGGCCGAGGCGCAGTTCGTGCTCGAGGAAATCGGCGGCCTGACGCGCGACGGCTGGCCGCGCAGCCAGTGCGCCATCCTGTACCGCAGCAACGCACAGAGCCGGGCCTTCGAGCAGGGCCTGATGCGCCACGGCATTCCCTACCGCGTCTACGGCGGCCTGCGCTTCTTCGAGCGGGCCGAAATCAAGCACGCGCTGGCCTATCTGCGGCTGATGGAGAACCCGCACGACGACACGGCCTTTGCACGCGTGGTGAATCTGCCCACGCGCGGCATTGGCGCCCGCTCGGTCGAGCAGCTGCAGGACATGGCGCGCGAGCGCGGCACCTCGCTCTACGGTGCGGTGGCCTTTCTGGCGGGCAAGGCGGGCAGCAGCATCGGTGCGTTCGTCAAGCTTATCGACGGCATGCGCTTTGCCACCCAGGGCCTGCCGCTGCACGAGATCGTCGAGCACATCATCGACGCCAGCGGCCTGCTGGCGATGTACCGCGCCGACAAGGAGGGCGAGGAGCGCATCGAGAACCTTGAGGAACTCGTGAACGCCGCGCGCAACTTCAATGCCGAGGAAGGCTATGCGCTGGACGCGCCGGCCACCCAGGCCGAGGCCGAGAACGAGCTGCCCAGCCCGCTGGCGGCGTTTCTCTCGCACGCCTCGCTTGAAGCCGGCGACAACCAGGCCCAGGCGGGCGAGGACGCGGTGCAGCTCATGACCGTGCACGCCGCCAAGGGCCTGGAGTTCGATGCAGTCTTCCTGACCGGGCTGGAAGAAGGCCTGTTTCCGCACGAGAACAGCCTCAAGGAGGACGGCGGCATCGAGGAAGAGCGCCGGCTCATGTATGTGGCCATCACCCGCGCGCGCAAGCGCCTGTACATCAGCTTCTGCGCCAGCCGCATGATGCATGGCCAGACCCGCTACGGCCTGAAGAGCCGCTTCTTCGATGAACTGCCCGAGGAGGCCCTGCGCTGGCTGACCCCCAGGATCAGCGGCATGGGCACCGGTTTTTCGGCCGGATTCCGTGATGCCTGGCAGCGTGGCGGCGGCAAGCCGTACGGCGATGCAGACTATGGCGGTGGCGCCGTGCCTGCATTCGCCAAGCCGCAGACCAGCCATGGCTGGCGCCTGGGCCAGGGCGTACGCCACCCCAAGTTCGGCGAAGGCGTGATCGTGAACCTCGAAGGCGCGGGCAACGACGCCCGGGCGCAGATCAACTTTGGCGAGGCCGGCATGAAGTGGCTGGCCCTGTCTGTCGCCCGGCTGGAGCGGGTCTGAAAGCGTAGATCCAGCGTTCATGCGGTTCTTCGGGTCAAATTGGCTGGAAAGCCGCACCAGACAAGCGAGACGGGATGCGGGAGCCTTGAGCTCGCAGGCGCGTCCGTCGTCAAACCGCATGGGCGGCCCGCCGACCATCTCGGGCCAAGCCGTTAAGCTGCTCTTGTGTCCGTTCGACCCGAAACCCTCAGTCGATTGAAGCCGCACCGCGTGCTGCGCGGGTTTGCGGCGTGGATGGTGCTGTGCCTGCTGGCGACGCAGGCAGCCGGACTGCTGCACCGGATCGGCCACGTCCACCTTCAGGGCGGGCATGGGACGGCTGCATCGGGATTCGCTGCGGTCGGCGCGGCGACTCAGCCGGCAGGGTGTGAGCATGACAGTCATGCGCACGCAGCCAGCTGGGTCTTGCATCTGGCCGATGCCTTGCACGGCGCGAACAGCAGCTGTGCTGATGTCGACCACCAACTCTGCGCCGATGCGCAGACGGCCCACACATCCACGCTCTTCAGATCGAGTGCAGTCGCAGCACTGCAATCCGCGCCGAGCCCCCAGCCGGGTCATGGCGCCCGTCTGGCGCCCTGGGCGCGGGGCCCGCCGGCCAGGGCCTGAACCTGGTCGAACGCGCGCGGCCGAGTTCTCCGGTCCGCTGCGCATCTGATTTTCATAGCGCTGCACCCGCCGACCTGATGCGTACGGCATGGTGTGTTGCGGGTCGCGCACATCCTTTCAGGTACACACATGAACTTGCACTTTTCTTCCAGCGTGCGAACCACGCTCGTTCACCGCGCCGTGCTCGCGGCCTTTCCCCTGACGATGGCGATCAACGGCTTTGCACAGACCGTATCGCCGTCGCCTGGCGCCGACTCAGAGCCGCGCAAGGTGGAACCCGTGGTCGTGACCGCCACGCCCGTCGCGCGCAGTGCAGACCAGCTCAGCCAGCCTGCCACCGTCGTCACACGCAGTGAACTTCAGGGGCTGAATGCGGTAAACCTTGGCGACACGCTCTCTGCGCTGCCTGGCGTGACCAGCAGCGGCTTTGCCCCGGGTGCCGGCCGCCCGATCATTCGAGGCCAGGACGGTCCGCGGGTGCAGATGCTGGAAAACGGCATGGGCATTGCAGACGTGTCTGTCCTGTCGCCGGATCATCGCGTGGCGACTGAAACCCTCAATGCCACCCAGGTCGAAGTGCTGCGTGGCCCGGCAACCCTGCTCTATGGCTCCGGTGCGATCGGCGGCCTGGTGAACGTGGTCAATCGGCGTATTCCGCTCACTGTTCCTACGGCCCTGGGTGGCGAGTTGCAGCTGCGCGCAGCCTCGGGGACCGGCGAGCGCAGCGCTGCGCTGGAGCTCAATGGCGGCGCGGACCAATTCGCCTGGCATGTGGATGCCCTCAAGGCGCGCACCGATGACTATGCCTTCCCCGGTCTGTCCATCAAGAACGATCCAGCGTCGTTCTCAGGACGCTTGCCCAATAGCGATACGGACAATCGCGAGTATGGGCTGGGCATGAGCCTTGTGGCCGATCGCTGGCTGATCGGCGCATCCATCCAGGACGAGCGCAGCACCTATGGTGTCCCTGCTGAAGAAGCCTTCCTGGACATGAAGCAGCGGCGTGGCGACCTGCTGGCGCGCTACAGCGGCAGCGGCTGGTTGGAGTCGGCCACGTTTCGCCTGGCGCGTACCAGCTATGAGCACAGCGAGATCGAGCTGCCGACCCGCGAAGTCGCTGTGACCTTCAAGACCGACGCCACAGAAGCCCGCGCCGAGTTCAAGCATGCCCCAGTGGCCGGCTGGCGCGGCACGCTGGTTCTGCAAGCGCAGCGTCGTGACTTCTCGGCACTGTCGCCCACGGGCGATGTCGAGATCGTCGAGCCCGTGAAGACTCAAGCCGATGCACTGGCCCTCGTCGAAGAGCGTGACTTTGGCGCGTTCGCGCTTGATCTGGGTCTGCGTACCGAGCGTGAAGAGCATCGTCCCACACTGGCATCAACGAGCAATCCCGCGCGCAGATTCAATCTGATGTCCTTGTCGGCAGGGGGAATATGGCGGTTTGCGCCCGGCTTCAACGCAGGCTTGACGCTCTCCAGCAACGAGCGGGCGCCGACGCCCTCGGAGCTGTACACCGACGGGCCGCATGAGGCCACTGCCACGTTCGAAGTGGGTGACCCGAGTCTGCGCAAGGAGCGTTCGCGTGCCGTGGACCTGACCCTGCGCAAGGTCGACGGGTCGGTTCGTGGCAGCGTCAGCCTGTTCCAGCAGCGTTTCTCCAACTACGTCTTCGGCCAGTTCATCGACGCAAACGGAGACGGCGTCGCCGACCGGGTGGACGAAGCCGGTACCGTGGATCCGGCCGGCGCGTTTGTCTTTTTGCAGTACGTGCAGACCAGCGCGCGCTTCCGCGGTGCGGAGTTCGAACTGCTGGCCGACACACCGTTGGCGGGGCTGACCGCACGGGTCTTTGGCGACACCGTGCGTGCAACCCTGGCTGATGGCAGCCCCGTGCCGCGGATTGCTCCGCAGCGTGCCGGGGTTGGGCTGCGCTGGGCCAGCGGTCCGTTCAAGCTGGGCGGCAACCTGACCCGGGTGTCTGCCCAGAACCGGGTGTCCCTGCTGGAAACGCCTACTGAGGGCTATACGCGCCTGGATCTGGATGCGAGCTGGCGCATTCGTGTGCAGGGTATCGATACGGAACTGTTCGCGCTGGTACGCAATGCAAGCAACGAAGCCTATCGACTGCACACCTCGTTCTTGAAGGACGAGGCGCCGCAGCCCGGACGCAGTGTGGTGGTGGGATTGCGCGCCCGCTTCTAGGCCGCAGCACGTATCGGGCGGCCTGAGGGCGGGTTAGCGGTAGAACTGACCGCGCCCGTCCTTGGGACCGCGCTGCCCCGTGATCTGCCAGGCAGTCTGCTGGCCGATGAGACTGGCCAGGAATTCGAGCTCCTGGTCTTCGTGATTCCTCGGTGGGGTGAGCTCCGAGAGCATGCCGCGGCGGGGTTCGGTGAAGAAGGTCCGGCTGGCGTGGTACTGCGCCTGCAGCCGCTCGCGTACGCCCGGTGCATTGTTCAGGCCGACATCCACTTCGCCGTAGCAGTTGCAGAAATAGGTGTTGTCATTGCGCTCCTGCTCCATGTAGATGCCGGTACCGCGAATGCCGACCGTGATCGTGGGTGTGGTCAGGTGGCGGGTGGCTCCGCGTGCACCCGGCAGCTTGCCGAACACGGCCAGCACGGCGCCGGTGACCATGCGCAGGCCCGAGACCGCATTGATGCTGTAGCCACGGTGCACGGTCATGCGCGTCTGCGGGCGCATCCACAGTGCGGTGTCGCCGATCGTGAACACCACGGCGGAGGCCGGCCCGGTTTCCACAGTGTCACCGGTCTGGATCCAGCCGTCCGGATAGAGCCGGCCGTCGTTGACCAGCACATCGCCGCGCAGGCGCACGATATTGCCGCCGGCCGCACGGGTGCCCGGTACCGTCAACAAGAGCAGGCTGGTGGCAATCAGGTCACGGCGTCGCATCACTTGCGGGGTCTCCGGAGGAGGGCGATTCGGGCGCAATGACCACGACGTCTTCATAGCTCCCGTGAAAGGTGCAGAAAACCAGTACCAGGCAGAACAGACCAATGGGCACCATCATTACGGTGGCCACACCCTGCGATCCGAAGATCATTGCGAAAAGCGACACCACCATCGCACCCACCAGCAGAATGATCAGAAAGCTGCCGAACATGACGATGATTGCGCCGAAATTGCGCACGCAGCCGAAGAAACTGAAGAAGCAGGCCTTGGCAAAGCCCATGCCATGCCAGACCATGAACTGGGGGGCGAACCAGAACGCGAACACGGTGGGCATCAGCGCTGCCAGTGCAATGAACTGCGCCAGGGTCAGCATGTTCAGGTTCTCGGGGCTGGCATCGATCGGCTTGCCCAGGATGGCGCCGCCAAAGAGCATGCCGCCATCGCCCAGTGCGCTGGCCGCCATGGCAATGAAGAAGCCCACGAGGTACAGCACACCGCCCATCAGAAGCTGTGCGCGCGCTGCCGGATCACGGAAGCCGATCACGAGCTGCCCGGCGGACGGTGTGGCCTGCGTGGCCGCAGCACGGATCACGGTCATGACCCCGGCCACGAGGGCGGGTGCGAGCAAGGCGGGCAGAAGGCCACCCAGGACCGGCACCTGCTGCAGTAGCAGGGTGCTGAGCAGGTAGAAGAAGAAGGCCCCGTGCACGGCCAGCGGCTGCGCCATCATGATGGCCACGCCGCGCTTGATCCATTGCGCGCCGTGGGAGGCAGGAACCTGTCGTATCGAGATGTTGCTCATGAAAGATCTGCAAGTGACAGGGACGAATTTTGCCGTGCGCGCAATATCCGTTCGAAGTGTGTGGGATCTTTCGGGGTGAGCAGTGCCGCTGCGCGCGGCATGTACCAGTCCGCCAGGCGGCTCACCCAGAAGCGCAGCGCCGCCAGGCGCGCCATCAGCGGCAGCGCCCGGACTTCACTGTCCGTGAACGGCCGAACAAACTGGTAGGCGCTGCCAAAGGCAGGCGCCCGGTCACGGTCGAGTTGGCCGCTGTCCTGGTCGATACACCAGTCGTTCAGTGTCACGCAGAAGTCGAACAGCCAGGTGTCGTTGCCGGCAAAGTAGAAGTCGATGATCCCCGACAGGCGGCCGGCCTCGAACAGGGCGTTGTCGCGGAAGAGGTCGGCATGCACCGGGCCGGCGGGCAGGCTGGCGCCCTGCGCGGCAAATGCCTGCTGGGCAGCCACTTCATCGGCCAGCAGAGACCGCAGCGCCGGCGGCAGGTGCGGGGCCAATGGGTCGAGTTGACTCGCGATCCAGGGCAGGCCGCGCAGATTGGGCTGGGCGCGAGGGAACAGGCGGCCTGCCAGATGCATGCGGGCGAGCACCGTGCCCATCTGGGCGCAATGGTCCGCATTCGGCCAGAGCACATCCTGGCCAGGTACACGCTGCACCAGCGCGGCCGGCTTGCCCTTGAGCGCCACGAGCAGCTCGCCGGCGCGTGTGCGCTGCGGTGAGGGCACGGGCAGGCCCTGGCGTGCCAGATGCTCCGCCAGCTCCAGGTAGTAGGGCAGCTGCTCGGCCGTCAGCCGCTCAAAGACCGTGAGTACCCAGCGGGACTGGTGCGTGTCCAGGAAGTAGTTGGTGTTCTCGATGCCGGCGCCGATGCCGACATGCCGCAGATAGTGGCCGACGTCGTAGTGCGCCAGCAGCGCTTCGCAGTCCGCGACATCCAGCGAGGTATAGACCGCCATGCCGTCCCTGAAGGTGTGAGTTTGTGGGTTGTTTTGGAGCCGATCAGAGCTGCAGCATCAGCTCGCGTTCGCGCGGGGTCATGCCGAAGCCGCGGTTCTCGTAGAACGCGAAGATGGCGTCCACAACCGCCTGCGGCTCGTCGATGATCTGGATCAGATCCATGTCCTGGGGGCTGATCATCTTCTCGGCCAGCAGGGTGTTGCGGATCCAGTCGATCAGGCCGGCCCAGAAGGCGCTGCCCACGAGGATGATCGGCATGCGGCGTGCCTTGCCGGTCTGCACCAGGGTCAGCACCTCGCAGAGCTCATCGAGCGTGCCGAAGCCCCCAGGCATCATCACGAAGGCATTGGCGTACTTCACGAAGGCCACCTTGCGCGCGAAGAAGTGCCGAAAGCGCAGCGAGATGTTCTGGTGCGGGTTGCCGTGCTGTTCGTGCGGCAGCTCGATGTTCAGGCCGACCGACGGTGACGCACCAGCGAAGGCCCCCACGTTGCCGGCCTCCATGATTCCGGGGCCGCCGCCGGTGATCACGGCGAAGCCCGCATCCGATAGCAGCCGGGCCAGTTCCACGGTGGTCTGGTAGTACGGATGATCCGGCTTGACCCGGGCCGAGCCGAAGATCGAAACCGCCGGCCGGACTTCAGACAGTGCCTCGGCACTCTCGACGAACTCAGCAAGGATGCCGAACAGATGCCAGCTCTCGCGCGCCTTGCGCATGGTGGCGCGCTCGGCGTTGTCGAGGGCGCGCAGCTTGGGCGGCAGCGGCTTGTGGTTGCCATTGCCCTTAACATCCTGTGCCATGGATAAGACCCTGCTCCTTGTGGACGGCTCGAGCTACCTGTATCGCGCGTTCCATGCCATGCCGGATCTGCGCAACAAGGCCGGCGAGCCTACTGGGGCGCTGTACGGCATCATCAACATGCTCAAGCGCCTGCGGGCAGATTACCCCAGCGCCACGCACCTGGCCTGCGTGTTCGACGCCAAGGGAAAGACCTTCCGGGATGATCTCTATCCCGAGTACAAGGCCAACCGGCCGAGCATGCCCGAGGACCTGCGCGCTCAGATTGAACCGATCCATGCCGCGGTGGCCGCGCTGGGCTGGCCGGTGCTGGCCATCGAAGGGGTCGAGGCCGATGACGTGATCGCCACCTACGCCCAACAGGCCACCCAGGCAGGCTGGAAAACCATCATTTCCACCGGGGACAAGGACCTGGCCCAGCTGGTCGATGATCACGTGATGCTGGTCAACACCATGAGCAACGAGAAGCTCGACCGCATGGGCGTGATCGCCAAGTTCGGCGTGCCGCCGGAGCGCATCGTCGACTATCTCGCGCTCATTGGTGACAGCGTGGACAACGTGCCGGGTGTGGAGAAGTGCGGCCCCAAGACCGCGGTCAAATGGCTCACCGAGTACGGCACCCTGGACGACATCATCGCCAAGGCCGGCGCCATCAAGGGCGTGGTGGGCGAGAACCTGCGCGAGGCGTTGCCGCTGTTTCCGGTGACGCGCGAGCTGCTCACGGTCAAGCGCGACGTGTCCGGCCTCATCGGCATCGACGGCCTCGATGCCATGCCTGTCGATCTCGAGGCCCTGGCAGGACTGTCGGACCGTTATGGCCTGCGCAGCCTGCTGCGCGAGCTCACCGGCGATGCGCAAGCCATCCCCAAAGGCGATGCGCGCGTGCAGGACGATGCACCCACACCCGGACCGAGCAAGGCCGACGCGCACTACGAGGCGGTGCTCACCTGGGAGGCCTTCGAGGCCTGGATGAGCCGCATCCAATCAGCGGAACTGGTCAGCCTGGACACCGAAACCACCAGCATCGAGGAGATGCGGGCGCGGCTGGTCGGCATCAGCCTGTGCGTGGAAGCCGGCCACGCCTGCTACATCCCGCTCGCGCATCGCTACCCGGGTGCACCCACGCAATTGCCGTTCGACGAGGTGCTGGCGCGACTTAAGCCCTGGCTCGAGGATCCCGCGCGCCCCAAGCTGTTGCAGCATGCCAAGTACGACATGCATGTGCTGGCCAACCACGGCGTGGCCCTGGCCGGCGTGGTGCATGACACCATGCTGGAGAGCTACGTGCTGGAGAGCCACAAGAGCAGCAGCCTCGATGCGCTCGCCGAGCGCTGGCTGTCGCGCAAGGGCCTGAGCTACGAGGAAGTGTGCGGCAAGGGCGCCAACCAGATCTGCTTCGACGAAGTCAGCATCGAGCGGGCCACGGAGTACAGCGCCGAGGATGCCGACCTCACCCTTCAGGTGCATCAGCGCCTGTGGCCGCGCATCCAGGCCGACACCGGTCTGGCGCGCATCTACGCCCTGGAGCTGGCCTGCCAGCCGGTGCTGTTCGAGATCGAGCGCACTGGCGTGAGCATCGATGCCCAGCGCCTGGCCGACCACAGCCATGCCATGGGCGTACAGATGCTGGCGCTTGAGCAGCAGGCCTACGAGCAGGCGGGCCAGCCCTTCAATCTCAACAGCCCCAAGCAGCTCGGCGAGCTGTTCTTCGACAAGCTCAAGCTGCCGGTGGTGAAGAAGACGGCCACCGGCGCGCCGAGCACCGATGAAGAGGTGCTGACCAAGCTGGCCGAGGACTTCCCGCTGCCCAAGGTGATCCTGGAATACCGCGGTCTGGCCAAGCTCAAGAGCACCTACGCCGACAAGCTGCCCAAGATGATCCACCCTGCCACCGGCCGGGTGCACACGCACTACGCGCAGGCGGCGGTGGTCACGGGGCGCCTGTCCAGCAGCGATCCGAACCTCCAGAACATCCCGGTGCGTACGGCAGAAGGGCGCAAGATCCGCGAAGCCTTCATCGCCCCGCCGGGCAAACGCATCATCAGCGCCGACTACTCGCAGATCGAGTTGCGCATCATGGCGCACATCTCGGGCGACGCATCCCTGAAGCGCGCCTTCGCCGAGGGCGAGGACGTGCACCGCGCCACCGCCAGCGAGATCTTCGGTGTGGCGCGCGATGCCGTGACGAGCGAACAGCGCCGCTATGCCAAGGTCATCAACTTCGGGCTGATCTACGGCATGAGTGCCTTCGGCCTGGCGTCGAATCTGGGCATCGAGCGCGATGCGGCGAGGCACTACATCGACACCTATTTCGCCCGCTACCCCGGTGTGGCCGCCTACATGGAGCGCACCCGCATCGAGGCCAAGCAGCACGGCTATGTGCAGACCGTCTTCGGCCGCCGGCTCTGGCTGCCGGAGATCAAAAGCCCCAACGGGCCACGCCGCCAGGGGGCCGAGCGCGCCGCCATCAATGCGCCCATGCAGGGCACTGCGGCCGACCTGATCAAGATGGCCATGGTCGACATCTCAGCCTGGCTGCACCGCGAGGGCCTGAAGAGCCGCATGGTGATGCAGGTGCACGATGAACTCGTGCTTGAAGTGCCCGAGGCGGAGCTCGCGCTGATGAAGACCCAGGTGCCGCAGCGCATGGCTGCGGTGGCAGAACTGGATGTACCGCTGCTGGCCGAGGTCGGCGAGGGCTCGAACTGGGAAGAGGCGCACTAGCGTCCAGATCATGGAATAGACGAGCGCCGACACGGGGGCGCTGAATCACACGGAGACGGCATGAGCAAGCAACGCATCACGGTGGAAGACCTCTGGAAGATCGAGCGCGTCGGCGCGCCAAAACTCTCGCCGGACGGCGCCCAGGCCGTGGCCAGCGTCACGCGCTATGACATGGAGGCCAACAGGAGCACGAGCTCCCTGTGGCTGTTCTCGACCTTCGGTGGCGACCCGCGCAAGCTCACGGCTTGCGGCGAGAAGGATGGCGAGGCGGTGTGGAGCCCGCGCGGCGACCTGATTGCCTTCGTCGCCAAGCGCGAGCAGGAAGGCAAGAAGGACGACAGTACGCAGCTCTACGTGATTGCGCCGGACGGCGGTGAGGCCCGCCGCGTGACCGACTATGCGCCCGGCATCTTCGGTATCAAGTGGTTTCCGGACGGCAAACGCATCGCCTTCCTGTCCTGGGTGTGGCCGGGCGAGAAGGGCGACAAGGCCCAGGCCAAGGCCCACAAGGCCTTCAAGGACCGCAAGGACAGTGCCTACGTCACCGAGGAGCACTGGTACCGCTACTGGGACCACAACCTGCCCATGGGCCGGGCGATTCACCTGCATGTGGTGGACGTTGCCACCGGCAAGGTGACTGATCTCTTCGAGGGTAGTGCGCTCGAGCTCGGCCGGGCCGATGCAAGTGCGGCCGACTACGACATCAGCCCCGACGGCAAGCACATCGTCTTCAGCCATGATCCGCTGCCCGTCAAGCGCATCCTGAACACCTTCGCGCTCTCGCGCATCGACGTGAAGACGCGCAAGGTCAGCCTCCTCGTGCAGGAGAAGGACTGGGACTTCCGGCACCCGGTGCACGCGGCCGACGGCAAGCAGCTGGCGGTCGTCGTGGCGCATTCTGGCAAGCGGCATACCGCGCCGGCGCTGCTCGGCATGGTCGACGCGGCCAGCGGCCGCTGGCAGGCCCTGTCGGCCAAGTGGGACCGCGAAGTGGTGGGCGTGCCCGCCTGGAGTACTGAGGGCGATGCGCTGTACTGCATGGCCGAGGACCTGGGCCGCTGCCATCTCTGGCGCTTTGACCTCAAGACCCGCACCCCCAAGGTCCTGGTGCAGGGGGGCTGGGTGCACGGATTCTCGGTGCGTGCCGGACAGCTCGTCTACACGGCCGACAGCATGATTCACCCGGATCGGCTCCACGTGCTGGATGCCGAAGGCAGACCGCAACGCATCGAGCACTTCAACGACGAGCTGCTCAAGTCCTTCAAGTTCGGTCCCTACGAGAGCATCAGCTACAAGGGCGCGAAGATCGACGGCAAGCGCACCGATGCGCAGATGTGGGTGATCTATCCGCCGGGTTTCGATGCGAAGAAGAAGTACCCGCTGCTGCACAGCATCCACGGCGGTCCGCACACCGCCAGCGGCGATACCTTCCACTACCGCTGGAACAACCAGGTCTTTGCCAGCGGCAACGGCACACAGGACTATGTCGTCGTCTGCGTGAACTACCACGGCTCCACGAGCTTCGGCTTCGACTACAAGGACAGCATCACGCACCGCTGGGGCGAACTCGAGCTGCAGGACGTCGAAGCCGCCACCGACCACATGCTCACCAAGCCCTACATCGACGCCAGCCGCGTCTATGCCACGGGCGGCAGCTACGGCGGCTACATGGTGGCGTGGATGAATGGCCACTGCAAGCCGGGCCGCTATCAGGCCTATGTCTGCCATGCCGGCTGCTACGACTGGGTCAGCATGTTTGCCAGCGACGGCGCCGAATGGTTCAAGAAGGAACTGGGCGCCTGGTACTGGGATGACATGAGCAAGGTGCACCAGCAGAGCCCGCACGCCTTTGCCAAGCACTTCAGCACGCCCACGCTGGTCATCCACGGCCAGTTGGACTACCGCGTGCCGGATGCCCAGGGCCTCGCGTACTACAGCACGCTCAAGGCGCAGGGCATCGACGCGCGCCTGGTCTGGTACCCGGACGAGAACCACTGGATCCTCAAGCCGCGCAACAGCAAGCTCTGGTATGCCGAGTTCTTCGACTGGCTCAAGCGCTACCCGGCCAAGGGTCCGGCCAAGCCGTTACCGAAAATGAAGGGCAGGGGGGCCAAGTGATCGGCGGCAAGCTCTTCGACTTCAAGTTCAAGATGGCTGCGGTCGGCGCGGGTGCCGGCCTGCAGGGTACGGCGCTGGGCGGGCAGATCATGGCCTGCCGTCTGCGCAATTACGGCGAACTCTTCTACACCAGCCCCAAGGCCGTGTTTGATGGCAGCGCACCGATCCGCGGTGGCGTGCCGGTGCTGTTTCCGCAGTTCTCCGATGCGGGACGGCTGCCCAAGCACGGCCTGGTGCGCACGCGCGAGTGGGCCGTGGCCGGTGGCAACGACGACAGCGAGTTCCAGGCGGACCTGACCCTCGGACCGAATGCCGACCCTCGGTGGCCGGGCCAGGCCGAGCTCAGGGTGCTCGGCGAGGCCGACGAGGACAGCCTGGAGATCACGCTCACCATCAAGAACGTCGGGACCGACAGTGTCTGGTGGACCGGCGGGCTGCATCCCTACTTTGCCACCACGGCGCTCACGGCCTCATGGGTGGATGGCCTGTCCGGCCGCTGGATGACCGACCGCATCGGCAAGCGCAAGCTGGAGCTGCCCGAGGACACGCCGCTGGCCTTCGATGGTCGCGAGGTCGAGGTGCTGGTGCATGACAGTGAGGATCTGACCCTCGTGCAGCCGGGCCGCACACTGGAGCTCTCGTCCGAGGGCTTTGCGGAGTGGATGATCTGGAACCCGGGCGAGGTCGGCGCGGCAAAGATTGCCGATCTGCCGCCGGAAGACTGGCAGCGCTTTGTCTGTGTGGAGCCGGTCTGCGTGAGCCGGCCGATCACCCTGGACCCGGGCGAGGAATTCGAAGGCCGGCTGACCATCAGCGTGCTCTGATCAGCGGCGCAATCCGCGGTCTGTTCGGCGCCACCGGTGCGCCGTGGCCGCCGGAGCAGTCGCCAGGCACTCGCCCGGCGGGCCGAACCGGCGTAGGCTTCGGCGCTCTGTTCATCCAGGAGGCAAGCATGGATCTCGTGAAGGACTACGACGCACTGCGCCCGGAACTCAAGCTCTCGCGCCGCGCCTTTGTCGGCGGCAGTGTGGGCATCGGTTTTGCAGCGGCCACGCTGCCGGTTAGCGCCCAGACCATGATCACGACCGACACCCAGGGCCTGGAGGCTGGCTGGGCCAAGGTCAAGACGCCCACGGGGGATCTGCCGGTGTATGCCGCCAAGCCCGCCGGCAAGAAGAACCTGCCGGTGGTGCTGGTGGTGCAGGAAATCTTCGGTGTGCATGAGCACATTGCTGATGTGGCACGCCGCTTTGCCAAGCAGGGCTACCTGGCGATCGCGCCCGAATTCTTCTTCCGTCAGGGCGACCCCAAGCCCTACACCGACATTGCCAAACTCATCAGCGAGATCGTCAGCAAGGTGCCCGATGCGCAGGTCATGAGCGACCTGGATGCCGTGGTGGCCTGGGCGCGTGCCGGGGACGGCAGCGATCGCGTGGGGGTGACCGGCTTTTGCTGGGGCGGGCGCATCACCTGGATGTACGCCGCCCACAGCAAGACCGTGAAGGCCGGCGTGGCCTGGTACGGCCGGCTGGTGGGCCAGGGCAATCCGCTCACGCCGCGCCACCCGCTGGATGTGGTGGGCGAGCTCAATGCGCCGGTGCTCGGCCTGTACGGCGAGGCCGATGCCGGGATCCCCATGGACACGGTCTGGAAGATGGAAGACGCGCTCAAGGGCGCCAGCAACCCGGCCGCCAAGGCCAGCCAGTTCAAGGTCTACGACCAGGCGCCGCACGCCTTCCATGCCGACTACCGGCCCAGCTACCGCAAGGACGCCGCGGAAGACGGCTGGAAGCGCTGCCTGGCCTGGTTCAAGACCCACGGCGTGGCTTGACGCATCGCGCCGTGGTCGCGTGCACTGCGGTCAGGTCCCCGCATGCCGGGGGGCTTGACAGCTTTTCTATACTTTCAGCATTGATTGAAGCGCGCTGCTCACCCGGCGCGCTTTTTGTTTCGAGGCTGATCCCGGTGCACACCGGCTGTGCACCGACCCACGCATGAACACACTGACCGCCATCATCCTGGCCACGCTCGCCTCCGGCGCCCTGAGCATGATGCTCGCCGGCCTGATTGCCTACACCATGCTGGGCAAGGTGGTCGAGCGCATGGTGAGCTTTGCCATTGGCGTGCTGCTGGCGGCGGCGCTGCTGCACCTGATCCCGGAGGCCACGCAGAGCCAGGCCGATGTGCGCCACCTGTTTGCGGTGCTGCTGGGCGGGATCTTCCTGTTCTTCATGCTGCAGAAGACCATGCTGCTGCGGCACAGCCACCACCACGAGCACGACGGCCATCACCACGACCACGGCTTCAACGCGCGCGAGGCTGGCCCCGGCGGCTACCTGATCCTGATCGGCGATGGCCTGCACAACTTCTGCGACGGCATCCTGATCGCCGCGGCCTTCCTGATCGACTGGAAGCTGGGCATGCTGACCGCGCTGTCGATTGCCGCCCACGAGATCCCGCAGGAGATCGGCGACTTCATGATCCTGCTGTCCAACGGCTTCTCCAAGGCGCGGGCCTTTGCCTTCAATATGCTCGTGAGCCTGATGAGCGTGGCCGGCGGCGTGCTGGGCTACTTCCTGCTCGACACCGCGCAGGAGGCGCTGCCCTACGTGATCATGCTGGCGGCCTCCAGCTTCATCTACATCGCCATGAGCGACCTGATTCCCTTCGTGAATCGCTCAAGCCGCGAGCGCGGCTACTTCGCCGACGTGGCGCTGATGGGCCTCGGCGTGGCCTTCATCGTCGGTGCGCACATGCTCGTGCCGCACGCGCACTAGTTGGCCGAATTCAACTGATTTTTCTTGTGCCATTTGGCCACTTTCCGCTCTGGGTATGCGGAAAGTGGCTATTTGAATTCTCGGAAAATTCAGTCCGAAATTGAAAGATCAGCCCTTGGCCACCGGGCGGGTCCGATCGGCCACCCACTCGCTCCAGCTGCCGGCGTACATGGGCGGCGTGCCCAGCCCGGCCAGCTCCATGGCCAGCACGTTGTGGCAGGCCGTCGACCCCGAGCCGCAGCTCATCACCCACTGGTCGGCCGGCGTGTCGCCCAGCACGGCCTGCAGCTCGCGGCGCAGCTGATCGGCGGGCTTGAAGCGGCCGTCCGGCTCCAGGTTGTCCTTGAAGAAGCGGTTCCTGCTGCCCGGGATGTGCCCGGCCACCGGGTCGATGGGTTCCACCTCGCCACGAAAACGCTCGGGCGCGCGGGCATCGAGCAGATGAAAGCGCGGCTCGAGCAGATTGGCCTCGACCGTGCTCACGTCGACCGCGCGCACGAGCGGGTGGCCCAGCGTCACCGTGCCCGGCGCGGGTTGGGGCAGCGCCGTGCTGCTTTCCCCGCCGGCCACCAGCCACTGCGGCCAGCCGCCATCGAGCAGCGCCACCGAGCCGATGCCGACCCAGCGGCACATCCACCACAGCCGCGCAGCAAACATGCCGCCCGAGGCGTCATAGACCACCACCTGCATGCCGTCATGCACGCCACGGCTGCCCAGCCACTGCGCAAACTTTTCGCGCGTGAGCAGGGGATGGCGGCCGTTGCTGCCGGTCTTGGGGGCCGACAGATCGTCATCCAGGTGCGCGAAGCGGGCGCCGGGGATGTGCCCCTCCGCATACTGGCGGCGGCCCAGCTGGACATCCATGAGGTCGTGCCGGCAGTCGAACACGGCCACGTCCGCGCCGCTGGCCAGCAGCTTGCGCAGCGCCGTGGCGCTAATCAGCGTTTGAAACATTCATCGTTTCCTTGGTGGGGAGCGACGCCCGGGGGCTTGATGCAGCGTCCGTTGCGGGGGCCACGGTGGCGGCGGCGCGAATGGTAACGAGTGTGGCCACCACGCCGGATGCCAGCACGATGCCGATGCCCGTGAGCGCTGTCGCGCCCAGGCTGTCGCCGGCGATCCAGACGCCCAGCAGGGTCGAGAACACCACCACGCTGTACTGCAGGCTGCTGGTGAGCAAGGTCTTGCCGCGCGAGAAGGCCCGGGTCATGGCCAGCTGCGCGCCCAGGGCCATCACGCCGATGGCCAGCAGCATGGCCCAGGCCCGTGCAGAGGGCCACACCATGCCGAAGAGCGCCATGCCCGTCAGGCCCACGAGCGCCGTGACGGCGGAGTGATAGAACACGGTGCGCCACTCCGGCTCGCCAAGCTTGCCCAGCGCGCGGATGTTCCAGTACGCCAGGGCCGAGAGCAGCCCGGAGAGCAGGCCGAGCAGGGCCGCCATGGATTCGCCGCCCGAGAACACCGGGCGAAGAAGCAGCACGATGCCTGCGAAACCCGCCACGATGCACGCCAGCAGGGCCCAGGGCAGATCGCGCCGCCCGGCCGCCAGTGCAGCCAGCACGGTGAACAGCGCCACGAACAGCGGCGAGGTGTAGTTCAGCGTGGTGGCCGTGGCCAGGGGCAGCACGCTGATGGCATAGAAGAACAGCGTCAGCGCCGCCACGCCGCTTGCTGTGCGCTGCACCTGCAGCCGCACATGCGGCGTGCCGAAGGCCAGGCGTCGCCAGGCCATCCAGCCACCGAGGATCAGCGCCGCCACCACGCCGCGAAAGAACACGGCCTGGCTGACGGGCACCTCGGCCGACACGAGCTTCACCAGCAGGCCCATCAGCGCGAACAGCAGCGCAGCCAGCAGCATCCAGAGTGATTGCATGGGCGCGCAGTGTAGGTGCGATGAGGTGCGGGCTTCGGTGCTGCGCGCCTTGATGACGCCGCTTGCGCGGCATGACCTGGCCGGCTCGTTGTTCGAGCCATCACAGTTGCCTCGCAGTGCATCGGAACCACGCCGTCATTTCGTCATCAAGGCGCACAGCGCCGAGGTCATTCCATCATTCGACGCGCTTGCGTTAGCCTCCAGTGAGACAAGACCAGAGCGAGAGACATCGCATGAATACGGAGACCGAAAAGACGTACGACTATGTGATTGTTGGGGCAGGTACGGCAGGCTGCCTGCTCGCCAACCGCCTGTCGCGCGACAAGGACACCACGGTGGCGCTGGTGGAGGCCGGGGGCAATGACAACTACCACTGGATCCACATCCCGGTGGGCTATCTGTACTGCATCAACAATCCGCGCACCGACTGGATGTACCGCACGCAGGCCGATCCCGGCCTGAACGGCCGCAGCCTGATCTATCCGCGTGGCCGGGTGATCGGCGGCTGCTCGAGCATCAACGGCATGATCTACATGCGCGGCCAGGCGGCTGACTATGACGCCTGGGCCGAAGGCGATGGCTACGGCCCCAACCCCGGCTGGCGCTGGGACGAGGTGCTGCCCTTCTTCAAGGCGCACGAGGCCCATCACGCGGGTGCCGACGAGATGCACAACGACCGTGGCGAATGGCAGGTCAGCCGGCAGCGCCTGTCCTGGGAGATCCTCGATGCCTTCCGCGAGGCGGCCGTGCAGGCCGGTCTGCCGCGCAAGGACGACTTCAACCGCGGCGACAACGAGGGCGTGGGCTACTTCGAGGTCAACCAGAAGCAGGGCTTTCGCTTCAGCGCGGCGCGCGCCTTCCTCAAGCCCATCCTCGCCCGAGACAACCTCTCGCTCTTCATCCATGCACCCGTGCAGCAGCTGCGCTTCGAGGGCCGCCGCTGCACCGGACTGACCGTACGGCGCGAGGACGGCGTCATCGTCAACTTCCATGCGAACAAGGAAGTCATCCTCTGCGCCGGTGCCGTGAATACGCCGGTGCTGCTGGAGCGCAGCGGCGTAGGGCAGGGTGCGCGCGTCTCGGCCCTGGGGGTGCCGCTCGTGCACGAGCTGGCCGGCGTGGGCGAGAACCTGCAGGACCATCTGCAGGTGCGCATGGCCTTCAAGGTGCAGGGCGTGAAGACGCTCAACACCCTGGCGAGCAATTTGCTCGGCAAGGCCCGCATCGGGCTGGAATACCTGCTCACGCGCACCGGCCCGATGAGCATGGCCCCCAGCCAGCTGGGTGCCTTTGCGCGCAGCAGCGACCGCCATGGCCGCGCCAACGTGCAGTACCACGTCCAGCCGCTCACGCTCGAGGCTTTCGGCCAGCCTCTGCACAGCTTCGATGCCTTCACCGCCAGCGTCTGCAACCTGCGCCCCACCAGCCGCGGCAGCATCCATGCCGCAAGCGCAGACCCGGACGCCGCACCGCTGATTGCGCCCAATTACCTGTCCACCGAGGAAGACCGGCAGGTCGCCGCCGAGTCGATCCGCCTGACGCGGCGCATTGCCGCCCAGCCGGCGCTGGCGCGCTACCAGCCCGAGGAGTTCAAGCCCGGCTTGCAGTTCGTGTCGGATGCCGACCTCGCCACCGCGGCCGGCGCCATCGGCACCACCATCTTCCACCCCGTGGGCACCTGCAAGATGGGCCCGGCGGCCGACCCCCAGGCCGTGTGCGACGCGCAAGGCCGGGTGCACGGCGTGGGCGGGCTGCGGGTGGTCGATGCGAGCCTGATGCCCACCATCACCAGCGGCAACACCAATTCACCCACGCTGATGATGGCCGAGAAGATTGCCCGCGACATCCGCGGGCGCTAGCCCGCATTGGTGCAGCTACATCGAGCATCCATGCGGTTCTTCAGACCAAAACGGCTGAAGGAGTCCGCCAGACAAGCGACATGCATTTCAGTGCAAAACCTGGGGGAGCCACAGATGGCCACAGACGAACACAGATCACTCCCTGCAATCGATGGATTGCTGGCGCAGCGCGTCGCGTCCAGAGCATCTGTGTTCATCTGTGGCTCGGCTAGTTCTTTTGCGTCGCGTGACGCTGACCCTCAGAACTTGATCCTGCCCGTCAGGATCTCGAACCACATGCGCCAGTCGCCCATGAAGCTGTAGAGCGGCTGCTTGAAGCTGGCGGGCTTGTTCTTCTCGAAGCCGAAGTGGCCGATCCACGCGAACGCGTAGCCGCACAGCAGCGCGTAGAGCAGGTAGATCGGCTGGCCGCGCCACAGGCCGGCGGCCGCAATCAGCAGCGCAAGCGATGAGCCGACGAAGTGCAGGCGCCGGCAGGTGCGGTTGCTGTGCTCGCTCAAGTAGAACGGATAGAACTCGGCGAAGCGCGTGTATCGCTGGGGTGTGGCGGGGGTCTCGCTCATGGGGTCTCCTCGATCTCTTCAAGCGAGCGTAGAACCGGGGCGCAGCGGCTTCAAGGCGCCGCCGCGAGATGCGCAGCCAGGGTTTTGAGCAGCGCGTCCGGCGCTTCGCTCATACTTTGGTGGCCAGCGCCCTCGAGCACAACGAGCCTTGCAGCCGGCAAGGCGGCAGCCACCGCCTTGCCAGCCTTGGGCGGCGTCATCTGGTCGGCACTGCCGGCGACCACGAGGGTCGGGCAGTCAATGCCCTTCAGCACCGCCTCGGACGGCGCATACGCGTTGCACGCGGCGAAGTCGGTGGGCAGTACGTCGGCACCGTTCTTGATGTGGATGCGGTGCATGAGCTGCAGGCTGCCCCAGGGCGTGGCAAAACCCGGCCCAGGCGCCTGCGGCTTGTGCGAGAAGCCGCCCCATGCGCTGGAGAAGCTCCAGGCATTGATCATGTCCATGGCCTTGAGCGGCGCCTCGCGCGTGGCAGCGAGCAGGGTGTCGCTGACCTTCATCGGCAGAGCGGTGCCGACCAGGCTCAGGCTGCGTGCACGCTTCAGGCGCCCGGCCAGTTCGAGCGCGATCAGTGAACCCATGCTGTGCCCGACGATGTGGGCTGGCCCCACACCGGCTGTATCCAGCGCAGCGACCACAGCATCAGCCATGGCTTGAACGCTGGTGCACAAGGGCCCCGCGCTCTGGCCGTGGCCGGGCAGGTCGATGGCCAGGGTGTTGTAACCATGGTGGGCACACCAGCGGCTCTGCAGGATCCAGACTGAATGGTCATTCTGCGCGCCGTGGATGAATAGCACGCTGGGTTTGGCGGCATCGAAGGCCTTGCCGCCGGTGTAGGCATACAGGGCGCCGAGCTTCATGACTTCATCACCCGGTCCGCGGCCTTGAGGGCACGCTTCAGATCATCAATGAGGTCGTCCGCGTCCTCCAGGCCGATGGACAGACGGATGGTGCCCTGCGTGATGCCGCTCTTGGCGAGGTCCTCGTCCGCCACTCGGAAGTGCGTGGTCGAGGCCGGGTGAATGACCAGCGACTTCGCGTCGCCGACATTGGCCAGATGCGAGAACAGCTTGAGGCTTTCGACAAAAGCCCGGCCGGCCGCTCGCGTGCCGCGCAGATCGAAGCTGAACACCGCGCCACAGCCCCGCGGCAGCAGGCGCGTGGCCAGCGCATGGTCCGGGTGGGTGTCCAGTTCCGGATAGCCCACGCGCTCGACCATCGGATGGGCTGCGAGCATCTCGACCACTTTGCGCGTGTTGGCCACGTGCCGCTCCATGCGCAGGGGCAGGGTCTCGATGCCCTGCAGCAGCAGAAAGGCCGTGTGCGGGCTCATGCAGGCGCCGAAGTCGCGCAGGCCTTCGCGCCGGGCGCGCAGCAGAAACGCGCCAACGGTGGATTCGTCCGTGAACACCATGTTGTGAAAGCCTGCGTAGGGCTCGCAGAGTTCTGCGAAGTGGCCGTGGGCCGCATGCGCGGCCTGCCAGTCGAAGCGGCCGCTATCGACGAGCACGCCGCCAATCGCCACGCCGTGCCCGCCGAGAAACTTGGTGGCGGAGTGGAACAGCAGGTCGGCCCCGTGCTCGAAGGGACGCATCAGCCATGGCGATGTGAAGGTGCTGTCCACCAGCAGGGGCAGATGGTGGGCGTGGGCGATCTCGCTCACCGCCGGGATGTCGAGCACGTCCAGACCGGGGTTGCCCAGGGTCTCGCCGAACAGCAGCTTCGTGTTCGGCCGAATCGCATTGCGCCATTCGGCCGGATCGCGCGGATTGACGAAGGTGGTCTCGATGCCGAAGCGCTTGAGCGTGTAGGCCAGCAGGTTCTGGCTGCCGCCGTAGAGCGACCGGCTGGCCACGATGTGACTGCCGGCGCCGGCGATGGTACTGATGGCCAGATGCAGCGCGGCCTGTCCGCTGGCGGTCGCAATCGCGCCGATGCCGCCTTCAAGCGTGGCGACACGCTCCTCGAGCACGGCCACAGTCGGGTTGGAGATGCGCGAGTACACATGCCCGGCGCGTTCCATGTTGAACAGGCTGGCGGCGTGCTCGCTGTCCTCGAACACGAAGGAGGTGCTGGCGTAGATGGGGGTGGCGCGTGCGCCGGTGGCCGGGTCCGGTCGGGCACCGGCATGTAGCGCCAGGGTGTCGAAGCCGGGGTAGGGTCGATCGCTCATGGGATGGGCCCGCGGTTGCATTCAAACGAGGCTCGGATAGTATCTGTGCAACCCCCCACAGGAGCGTAAGCACGAGGAGGCGCCATGAAGGTTTCTGAAATCCTGAAAGTGAAGGGCGACGTGCTGTTCACCGCCACCCCGGACATGCCGCTGGCCGAGGCCGTGGCAACCATGGCCGAGCGCGACATCGGTTCGCTGGTCGTGATGGACCATGGCGATCTCGTCGGCATGCTGACCTTCCGCGAGATCATCGAGACCCTGCACAAGCAGGGAGGCAGCGTGGGCACCACGCTCATCCGCAGCGTGATGGACGATGCCCCCATGACCTGCACACCGGACACCGAGGTCAACGAGGTGCGCCGCATGATGCTCGAGAAGCACACCCGCTACCTGCCCGTGATGAACGCCAGGACCCTGCTGGGCGTGATCTCCTTCTACGACGTGGCCAAGGCCGTGCTTGAGGCACAGAGCTTCGAGAACAAGATGCTGAAGGCATACATCCGCGACTGGCCAGAGCCCGAGGAAAGTACAGGTTGAGCTACTGCGCGCGCCGGATCGCCGTATCCGGTGCTCGACGTACTGCCCGTACGTCTGCGCTCCTCAACGGCGCTGCGACGCGCTCGCTACGCTCACCCTGCACTTTCATGCGCGCTGCGGGCCGCTCGCTGCGCTCATCCCGCGCTTTCGATCGCTTTCTCTCGCTTGGTATCCCGTACGCCTGCGCTCCTCGACCGCGCTGCGGCGCGCTCGCTACGCTCACCCGGCGCTTTCCCGCGCTGACTTGCTGGGCTTGTGAATGCGGTGGCAGGGTTGAACGCCAGTCGCTCGATCCGCTACCTCCCGTAGCCGCCGACTATCTCACCGCATCCCTCGCTGTACGCTTGGCAGCCACGCACCGCAGAGTGCGCACCAGTCCGTCATCGAGGGAGTCTGAATGTCCACCGAGCACAGCCAGTGGTCGCTGCTGTCACAGCGCCGCTTTGCGCCGTTCTTCGTCACGCAGTTCTGCGGCGCGGCCAATGACAACATCTTCAAGTTCGCCTTCACGCTGCTGGTGACCTACCACGCCGCCGAGATCCATGCGGACAATCCGGCGCTGGTGGTGAACCTGATTGCGGCGCTGTTCGTGCTGCCCTTCGTGCTGTTTTCGGCCACCAGTGGCCAGCTGAGTGACCGCTACGGCGTGACGCAGGTGATGCGCCTGGTCAAGGTGCTCGAAGTGGCCTTCATGCTGGTGGGCGCGGTGGGCTTCATCACGCACAGCCTGCCCCTGCTGCTGGCCACCACCTTCCTGATGGGGCTGCACTCGACCCTGTTCGGCCCGGCCAAGTTTGCCTATCTGCCGCAGCACCTGAAGCCCGGGGAGATCATCGGCGGCAACGGGCTGGTGGAGATGGGCACCTTCGTGGCCATCCTGCTGGGCACCATGGGCGCCGGTTTCCTGATGAAGAGCGAGCCGGGCGCCGCAGCCACCGGTGTGACCTATGCCGCCGCCGCCACGCTCGTGGTCGCCTTCGTCGGCCTGTCGGCCAGCCTGATGATTCCCAAGACGGCGCCGGTGGACGCCGGTCTGCGCATCAACTGGAATCCCTTCACCGAGACCTGGAGCAACCTGAAGCTCGCGCACAAGGATCTGGTGGTCTTTCGCTCGCTGCTGGGCATCAGCTGGCTGTGGTTCTTCGGCGCCACCTTCCTGACGCAGTTCTCGGTGTTCTCCAAGGACGTGCTCGGTGGCAACGAGAGCGTGGTCACGCTGCTGCTGGCGGTGTTCTCGATCGGCATTGGCGTGGGCAGCGTGCTGTGCGAGCGTCTCTCGGGCCGCATGGTGGAGATCGGCCTCGTGCCCTTCGGGTCGATCGGCATGAGCGTGTTTGCCATTGACCTGTACTCCGCCAGCCGCGGGCTGGCGCCGGCGGGGCAGGTGGGCGTGGGCGCGTTTCTGGCGAACTCCGCGCACTGGCGCGTGATCATCGACCTGTTCCTACTGTCGATGTTTGCCGGCTTCTATTCGGTGCCGCTGTATGCCCTGATCCAGACCCGCGGCGAGGCCACGCACCGCTCGCGCATCATCGCGGCCAACAACATCCTCAACGCGTTGTTCATGGTGGTGAGCGCCGGGCTGGGTGCAGTGCTGCTGGGCAAGTTGGGCTTCACGATCCCGCAGCTGTTCCTCGTGACCGGCCTGCTCAATGCGCTGGTGGCGGCCTACATCTTCCTGCTGGTGCCAGAGTTCTTGCTGCGCTTCATTGCCTGGATCCTGGTGCACACGATCTACCGCGTGAAGAAGGAAGACACGGATCGCATTCCAGCCACAGGCGCGGCCCTGCTCACTGCCAACCACGTGAGTTTTGTGGATGCGGTGGTGCTCATGGCGATCAGCCCGCGCCCGATCCGCTTCGTGATGGACCGCAACATCTTCCGCATCCCCTTCCTGTCCTGGTTCTTCCGCACAGCCAAGGCCATTCCCATCTGCTCGGCCAAGCAGGATCCGGAGGTCTATCAGCGGGCCTTCGACGAGGTCAGCCGGGAGCTGCGTGATGGTGAGCTGGTGCTGATCTTCCCGGAAGGGGCCATCACGCACGACGGTGAGATGGGGCCCTTCAAGGGCGGGGTGATGAAGATCCTGGAGCGCGACCCGGTGCCGGTGGTGCCGATTGCCCTGCGCGGCTTCTGGGGCAGCTTCTTCTCGCGCAAGGACGGCCCGGCCATGAGCGCGCCGCTGCGCCGTGGCTTCAATACCAAGGTGGGGATCGCAGTTGGTCTGCCGGTGCAGCCGCAGGCCGTCACGCCCGAAGCCCTGCGTGACACCACGCTCGCGCTGCGCGGCGACTGGAAGTAAGTCCGCGGATGCTCGCAGACTGGCTCGCCGTCTTTGCCTTCCTCGCGGCGGGCACCATCACGCCTGGGGCGAACACGGCGGTGTCGACCGTGCTGGGGGTGAACTACGGCGTGCGCGGCGCGCTGCCCTTCATCGTCGGTGTGACACTCGGCTTCGCTGCAGCCTATGCCGTGACGGCCGCCGGCCTGGCGGCCGTCCTGAATGCCCAGCCGGCGCTGCGCATGGCGCTCCTGGCCGCCGGAACGGCCTACATGATCTGGCTGGCCTGGAAGATCGCCAACACGCGCGTGCTGGTGCAGAAGGAGGCGCACGCCAACATCGGCGTGGGCACAGGGCTGCTCAACTGCCTGCTCAATGCCAAGATCTGGATGCTGGCGCTGACCGCCCTTGCGCAGACGCCGCATACCTCGCTGGCATGGCACGGCGCCGTGCTGGCCGGCTTCGCGTTCAACGGCCTGATCACCAACCTTGTCTGGGCCTGGATCGGCGCACAGCTGCGCGAGTGGCTGGCCACTGGAGAGCGGCTCGTGATATTCAACCGCGCGATGGCGCTCTCGCTGATCGCGGTCGCACTGTGGCTGGCGTGGAAAAGCCTGGGCTGAAGACTTGGCTCATGGCACGGCCGGCATAATGCCCATCGAGGAGAACAGGGTTTCATGTCAGGCAGCACCTTCGGCAAGCTCTTTGCAGTCACCAACTTCGGCGAATCGCATGGCCCAGCCATTGGCTGCGTGATCGACGGCTGTCCACCGGGTCTCTCGCTCTCCGAGTCGGACATCCAGCCCGATCTGGATCGCCGCAAGCCCGGCACCTCACGTCACGTGACGCAGCGCCAGGAAGACGACCGCGTGGAGATTCTCTCCGGCGTGTTCGAAGGCAAGACCACCGGTGCGCCGATCGGCCTGCTGATCCGCAACACCGACCAGCGCAGCAAGGACTACGGCAACATCCTTGATACGTTCCGCCCGGGCCATGCCGACTACACCTACTGGATGAAGTACGGCATCCGCGACCCGCGCGGCGGCGGTCGTTCCTCGGCACGCCTCACGGCGCCCATGGTCGCCGCGGGTGCGGTGGCCAAGAAGTGGCTGGCCGAGCACTTCGGCACGCAAATCCGCGGCCGCATGTCGGCCGTGGGCGAGATCGAGATCGGCTTCGAGGACTGGGCCCACGTGCCCAACAATCCCTTCTTTGCTGCGGTGGCGGATGTCACGGAGCTTGAGGCCTACATGGATGCCTTGCGCAAGGCGGGCGACAGCTGCGGCGCGCGGATCCATGTGGAAGCGACGCATGTCCCGGTAGGGCTGGGCGCACCGCTGTACGACCGGCTCGACGCCGACATCGCCTACGCCATGATGGGCATCAATGCGGTGAAAGGCGTGGAGATCGGCGCCGGCTTTGCCAGCGTGGCGCAGCGCGGCAGCGAGCATGGCGACGAGATGGGCGCCGCCGGCTTTGCCAGCAACAACGCCGGTGGCGTGCTGGGCGGCATCTCGACCGGCCAGCCCGTCACGGTGAACATCGCCATCAAACCCACGAGTTCGATCCGCACGCCCAAGGCCAGCATCACGCGCAGCGGCGAGGCAACCACGGTGGAGACCTTCGGCCGCCACGATCCCTGCGTGGGCATACGCGCCACGCCGATCGCCGAGGCCATGCTCGCACTCGTGCTCATGGACCATGCCCTGCTGCACCGCGCCCAGTGCGCAGATGTGAAGGTGGAGACGCCGGATATTGCTGCCCGCCAGCAAGACGCATAGGCGGTAGGTAGTGTCTGCAGTGCCTTTCCGCTTGTCCCGTGCGGTTCTTCAGCCATTTTGGCCTGAAGAATGGCTCCCAGAGCCGATCTCGCCTTCCGAGTCCGGGCTAGAGCGCTGCGCATGAGCGCTGCCATGAGCCCCGGCGCGCGCGCGGTCGCGGCCTACCTGTTCGCCTACTTCGCCTATGTGGGTCTGACCAACCCCTACATGCCGCTGTACGCCGATCACCTCGGCTACACGGCAGCGCAGATCGGCTATCTCACCGCCGCCATGCAGGCCCTGCGCATCGTGCTGCCCAACATCTGGGGGCATGTGGCCGACACCACCGGCCGGCCGGAGCGGCTCATGGCCGCCACCGCGCTCACGGCAGCTGTGCTGTTTGCCGGCTTCCTGTTTGTGGAGAAGTTCTGGGCCTTTTTCGCCGTGATGATGCTGGTGCAGCTGTTCGTGTCTGCCCAGGCGCCGCTGGCCGAGACCCTGGCGGTGGATGCGCTCAAGGGCGACATCTCGCTGTATGGGCGGCTGCGGCTATGGGGCTCGCTCGGCTTCGTGGCGCTGGTGCTGGCCGGCGGGCCGTTCTTCGAGTGGGCGGGGATCGGCTGGTGGCCGCAGGCCGGTTTGCTGCTGATCGTGATCGTGGTGCTCGTCGCCGTACGCATACCCGGCAGCGGCCAGGTGCATGACCACGCCGCGGCGCCGTCGTTCTGGGGCCAGCTCAAGCGGCCTGATGTGGCCTTCTATTTCGCTTCCGCGTTCTTCATGGTGGCAGCACACTCGGCCATGTACGCCTTCTATTCGCTGTACCTGGACCGGCATGGCTACGGCAAGGCCATGATCGGATTGCTGTGGGCGGTGGGGGTGGTGTTCGAGATTGCGGTGTTCTGGACCCAGCGCCGGTGGATCGCGCGGGCGTCACTGTATGGCCTGCTGCTGCTCAGCCTGGCAGTGGCCGTGCCGCGCTTTGCGCTGATCGCGGCCTTCCCCGACTCACTGCCGCTGCTGCTGTTGGCCGCCGCCCTGCATGCCATCACTTTTGCCGTGCACCACAGCTGCTGCATCGGCATCCTGCAGCGCTGGTTTGCCGGCGCGCTGGCCGCTCGCGGCCAGGCCACCTACTTCAGTGTGTCCTACGGCGTGGGTGGCACGTTCGGGGCGCTGGCCGCCTCGCGTCTGTGGGAGGGCATCGCGCCGTCGGCGGCGTTCTGGATGGCGAGCGCGCTGTGCGCGCTGGGTCTGCTGACCGGCTATCTGAGCATGCGTGCGCATCGGCGCTTTGCGGACGAGGCCGCCTGATCCGTCCGGACTGAAACGCTCCGGGCGCCACCTGACGTATGCGTCAGTTCGGGCTCAGGGTGCTGCTGCATAATCGACCGCTGCACTGCAGCAAAGCACCATGGCCAAGACCCTCTACGACAAGCTCTGGGACGCGCACCTCGTCCACCAGGAAGACGACGGCACCGCGTTGATCTACATCGATCGGCACCTCGTGCATGAAGTGACCAGCCCGCAGGCCTTCGAGGGGCTGCGTCAGGCGGGGCGTACGCCATGGCGCGTCTCGAGCATCGTCGCCACGGCTGACCACAACACCCCCACCACCGGCTGGGACAAGGGCCTGGACGGCGTGGTCGATCCCGTGAGCCGCGAGCAGATCGTCACGCTGGACGCCAATATCAGGCAGTTTGGCGCTGCAGCCTACTTCCCGTTCCTGTCCAAGCAGCAGGGCATCGTCCATGTGATGGGCCCGGAGCAGGGCGCCACGCTGCCCGGCATGACCGTGGTGTGCGGCGACTCCCACACCTCCACGCACGGCGCATTCGGTGCACTGGCACACGGCATCGGCACCAGCGAGGTCGAGCACGTGCTCGCCACGCAGTGCCTGCTCGCCAAGAAGGCCAAGAACATGCTGATTCGCGTCGAGGGCAAGCTCGCGCCCGGCGTGTCAGGCAAGGATGTGGTGCTGGCCATCATCGGCAGGATCGGCACGGCCGGCGGCACGGGCTACACCATCGAATTTGCCGGCAGCGCCATCCGTAGCCTGACGATGGAAGGGCGCATGACGGTGTGCAACATGGCCATCGAGGCGGGCGCCCGCGCCGGGCTGGTGGCCGTGGACGACAAGACCATCGAGTACGTCAAGGGCCGCCCCTTTGCACCGCAGGGCGTGGCCTGGGAGCAGGCCGTCGCGCACTGGCGCACCCTGCACAGTGATGAGGGTGCGCACTTTGACAAGATTGTGGACCTGCGCGCCGAGGAGATCCGCCCGCAGGTGACCTGGGGCACCTCGCCCGAGATGGTGGTGGGCATCGACGGCCGTGTGCCGGACCCGGACCGGGAGAGCGATCCGACCCGGCGCAGCGGCTACGAGCGTGCCCTGACCTACATGGGGCTCGAGCCCAACACGCCGATCGACGCCATCCGCATCGACAAGGTCTTCATCGGCTCCTGCACCAACTCCCGGATCGAGGATCTGCGCGAGGCCGCGGGCGTGGTCCGCAAGCTGGGCAAGCGCGTGGCCGGCAATGTGAAGCTGGCCATGGTGGTGCCGGGGTCCGGGCTGGTGAAGGCCCAGGCCGAGGCCGAGGGGCTGCACACGATCTTTCGCAACGCCGGCTTCGAGTGGCGTGAGCCCGGCTGCTCCATGTGCCTGGCCATGAATGCCGACAAGCTCGAACCGGGCGAACGCTGCGCCTCCACGAGCAATCGCAACTTCGAGGGCAGGCAAGGCGCCGGGGGCCGCACGCACCTGGTGAGCCCGGCCATGGCGGCTGCCGCAGCCATCGAAGGCCGCTTCGTCGATGTCAGCCGGGTGATGTGAAACGGAACGCGTAGAGATGGACAAGTTCACCGTACATACCGGGCTGGTGGCACCGCTGGATCGCGCCAATGTCGATACCGACGCCATCATCCCAAAGCAGTTCCTCAAGTCGATCCGCAAGACCGGCTTCGGCCCGAATCTGTTCGACGAGTGGCGCTACCTGGACCGTGGCGAGCCCGGCCGGGACAACAGCACGCGTCCGCTGAACCCGGACTTCGTCTTGAACCAGCCGCGCTACCAGGGCGCAAGCATCCTGCTGGCGCGCAAGAACTTCGGTTGCGGCTCCAGCCGTGAGCACGCGCCCTGGGCGCTGCAGCAGTACGGCTTTGCAGCGGTGATTGCCCCGAGCTTTGCCGACATCTTCTTCACCAACTGCTACAAGAACGGCCTGCTGCCCATCGTGCTCACCGAGCTCGAGGTCGATCACCTGTTCAACGAGACCGCAGCCTTCAACGGCTACCAGCTCACCGTGGATCTGCCGCAGCAAGTGGTCATCACGCCGGACGGCCGGCGCTACGCCTTCGAGATCGACGCCTTCCGCAAGTACTGCCTGACCAACGGCTTCGACGACGTTGGCCTGACCCTGCGCCATGCCGACAAGATCCGCGCCTTCGAAGCACATCGCCTCGCAACGCAGCCCTGGCTGGCGCCCACCCAACTGCCCATCATCCAATGACCCTGAAGATCGCTGTTCTGCCCGGTGACGGCATCGGCACCGAAATCGTCACCCAGGCCATTGCGGCACTGGATGCGCTCGAGCTGCCCATCGAGTACGGCCACGCCCCTGTGGGCGGGGCCGCCTATGAAGCGCACGGGCACCCCCTGCCGGAGTCCACACTGGAGGTGTGTCGCAAGGCCGACGCCATCCTGTTCGGCGCGGTGGGCGACTGGAAGTACGACAGCCTCGAGCGCAGGTTGCGCCCGGAGCAGGCCATCCTGGGCCTGCGCAAGCAGTTCGGTCTGTTTGCCAACTTCCGCCCGGCTATCCTTCATCCGGAACTTGCCAATGCATCGTCGCTCAAGCCCGAGGTCGTGTCCGGCCTCGACATCCTCATCATCCGCGAGCTGACCGGCGACATCTATTTCGGCCAGCCGCGCGGCCGGCGCGAGAGTCCGGACGGCGAGTTTGCCGGCGCCGCCGAGGCCTTTGACACCATGCGCTACTCGCGCCCGGAGATCGAGAGGATTGCGCACGTGGCCTTCGGTGCGGCACGCAAGCGCGGCAAGCGCCTGACCAGTGTGGACAAGGCCAACGTGCTGGAAACCTTCCAGTTCTGGAAGGACGTCATGATCGAGGTGTCTGCCCAGTATCCGGACGTGACCCTGGACCATATGTACGTGGACAATGCGGCCATGCAGCTGGTCAAGGCGCCCAAGAAGTTCGACGTGATCGTCACCGGCAACATGTTCGGCGACATCCTGTCCGACGAAGCGGCCATGCTCACCGGCTCCATCGGCATGCTGCCCAGTGCCTCGCTCAATGCCCGCAACTTCGGCCTCTACGAGCCCAGCCACGGTTCGGCACCGGACATTGCCGGCAAGGGTGTGGCCAACCCCCTGGCCACCATCCTGTCGGCGGCTATGATGCTGCGGTACACGTTCAACCGGCCCGATGCGGCCGACATCATCGAATCTGCCGTGAAGTCCGTTCTTGCCCAGGGTCTGCGCACCGCAGACATCTTCGAAGCTGGCGCCACCAAGGTGGGCACCGCTGAGATGGGCGCGGCCGTCGTGTCCGCCGTCAAGGTCGCGACTTCGGCAGCCAAAACCAAAACCATTGCGAAAGTGACCTGAGACCTCAGGCGGCCCTCTTGTGACTCCTCCATCGAGCCCACAAGCGGGCTGCGGATGGGGGAGTTTGCATTTCTGGGTGTGGATCTGAGAGGAAGGGAAAGACGATGAAGAAGGTAGGCCTGATCGGTTGGCGCGGCATGGTGGGGTCGGTGCTCATGCAGCGCATGCAGGAAGAGGGCGACTTTGCCCACTTCGAACCGGTGTTCTTTTCGACCAGCAGCGCCGGCGGCGACGCGCCGAAGTTCGCGCCCGCCACGACGGTGGAGACGCGGCTGCAGAACGCCTATGACCTCGACGCGCTCAAGAAGCTGGACATCATCGTCACCTGCCAGGGTGGGGACTACACGACCGAGATCTTCGAGAAGCTTCGCGCCGCCGGCTGGAGCGGCCACTGGATTGATGCGGCATCCAGCCTGCGCATGAAGGATGATGCGGTGATCATCCTCGACCCGGTCAACATGGACGTGATCAAGCGTTCCCTCACCGCCGGCGGCCGCAACTGGATCGGCGGCAACTGCACCGTGAGCTGCATGCTCATGGGCCTGGGCGCACTGTTCAATGCCGGGCTGGTGGAATAGATGACCTCCATGACCTACCAGGCCGCCAGTGGCGGCGGCGCGCAGCACATGCGCGAGCTGCTCACCCAGTACGGCACGCTCAATGCCGAGGTGAAGAGCCTGCTGGATGACCCGGCCAGTGCGATCCTCGAGATCGACCGCAGGGTCATTGCCAAGCAACGCAGCCTGAGCGATGCCGAAAAGGCCAACTTCGTCGTACCGCTTGGCGGCAGCCTGATTCCCTGGATCGACAAGGATCTCGGTAACGGAATGTCCCGCGAGGAATGGAAGGGCGGGGCAGAAACCAACAAGATCCTGGGTCGCACGGGCAACGAGCAGATCCCGATCGACGGCATCTGCGTACGCATCGGTGCAATGCGCTGCCACAGCCAGGCGCTGACCCTCAAGCTCACGCGCGACGTGCCGGTGGATGAGATCGAAGGCATGATCCGCTACAGCAACCCGTGGGCGAAGGTTGTGCCGAACACGCGCGAGGCCAGCATCGTGGAGCTGACGCCTGTGGCGGTGACCGGCACGCTGACCATTCCCGTGGGCCGCATCCGCAAGCTGGCCATGGGGCCGCAGTACGTGGGCGCATTCACGATCGGCGACCAGCTGCTCTGGGGGGCGGCCGAGCCGCTGCGCCGCATGTTGCGCCTGCTGCTGGCCTGATTGAGCCGTGCCCAAATCGCCGGCGGCCGCATCGCCGCGGTTCGGGTAGTTGCGAACGGTTGACTTGCCGTCAAGCGTTGCCGGTCGGCAACATTTGCTCACAGGCCTTCCGTGTAGGCTCTACCTGTAGTGCAGCATTAAGCAACAGGACACTAGGCAAAGCGTCGAGAAAGACTTGCGAGACTACTTAAGATTGCCGACGTAAGTCCTTGAAGTTATGCTGAAAGTCCAGAAGAACGACATCCCGGGGTGGGTTGTGGCATCACACATGAAAAAGCGGCTTCTGGCCGCAGCAGTGGTTTCAGTATTGAGCGCGACCGCGGTCGACGCGTGGGCAGCCGGTCTGGGGCGGTTGACCGTGCAGTCCGCGATCGGTCAGCCATTGCGCGCCGAAGTCGAAATCACCTCGCTCACGAAGGACGAGGAAGCGTCTCTGGCAGCCCGTCTGGCGTCTGCCGACGCGTTCCGAATCGCAAACATCGAACCGAACGCCGCGCTGTCTGGCGCACGCTTCGCAATCGACAAGCGGCCCGATGGCCGCAGCGTGATCCGCATCACCACGGCGCAGCCGATCAATGAGCCTTTCCTGGATCTGCTGGTCGAACTGTCGTGGGCCACCGGCCGCCTGGTGCGCGAATACACGGTTCTGCTGGATCCTCCGGGTACGCGTCTGGCTCCTGTTGAAACGGCGCCGGTCGCTGCGCCTCCGGCAGCGGTCCGTCCTGCACCGCCCGCTGCTGCACCGGCCCCGGCGCCAGCGGCTGCTCCCGCCGCCGCAGCGCCCGCCGCCAAGCCTGCACCCGCACCCACACCCGCACCCGCTGCAACCGGCGACAAGCCGGCCGGTACCTACACCGTCAAGCGGGGCGACACACTGGGAAAGATTGCTCGCGAAAACCTCACGCCGGCGGTCAATCTGGACCAGATGCTGGTCGCGATGTATCGCGCCAACCCTGATGCCTTCATTGGCGAGAACATGAACCGTCTGCGCAGCGGTGCAGTGCTTCGCGTGCCGTCCGCCCAGGACGCCAGCGCGGTCACGCCTACCGAGGCGCGCAAGATCGTCGTTGCGCAATCGAGCGATTTTTCGTCGTTCCGCGACCGCGTGGCAGATACCGCTGCCAAGGCGCCTGCCGCCGCTGCGCCCTCTGCGCCGAAGCAGGCAGCCGCCGGCACGGTGGTACCCAAGGTCGAAGACAAGTCCAAGGCGGCACCCACGGCCGATCAGCTCAAGGTGCAGAAGGCCGAGCCCAGCGCCAAGGGGGCTGGCCAGAGCGCCGCCAAGCAGGCCGAGCTCGACAAGATTGCCAAGGACAAGGCCATCGCCGAAGAGAAGGCGCGCCTTGCCCAGTTGGAGAAGAACAACGCGGCCATGAAGGAGCTGCAGGCGAAGAACGCCGCCGCCGCCGAAGCGCAGCGCAAGGCTGAAGAAGCCAAGAAGGCCGCGGAAGCCAAGGCCGCTGCCGATGCCAAGGCTGCCGCCGACGCGAAGGCTGCCGCCGCGGCCAAGGCTGCTGCTGATGCCAAGGCAGCCGCCGACGCCAAGGCTGCCGCCGATGCGAAGGCCGCCACAGACGCCAAGGCTGCTGCAGACGCCAAGGCTGCCGCCGACGCCAAGGCCGCTGCAGACGCCAAGGCTGCCGAAGCTGCCAAGAGTGCTCCTGCGCCCGCTCCCACACCTGCTCCAGCTCCCGCGCCCGCACCTGCGCCAGCCCCAGCGCCAGCCGCGGCCAAGCCAGCGCCCGCACCGGTGCCGGCGCCCGCGGAGCCCAGCTTCCTCGACTCCATTCTCGGCAACTGGGTGGGTCTGGCCGGTCTCGGTGGCTTGGTCGTTCTCGGCGCCGGCTGGCTGGCCATCCGCAGCCGCCGCAACCGCGAGACTGCGCAGTTCGAAGACAGCGTCATGGCCAACGCCGCGGGCAACTCGGTCATCGGCGAAACCGGCGGCGCAACGGTGGACACCACCAACGCATCCTCGGTTTTCAACAGCAACTACATGCCGGCATCGAGCCAGCTCGACTCCTCTGAGGTCGACCCGGTTGCTGAAGCCGATGTCTACATCGCCTACGGTCGCGACAAGCAGGCCGAGGAAATCCTGCGTGAAGCGCTGGCCGCGCAGCCCGACCGCCATACTGCGCGCCTGAAGCTGCTCGAGATCCTCGCCGGCCGCAAAGACGTCGGCGGCTTTGGCGCGGAAGCCCAGCTGCTTCACGACAAGACCAACGGCATGGGCGATGAGTGGAAGCGTGCTGCGCTCATGGGCGCTGCGCTGGACCCGAACAACGAGCTCTATCGCGTGGGTGCTGCCATGGCCCAGGCGCAGGGCATGGAAGCCACGCTGCCGGTTGGCATGAACGCCGATCGGCTCGAGACCTTTGACACCACCGCCCCGTTCGCTTCCGGTGCCGCCACCCAGGAAGTCAAGCTTCCTGACCTCGGCGATCCAGCCGCAGGTTTTGCGCCCACCACGATGTCCACGCCGACGGT
Organism: Burkholderiales bacterium; assembly: GCA_027484405.1. GTDB lineage: Bacteria > Pseudomonadota > Gammaproteobacteria > Burkholderiales > Burkholderiaceae_C > Piscinibacterium. Next base: position 46,876 of record JAIXTA010000087.1, read on the forward strand.
CGATCCGAACTCCCTGGACTTCGATCTGGGCGTTCCGGCGCTCGAGGGCGGCACGATGCCCATGCCCGAGCAGCTCAAGGCGCTTGATCCGGCCGGCGACTTCATGAACAGCGACAAGGGCGGCAAGGCCGACGCCGTGCCCTCGTTCGCCGCGACCGATCCCAACTTCGGTGCGCTGGACCTGAATCTGGCCACCATGCCGGGACTTCCTCCGGAGGCGTCTGCGCCTGCCTCGGCCCGCGAGGCGCTCGGTGACGGTCTGGACTTCGACATCGGCGGCGCGACACAACCTGCCCCGAACAATGCCGTCAGCCTGCCGACCTTGGAAGCAGACTCCTCGGTTCTGGACTTCGACCTGGGTGATGCGCCGGCGCCGGCGGCCGCTCCGCTGCCCACGCTGGAGATGCCGGCTGCATCCGCGCCTGCTGCGGTTCCGGTCGGCAGCGACAACGATGCCGCCACCAAGCTCAGCCTGGCCTCGGCCTATGTGGCGATTGGCGACAGCGAGGGGGCGCGCGAGATCCTGAACGAAGTGATCAGCATCGGCTCGGCTGACCAGCAGGCACAGGCCCGCGAACTGTTGTCGCGCCTGTCCTGATCGGTTCATTCGCCTAGACAGAGCGCCCGGTTCGCCGGGCGTTTTGTTTTTCGGCGGCGCCTGCAGCATCCTTGCATCCCATGCGAATCGCACTCGGCATCAGCTATCAGGGCGCGGGCTTTACGGGCTGGCAGTCCCAGCCCAGCGGCCTGGGCGTGCAGGACGCCTTCGAGGCGGCGCTGGCGCGCTTCATCGGCGCGCCTCATGGGCTGGCCCACACGCCGGCCGACCTGCCGCGCTGGCCCACGGTCTGTGCCGGCCGTACCGATGCCGGCGTCCATGCCACGGCGCAGGTGCTGCACTTCGACAGCCCGGTGCAGCGCGACCCCGCCAGCTGGGTGCGCGGGCTCAACACCTTCCTGCCGCCCACGATCGCCGTGCACTGGGCCCAGGCGGTAAGTGACGACTTCCACGCCCGCTTTGCCGCACAGTGGCGTGAATATGTTTACGTGATCCACGACGATCCGGTGCGGCCCGTGCAGCTTGCGCCCCTGGTGGGCTGGAGCTTCCGGCCCCTGGATGCCGCCGCGATGCACCGCGCCGCGCAGTGCCTGCCCGGCGAGCACGACTTCAGCGCCTTCCGTGCGGCCGAGTGCCAGGCCAAGTCGCCCATCAAGCAGCTGCACTTCATCAATGTGCGGCGGCACGGCAAGTTCGTGCTGGTGCGCGTGCGCGCCAATGCGTTTCTGCATCACATGGTGCGCAATATCGTCGGCAGCCTCGTGTATGTGGGGCAGGGGCGGTGGCCGGAAGACCGGCTGGCGCAGGTGCTGGCCGGCCGCAGCCGGGCGCAGGCTGCACCTACCTTTGCAGCCGAGGGCTTGTATCTCACGGGTGTGCACTATCCGGATGACTTCGGCGTGCCGGATGCAGCCGATCCCGCGCCCTGGTTCGCGCATCTGGCCTGAGCGCTGCGCCCGGCGTGGAACAATCGGGTCCATGAGCACTGCTGCCCGTACCGCCTCAACCCACGCCGCGCGGCCTGCAGCCTTGAGCGGCCGCACCCGCATCAAGATCTGCGGCATCACCCGCTGGGAGGATGCCCGGGCCGCGGTGGATGCCGGGGCCGATGCCCTGGGCTTCGTGTTCTGGCCGGGCAGCTGCCGGTATATCGCGCCCGAGGCGGCCGCCGAAATCGTGCGCCGCGTGCCGGCCTTCGTGCAGACCGTGGGCCTGTTCGTGCAGGCCCAGCCGCTGGACGTGGCCCGCGCGGTGCAGACCAGTGCCGTGCAGGTGATCCAGTGCCACGGCGGCGAGAGCGCCGCGCACTGCGAGCTGGCGGCAGCTGCGGCCAATCGTCCCTGGATGCGCGCCTTTGGCGTGGGCGAGGGCAGCCCGGAAGGCGCCGGCGCAGACGCGTTGCTACACTCCCTGCAACCTTTTCGGGGGGCCAGCGCCTGGCTGTTCGACACCGCGTCGGCCGGCCACGGCGGCAGCGGCATCCCCTTTGACTGGCAGATCCTTCATCAATGCGCGGCTCGTCTCAACGCCCATCCCGACAGCGCTCCTCCGCTCGTTTTGAGTGGTGGGTTGAGCGCGCAAAACGTCGCTGGTGCCATTGAGCTGCTTCGGCCCACCGGGCGGCTGTATGCGGTCGATGTGTCCTCCGGCGTGGAGGTGCTCGATCCGGACGGCAAGCCGCGCAAGGGCCTCAAGGACCCGGCGCGCATCCGCGCCTTCATCGAGCAGGTGAGCAAGGCGGACGCGCGCATAACGGGGCAGTCGTAAACCCACTGCGCGGCTCAATCTGATCTCTCCGGTGCTCGCCGTGCTCACGCACTGTCTGCGCTTCTCAAGCCCAGCTTGACCCGCTCGCTACGGTTTCCGACCACCCCTCATCGAGTTTGAAGGAGGTTTCACCATGAAACCCAACGATCTGCCCCCCGGCGCCGCCCCTGATCAGGGCGAATACAACTTCCCCGATGCCCGCGGCCACTTCGGCCCCTACGGCGGCATCTTCGTGGCCGAAACCCTGATGCATGCGCTCGAAGAGCTCAAGCAGGCCTACGCCAGGTACCAGCACGACCCCGAGTTCCTGGCCGAATTCCACGACGAGCTGGCGCACTTCGTCGGCCGCCCGAGCCCCGTCTACTTTGCCCGCCGTCTGACCGAGGACGCCGGCGGCGCGCAGATCTGGTTCAAGCGCGAGGACCTCAACCACACCGGCGCGCACAAGATCAACAACGTGATCGGCCAGGCCATGCTGGCCAAGCGCATGGGCAAGCCGCGCGTGATTGCCGAGACCGGCGCGGGCCAGCACGGCGTGGCCACCGCCACCATTGCGGCGCGCTACGGCCTGCAGTGCGTGGTCTACATGGGCGAGGAAGACGTGCGCCGCCAGGCACAGAACGTCTACCGCATGAAGCTGCTGGGCGCGACCGTCGTGCCCGTGGACAGCGGCAGCAAGACGCTGAAGGACGCGCTCAACGAGGCGATGCGCGACTGGGTCACCAATGTCGAGAACACCTTCTACATCA
>JAIXTA010000151.1 GCA_027484405.1 Burkholderiales bacterium
AGGAAATCGATGTGCGCTTCCGCGCCATCCAGCGCCAGCTGATCACGCACATGATGGAAGACTCGCGCCTGATCGGCACCGCCATCGACGTGACCTTCATCGCCAAGTCGATCGAGCGCGTGGGCGACCATGCCAAGAACATTGCCGAGTACGTGGTCTACATGGTCAAGGGCACGGACATCCGTCATGCCCCGCGCGAAACCGTTGAAGAGACCTTGAAGAGCTGATCGGAGGCCTGCGCATGGCAGACACGAGCATTCTGTTGGTTGAAGACGAGCCCGGCATTGCCGAGCTCGTGCGATTCACGCTGTCCACCTCGGGCTATACGGTCCACATTGCGCCCAACGTGAAGGCGGCGCAGAACACCCTGCAGCTCAACCTGCCCAGCGCCATGATCCTAGACTGGATGCTGCCCGACGAATCAGGCGTGAAGTTCCTGCGCAGCCTGCGTTCGGACAAGCGGACCAAGGGCCTGCCGGTCATCATGCTTACAGCGCGTGGCCAGGAGCACGACAAGGTAGCCGGACTCGATGCCGGCGCTGACGACTACGTCACCAAGCCCTTTTCGCCCAGCGAGCTGCTGGAGCGCCTGCGGGCTGTCCTGCGCCGGCGTCAGCCCGAGCACGCCGGCGAGGTGCTGACCGGCCTGGGTCTCACGCTCGATCCGGTCAAGCACCGTGTCACGGCCAACGGCAAGGACGTAAACCTCGGTCCGACCGAATTCCGTCTGCTCAATGCCCTGATGGCCTACCCCGGCCGCGTGTTCTCGCGCCAGCAGCTGCTCGACATCGTCTGGGGCAACTCGGTCGTGGTCGAGGAGCGCACGGTCGATGTGCATGTCTTGCGTTTGCGCAAGGCCTTGGCAGAAGCCGGGCTCGAGGAGCCAGTGCGTACGGTACGGGGCGTGGGGTACGCTTTCGCGGGTGAATGACACCCAGACAGCGGGCTGATTCCCTCAAGGCCCAGACCTGCTGCCCAATCGCGGGGTAAGCACGCCCCCGCAGCGCTCTCATCGGATGCTACCCATCACCTTTCGCCGCTTCATGCGGCCCGTGCTGTTCAAGCTGGCACTGATTGCGCTGGTCGCCGCGCTTGCCGGTCAGGCCTGGGGCGCACGTGCGGGCTGGATGACGGCCAGCGGCCTGCTGCTGCTCTATGTCCTTGGCTTCGTGGTGGCGATCTATCGCACAATCCGCTGGCTTGAGGCCTCGCAGCGCCGCGATGCCGTGGACGCGCCGGTGGGCGAGTGGAACAGCATCGCCGCTGTGCTCTACAAGGCGCGCAAGACCGAGGCGGCCTACCGTGCCGAACTCGACCGCTCCGTGACACAGCTGCGCGAAGTGCTCGAGCGCATGCCCGATGGCGTGGTGATCGTCGACGCCTCGATGCTGATCCAGTGGCTCAACCCCATGGCCGAGCAGCATCTCGGCCTGGCCCGCAAGGACGTGGGCCTGCGCCTGACCAACCTCGTGCGCGAGCCGGCCTTCATCGATGCGCTGACCGCAAGCGGCGACAGCGTGGCGTCTGTCCCGGTGCGTCTGAAGACTGGGCGCGTGGTGGTGCTGCAGACCATTCCGTTCTCGCCCACGCAGAGCCTGATCGTCACGCGCGATGTGAGCGAAGCCGATCGTCTCGACACCATGCGGCGCGACTTCATTGCCAACGTGTCCCACGAGCTGCGCACGCCACTGACGGTGCTCTCGGGATTTCTGGAGCTGGCCTCGCCGAGCGCGCCGATCAGCGTGCAGCATCTGGAGCTGATGCGTACCGAGGCCCTGCGCATGCAGCGCCTGATCGATGATCTTCTCGTGCTCTCGCGCCTGGAGAGCACCGCCGCACCCTCGCAGGAAGACCATGTGGCGCTGTCGCCGCTCGCGCAGCGCGCGGTGGACCTGGCGCGGGCCCTTTCTGCGGGCCGGCACGAAATCCGCGTTGAGTCCATGCCGGCTGACCTGCGCGGCGCCGAACGCGAGATCGAAAGCGCGCTCACCAATCTGGTCACCAACGCGGTGCGTTACACGCCCGCTGGCGGCAAGATCACGGTGCGCGGCGAGCTGGACGACGACGGCATCGCGCTCGTGGTCAAGGATGACGGCGTGGGCATTGCGGCCGAGCACATCCCGCGTCTGACCGAGCGCTTCTACCGCGTGGACAAGAGCCGCTCGCGCGACACCGGCGGCACCGGTCTGGGTCTGGCCATCGTCAAGCATGTGGTGTTGCGCCACCAGGGCCGGCTCGATGTGAGTTCGCAGCTCGGCGAGGGCAGCGAGTTCCGCCTCTGGTTCCCGCGTCAGCGCGTGGTGCTGCACGAGCCGGTGCGCGAGCCTGAACCGCTCGTCGTCTCCTGACGACGCTCTGCCCTTTGGTTACAGTCTCCCTGCGGCACCAGCCCGGGCACCCGCCTAAGCTCTGGTGCGAGATGTACAACTAAAGCAATCCGCACCTCAGGTGCGCGGGGATTGGGAGCCATCCTCATGACCATCCATGTCCGTTCCGCCTTGCCGGCTGCCGGTGAGGCCAAGGGCGCACTGCTCATCACGGGGGCCGAGGGCAGTCTGGTGTCGGCCTACCTGGCGGCCCTATCCGGGGCAAACGCGGTGATCTTCAACGATGCCGGCGTGGGCCTGGAGAAGGCCGGCATTGCCGGCGTGCAGCAGCTCGACAGCATCGGCATGGCCGCAGCGGCCGTCAGCCATCTCACCGCACGCATCGGCGATGGCAAGGATGCCGCCGCGCGCGGCGTGATTTCCCATGTGAATGCAACAGCCGCCGGCCTGGGCGTGAAGGTGGGCATGAAGTGCAAGCAGGCGGCCAAGATCCTGTCGCGGCAGGCCCTGGCGCCGCGTGACCTGCCGCCGCCCTATGCGTCCTGGCGTTCCCAGCTCACGACCTCGGCGCCGGAGATCGTCACGGTCGATTCCCTCACGCGGCTTCAGGCCGAGGATGCCGGCCGGATCGTGATCAGCGGCGTGCACGGTGGCCTGCACTCCGGGCGGCCCGAGTCGGCGCTGCCGGTCAAGGCGATACTGGCAGTCTTCAACGACGCCGGCGGCGGCATCGACGGCGCCGGCTACTCGCGCCTGCCGGTGCTGGGCGACCGCGGGATTGCGGCGCTCACGGTCTATCACGATTCCGCGCGCATCGGCGAGGGCGGCTCCACCTGGAAGAGCGGCATCATTTCCAAGGCCAACCGCGTGGCTGCCAGCTGGGGCGCGCGTGAAGGCGCCTGGCTGGCCGAGTGGGTGCGCGGCCCGGGCACGGACTACATGCGCCGCGCGCTGGGTCTGAACTGATCCTCTTGCCGATGACGCCGCCCTTCGCGGTAGCGATGACGCCGCCTTCAGCGGCATGACTTTGCGCGCTGCGCGCGCTCACTGACGACATGAAGGCGGCGCCGGCCGTACTGCCGAACCCGTCTTTGGATCAGTCATTTTCGGCCGCATTATCAGAAGGAGCGAAGCAGGCCGCTTTCCGCACTGGATGCGCGGAAAGCGTCACTGAAGCTCTTCAGTTTCGATCATTTTCAGCCAAAGCGGGTGCGCTGTGACGAGAGCCGCCCCGTGCAGCCGTCGAGCGCACCGCCCCGCTGCCGGGTCACTTCGTCATCATGCCGCCGCAGGCGGCGTCATCCGAGCGCGCTAGTCAGCGCAGATCGAAGCGGTACAGCCGGCACTCCAGCGGGCCGTTGAAGAGCACCACGCGCCGCTCGGGCTTCAGGCGCATCTTGCTTTGCAGCTGCATGTCTGTGGTGAGCACATACAGGGTCCAGCCCTTGAAGCGGCGCTTCATGGTGGCGGCAAAGGCGTCGAAGAACTCGGTGGCGTCGCGTGTGTACGAGAAGCCGATGCGCTCCTCATACGGCGGGTTCATGAGCACGATGCCTGGCTGCTCGCAGGGCGGCTCCACGTCGCGCGCGTCCTTCACGTCGAAGCGGATGGCGTCCTCGGCCAGGCCGGCGTTCCAGGCATTGGTGCGCGCCGTGGCCACGAGTTCGCCGTCGATATCCGAACCGGCGAACACCGTCGGCACGGGCTCACGCTTCTCGACCATCGGGCGGCTGGCGTCGCGGTGCAGAAACTTCTCGAAGGCGAAACCGTGCAGCGCGCCCGGCGGCACGCCGGCGGCCATCTGCGCCGCCTCGATCAGGAAGGTGCCCGAGCCGCACATCGGGTCGAACAGCGGCGTGCCCGGCGTCCAGCCCGCCAGCTTGAGGATGCCCGCGGCCAGGTTCTCGCGCAGCGGCGCCTCGCCCGCCTCGCGCCAGCCGCGCTTGAACAGGGCCTCGCCGCTCATGTCCAGGTAGAGCGTGCAGTCGCGGTCGGTCAGCACGCACTGGATCCGGATGTCCGGGCGCTGCGTGTTCACGCTGGGGCGCGCATCCATCAGCTCGCGGAACTGGTCGCAGACCGCGTCCTTGATGCGCAGGGAGACGAAGTCCAGGCTGCGCACCGTGGCGTTCAGGCCCGTGGTGGCCACGCGGATGGTGTGGTTGACCGAGAACCAGCTGCTCCAGGGCAGGGCGCGTGCAAGCTCATAGACCTGCTGCTCGGTACGCGCTGCGCCGTGCGCGGCCTGCCAGAGCACGCGGCTGGCGCTGCGGCTTTCCAGGTTGATGCGCTTGGCAGCGGCCCAGTCGGCGGCAAACAGCACACCGCCCGGAATCTCCTTGAGATCGCTCGCGCCGCAGTCGGCGCATTCCTGCGCGACGATCGCCTCCAGCCCGCGCGGGCAGGGGGCGAAGAAGCGCTCGAGTTCGGCCGGGTTCAGTAGGTCGCTCACGCTGGCTGATCTCCGGCCTGCGCCGCGAGTGCCCGCTCAAGAAAATCGAGCCGGTCCTGGCCCCAGAAGCGCTCGCCGTCGAGCACGTAGGTCGGTGCGCCGAAGACCTCGGCGGCAATCGCCTGCTGGCTGATGGCCTCGAAGCGTGCCTGCATGTCGGAGTGCGCGGCAGTGGCCGCAAGCGCATCGGCATCCAGGCCGCATTCGCCCGCCAGCTGCTGCAGCACGGCGGCATCCGCAATGTCCAGCTCGCGCTCCCAGACCGCCTTGAAGACCGCATCCGCATAGCGCAGCGCCGCAGTCTGCCCGTGCTGGGCTGCGGCCAGCATCATCAGCGACGCTGGATTGCCTGCCACGGGAAAGAATTTCGGCTGCACATGCATCGGCAGCGCAAGAACGCTGCGCCAGCGCTTGAGCTCCTCCATGCGGTAGCTGATGCGCGCGGGCGCCCGCTTGGGCAGGGGCAGGCCGCCGGTGGCCGGAAAGACCACGGCGCCGTCCATGGGCAGCAGATTCACCGTGGCGCCAAAGCGCTCGGCCAGCGCGCAGAAGCGGGCGTGACCCATGTAGGCATAGGGCGACTGGGCAAACACGTAGTAGTCGATCACGGGCGCGGGCATGGCGGTTCCTCAGAAGGGTTTGACGACCACAAGCACCACCGCGGCGATCATCATCAGCACGGCAATCTCGTTGAAGACGCGGTACCAGGTGTGGCTGCGCGTGTTCTGTCCGGCGCGGAACTTCTTCAGGATCGTCCAGCAGGCATGGTGGTAGCCGATGATGGCCAGGATCACCACCCACTTGGCATGCATCCAGCCGGCACCGAAGCCCACGCGGTAGCCCGCCCAGAGCGTCATGCCGAGCACCACCGCGATGACGGCCAGGCCCGTCATGAAGCGGAACAGCTTGTTGGCCATGGTGATCAGGCGCTCCTGCACCGCAGGATGCGGGTCCATGGCCAGGTTGATGAAGATGCGCGGCAGATAGAACAGGCCCGCAAACCAGCTGGCAATGAAAACGATGTGAAAGGCCTTGATCCAGAGGTAGGCGGAGTCCATGGGGCGGTGCCGTTGTGCGCAAAGGCGTCATGGTAGCCGCGCCCTCGAAGCCGGCCCAAAAGCAAAACGCCCCGCTTGGAGCGGGGCGTCGTCGGGTCAGGCCGGACAAAGCCAGGCCGATCAGCCCGCCTTCTTCACCCACGCGCTGCACCAGCCATTGGCATTCACCACGTTGGCCGGGAAGATCGAACAGTCACCCCAGCCGTCCTTGCCGGCCTTGTAGAGCTGGCAGTTGGCGCAGTTCTGGCTGGCGGCGTGCTTGGGGTACTTCTTCGCATCGGCCTTCTTGGTGTCATGCACATAGCCCAGCGCGGCGGCCTGGGCGTTCTTTTCATCGAGGCGCGGCTTGCCAGCGGCCTGGGCCAGCACGGCCTGGGCAGCGGGCAGGGTGGCGGCAGCGGCCACCGACTTGATCAGGAAAGAGCGACGGGTCGTCATGTTCGGTGTCTCCAGCGGAACTTGGAAACCGAACGGTGCCAGAGCATGTGCTCCGCACCCACTGGGGTTTATCCGGCGACACGGCAAAACTCAGTGATCTCCCTAGCGGTCGACTGTCGCAGGTGGCAGGGCCAAAGGCCTCAGTGCGGCGTCATTGAGAGCGGTTCTCAATGACAGCGCCGCGTCAGCTGCGGATCTCGCCCTGGCCGAGCACGAGCCACTTCTGGCTCGTCAGGCCTTCAAGCCCGACCGGGCCGCGCGCATGCAGCTTGTTGGTGGAGATGCCGATCTCCGCACCGAGGCCGAACTCGAAGCCGTCGGCAAAGCGCGTGCTGGCGTTGATCATGACGCTGGCCGAGTCCACCTCGCGCACGAAGCGCATGGCGTGGGCATGGTCGTTGGTGATGATGGCGTCGGTGTGGTGGCTGCCGTAGGTTTCTATGTGATCGATCGCGGCGTCCAGTGTGTCCACGGTGCGGATCGACAGGATCGGTGCGAGGTACTCGGTGCGCCAGTCGTCCTCGGTGGCGTCCGTCAGGGTGTGGATGTTCGCCGCTTGAAGCAGCTTGCGCGTGACCGGGCAGACCCGCAGCTCCACGCCCTTGGCCAGGTACACCCCGGCCAGACGAGGCAGCACGCGTGGCGCAATCCCGGCGTGCACCAGCAGGGTCTCCATGGCATTGCAGGGGCTGTAGCGCTGGGTTTTGGCGTTGTCGCAGACCGTCACGGCCATGTCCACGTCCGCGCTGGCGTCGATGAAGGTGTGGCAGATGCCGTCCAGATGCTTGATGACCGGCACGGTGGCCTCGGCGCTGATGCGGTGGATCAGGCTCTTGCCGCCGCGCGGGATGATCACATCCACATGCTCGGTGGCGCGGATCAGCGCACCCACCGCGGCGCGGTCGGTAGTCTCGATCATCTGCACCGCATGGGCAGGCAGACCGGCTGCCGCCAGGCCCTGCTGCACACATTGCGCCAGCAGCAGGTTGCTGTGGAAGGCCTCGCTGCCGCCGCGCAGCACGGTGGCGTTGCCGCTCTTCAGGCACAGGGCCGCGGCGTCGATAGTCACATTGGGCCGGCTCTCGTAGATGATCCCGATCACGCCCAGCGGCACGCGCATCTTGCCCACCTGGATGCCGGAGGGGCGGCGCTTCATGTCGGTGATCTCGCCCACGGGGTCCGGCAGCTCGGCCACCTGCTTCAGACCGTCAATCATCGAATCGATCACCTTGGGCGTGAGACGCAGGCGGTCGATGAAGGCGGCGTCTTGCTGGTGGGCTTCGGCCTGGGCGGTGTCCTTGGCATTGGCCGCCGCAAGCAGCTCGCGTGCAGCGTCAATCGCGGCTGCGGTGGCGATGAGTGCGCGATTCTTGGCGGCTGTGCTGGCGCGGGCGAGTTGCCGGGCAGCTGCACGTGCGTGCTGGCCGAGCAGCTGCATGCTGCGGGCGATGTCGGTGGTGGGCAGAGGGGCGTTCATGGTGTGCAGATGGGTCAGCGGGCGGGGGCGGTGGAATGGCCCAAGGGGCTGCCGAGTGAGCCGCCGAACAGCGGGAACAGGCGCGACAGCGCCTCCCAGGGGTCCAGCTTGCCGGTGCCGTGCGTGAGCCCCTTGGACAGGCGATCCACCTGTTCCAGCCCGACCAGTGCCTGGCGCATGGCGGCCAGGGTCACTCGGCGCGCGGCCTGACCCACAGCGCCTTCGCGCGGGCCCCAGAGGCGCAGCTCGTTCTTGAAAGTCGCCGGCGAGCGGCCGGCGGCGGTGAAGGTCTTGAACTTGAGCAGGGTGCGCGCATCCTCGGCCACGAACCACACCACCAGCGGCAGGCCCTCGCCCTCGGCGCGCAAGCCGTCGGCAATGCGCTGCGCGCGGGCAAGGTCGCCGGCCAGCAGGGCTTCACTGAGCTGCTGCACACCGTAGCGCGCCACGTTCAGCACGCTGGCCTGCACGGTCTCCATGCTGAGCTCGCCTGCGGGCTCGATGAGCGCGAGCTTCTCGATTTCTTGGTGCGCCGCAAGCAGGTTGCCCTCCACGCGGTCGGCAATGAACTCCAGTACCTCGCGGCTGGCGCGCTGCTGGTGGCGCGCCATGCGCTCGCCAATCCAGCGGGGCAGGGCGTCGCGCTCGATGGTGGGCACCTCGATCGCCACCCCGGCGCTCACAAGCGCCGTGAACCATTCGCTCGACTTGCCCGTCTTGTCGAGCTTGGGCAGCAGCATGAGCGCAATCTGGCTGTCGTCCGGCTGCTGTTGCAGGCCGCGGGCAAAGCGCGTGAGCGCCTGCGCGCCGCTGGTACCGGGCTTGCCGGTGGGCAGGCGGATCTCCATGAGCCGCTTCTCGGCAAACAGCGAGAGCGACGCGGATTGCGTGGTCAGCTGGCTCCAGTCGCTGCGTGCGTCCATCTGCAGCACCTGGCGCTCGACCGCACCGGCGGCGCGCGCCGCGGCACGGATACGGTCTGCGGTCTCGAGCGTGAGCAGGGGCTCATCGCCATGCACCACATACAGGCCGGCCAGCCCACGGGCCAGATGCTGATCGAGCTGGGCGGCGGCCAGAACCATGGCTTATCGGCCAGTGCCTGCAGGGGCGGTACCGGCTGCGCCCGTGCCCGAACCATGCGGCTTGAGTGCCGAGACGCGACGCGCCACGAGCTGCACGATCTCATTGGCCATGTCGCGGTACAGCAGCTGGTCTTCGCTTTCCTTCGCCAGCAGGATGTTCTCGTTGAAGGAGACATCGCGCCGCTGCGTGAACTCGGTGGGGTTCATGATCTCGTTGCCCTGGGCGTCCTGGGCGCGCACCCGAATCTTCAGGAAGAGCGAATACTCGCGCACCCGGCCCTGGGCGTTGACGGTCAGCGACTCGCGCGTGCGCTCCTCGCCCAAGAGGTCGATGCGCAAGGCCGCGGCCTTGGGGTCGCGCACGATCCTGCTGGTGGTGCTGCCGGCGATGCTGCGGCGCAGTTCGGCGGCAAACACCGAGTCTTCCGGCGCCTGCACCGCCACCGTCTCGAACTGCATGGGCGCGGCGCCGCGCAGGGTGAAGCCGCAGCTGGCCAGCAGGCTGGCGCAGACCGCTGCGGCGCCCAGGGCATGCAGCGCCCGCACTTGAAACCCAAGTCGCGCTTCTGGTGCGGCTTTCCAGCCACTTTTGCCTGAAGAACCGCTCCCAGAGCGCGAGACCATGTTCACGCCACCACGATGTTGACGAGCTTGCCGGGCACCACGACCACCTTCTTCACCGACAGGCCGTCGGTGAACTTGCGCACGTTCTCGTTGGCCAGGGCGGTGGCCTCGATGAGCTCCTTGCTGGCTTCCTTGGGCACAACGATGTCGCCGCGCAGCTTGCCATTGACCTGCACCACGAGCGTGATCTCGCTTTGCTCCAGCGCAGCCGCATCCGGCTTGGGCCAGGGCGCATCGAGCAGGGGACCGAGCTCGTCGGCATAGCCGATGTCCGCCCAGATCTGGCTGGTGATGTGCGGTGCGACCGGATACAGCACGCGCAGCAGGATCGACAGGCATTCGCGCACGCCGGCGTTGGCCACGGGCGAAGGTGCCAGCTTGGCGTCTTCCATGGCGTTGAGCATCTTCATCGTGGCCGAGACCACGGTGTTGTATTGCAGGCGCTTGTAGTCGAACTCGGCCTGCTGCAGCGCGCTGTGGATCGTGAAGCGCAGGGCCTTCACCTCGGCGCCGGCACCGGCGAGGCTCACGCCGCGCGCGCCCTGGATGCGCTCGCGCATCTCGTAGGCAAAGTTCCACAGGCGGCGCAGGAAGCGGTAGGCGCCCTCGGCGCCGCTGTCGCTCCATGCGGCGGACTGGTCCGGCGGGCCGGCAAACATCACGAAGGTGCGGGCGGTATCGGCTCCGTACTTGGCGATGATGTCCTTGGGCTCGACCACGTTGTTCTTGCTCTTGGACATCTTCTCGATGCCGCCGAGCATGACCGGCTGGCCGTCAGACTTGGCCGTGGCGCCGACAGGCTTGCCCTTGTCGTCGTACTGGACCTCGACCTCGCTGGGGTAGAACCACTGCTTCTTGCCATCCGCAAGCGGGCGGTAGAAGGACTCGTTGAGCAGCATGCCCTGGGTGAACAGGTTGGTGAAGGGCTCGCTGTACTTGAGCAGCTTCATGTCGCGCATGACCTTGGTCCAGAAGCGCGCATAGAGCAGATGCAGCACGGCATGCTCGATCCCGCCGATGTACTGGTCCATCGGCATCCAGTAGTCGTTGCGCTCGTCGACCATGGTGCTGGCATCGGGGCAGGCGTAGCGCATGAAGTACCAGGCGCTGTCCACGAAGGTGTCCATGGTGTCGGTCTCGCGCCGGCTGTCCTTGCCGCAGATGGGGCAGGCGGCCTTGCGGAAGTCCTCGCGCTTGTTCCGCGGATTGCCGCTGCCATCGGGCAGGCA
>JAIXTA010000070.1 GCA_027484405.1 Burkholderiales bacterium
CGTAGCCCAGCTCGCGCAGCATGAGCAACTGTTCATCGAGGTTGCGGCGCCAGCCCCTGGAAGCAGGGGGCAGCGCAAGCAGCGTCCCCAGGTTGATGTCCTTGCGCAGCCTCACCGCGATCCTTTGCCGAACTCAATGATGCGGACGCCGTTGGGCGGCAGCAGGAGCTCGCTGCGCAGATCAAGCGCCTCACCCGTGGTGACGTCGGTGCCGTGGGTGGGCAGTGAAACTGCAGAGCGGAATCGGCGCATGCCCAGTGCGCGCGCCTGATCCGCCTTGTTGAATGCGACCAGTACGGGCGCCGCGCCTGGAAGGTGTCTGACAAAGACGTAGCTGCCGTCTTCAGGGAAAAAGTGCGTGAGCTCGCCCCGATGGATGGCGGCTTGGGACTTTCTCCAGATCATGAGCCGTCTGAGCCATTGCTGAAGATCGGCTTGCGCCGCGCTCAGTCCCTTGCCGCTGACGGCATCCACGGGATCGCCCGGCCAGCCGCCCGGGAAGTCGGCGCGGAACAGATCAAACGCGTCATGCGTCTTTGGGCTGTCGAGCATGACTTCCACGCCGTAGTACAGCTGCGGGATGCGTCGCGTCGTGAGCAAATACGCGAGCGCCATCTTCTGCAGCGCGGGGTCATGGTTCAAGGCGGGCGCCAGCCGCGGAACGTCATGGTTGCCATCAAAGAGCACAAGCTTACTTGCATCGGCATACAGGCGATCGTTCACCATGAATTCGTAGAGTCGGACCCAGCCGGTGCCCCAGCTTTCCGGCTCCACAAGGGCGCGCCGCAGGGTGTCATGCAAGGGAAAGTCCATCAGGCTGGGCACGGTCGGCCGTGTGGTGTCGGCAGGGGACTGGGCGGCACGGCCCAGGGGCTTGCCGAACAGCGGATTGCCACCTTGCCAGGCCGCGACGACCACCGGGTTCAGGCTCCACTCCTCGCCGACAATGCCCAGACGGGGATACTCCCGGCGCAATCGTGCGGCCCAGCGTGACAGGAAGCCGGCGTCCGAGTAACTCCATGTGTCCACGCGCAGACCCATCAGCCCCACTTCTTCGATCCACCAGACCGTGGCCTGCTCGAGGTACTGCGCAAGCAGGCGGTTTGAGGTGTTGAGATCCGGCATGCTGGGGGCGAACCAGCCTCGCGTGAAGCGGTCACGATCGCCCTGGACTGCGTAGCCGTCACGAATGCTCGTTCGGGCATGATGGGTGAGCGGCGCCTGCGGGGGTGCAGGGTGAATCCAGTCGCGCGATGGCGGGTCACGCAACCAGCGATGTCCATCGCCGATATGGTTGGGCACGGCATCCTGGATGATCCCCAGTCCGCGGCGCCGCGCCTCTGCCGCAAGGCGCTTGTAGTCATCCAGGGTTCCCAGCCGAGGGTCGACCCGGTAGAGATCGGTCGCCGCATAGCCGTGGTAGGAATAGGCGGTCTGTCTGTTCTCCAGGACGGGGGTCATCCAGATCGCGGTGAAGCCCATGGCGCTGAGGTAGTCCAGGCGATCGATCACGCCTTGCAGATCGCCCCCATGCCGTCCGCCGGGCGCCGATCGGTCCGCGGGATCCCCCATGCCGGGCACGTTGTCGTTGGACGTGTTGCCGTTGGCGAAGCGGTCAGGCATCAGATTGAGGATGACATCCCTGCCGTCGAAGCCGCGTCGCTTTGCCGAGCCCGGCTCACGCGCCTTGAGCAGATAGGGCTGGCGGCGCTGTACCCCGTCGCGAGTGACGATCAGCTCGCGCGGGCCCGGCGTCGCCGAGGCGGAGATCACAAGATGCAAAAACAGGTGATTGGCGCTGTCAGTACGCTCGACGCGTTCCAGCCGCCAACCCGGTCCCGCCAGCGAGACCCTGGCCTTTGCGATGCCAGGCCCGTAGACCAGCAGTTGCAGGCGTGACTCGGAGAACCCGATCCACCAGTGCGGCGGCTCGAGCGCGTCAATCTGTGGTGCTGCTGCATGCACACTTGCGTGAAGCATGACAACGGCGAGCCATCCCAGGCAGAGCTGTGCGAGCCGCTTCATGCGCGGCTCCAGATCACGGGATTCTTGCGGCTGCGGATGATGTCACCTTCGACTGC
Organism: Burkholderiales bacterium; assembly: GCA_027484405.1. GTDB lineage: Bacteria > Pseudomonadota > Gammaproteobacteria > Burkholderiales > Burkholderiaceae_C > Piscinibacterium. Next base: position 2,082 of record JAIXTA010000070.1, read on the forward strand.
GCCCGGGCACCATTGGTCGCGGTCGTTGACCTGAACCGGGTTCAGCGCCGGCGCGAGGCGCATGCCTGCGTCCATGTAGATGATGGTCATCACCGACCGTGCCTGCGTGCTGACATTCGCGCCCGCCTTGTGGAAGGTCCAGCCAAGATGGAAGCTGACCTCACCGAGTGCGAACGGGCCGGACACGAATTCGAATCCGTGGCGCTGCAAGTTGTCTGAGATCTTCGCCTCGCTTTCGTCCGAGATGCCGAGATCCCGGCCAAAGGACACGGATTGGCTGCGTGCGTAGAAGCCCAGTGGCCCCATGTCGACAGGAACGGGCTGAAGGGGGATCCAGGCCGTGATGGTGCGGTCAGTCGCCAGCGGCCAGTAGTACTGGTCGGCGTGCGCAGGGGTGATGCCACCACCGGGCTCCTTGTACAGAGACTGATCGTGATACAGCCGCACGCCGGAGACCTCGAGCAGATCGGCCGCGATGCGGGCGAGTCGCTGTCCCATGACAAATCGACCGACCAGCGGACTCTGCTCCCAGAGATTCATGACCTGCAGAAAGGCCTTGTCGTAGGTGCTGCGTTCTTCGATCGGCCGCTGTTCGGTGTTCAGTTCGATCGTCAGGCGTGTGATCTCGCGGCCGAAGTGCTCCAGCGTCTCGGCACTGAGGACGTCCTTGAGCTTGATGAATCCGTCGCGTCGGAACTTAGCCACGTGGTCGGGGGTCAGGGCGTAGGGCGCGTCAATATCGAGGTGGGGCATGGGTATCAGGTGTCCGTGTGGAGAGTCAGATAGATGGCGCAGCCGGCAGGCAGGACCTGGCCGGGTTTGATCAGGAGGGGGGTCGACCAGATCACGCGGTGGGACCCGAGGGAGACCTCGCGTGGCCATGGCATCGGGCTAGGGCCCAGATTGAAGGCGGCCAGCATCGAGTGGCTGCCAAGCACCCGCTTGATCACCAGCACATCGCCTTGGGCAAACACCACGTCGGAGGTACCGAGGCGCAGCGGCGGGTGCTCGCGTCGCAGCCGAACCAGCTCGCGTGTGCGATGGAGCATGGATTGCGGGTCGCGCTCCTGTTCCTCGACGGCAAGCGCCGCATGCGCCGGATCCGCCGGCAGCCAGGGCGCACATTCACTGAAGCCGGCATGCTGCGCGCCACGCGCCCAGGGCATGGGCGTTCTGCATCCATCGCGACCAGGAATCAGCGGCCAGTTGGCGAGGCCATAGGGATCCCGAATGGCTTCAAACGGAACCTCGCTCTGGGGCAGACCGAGCTCCTCTCCTTGGTAGATGAACACCGTGCCGCGCAACGCCAGCAACAGGGCCATCCACGTCAGCGGATCAGCGCAGGGTGTTGAACCGGCCTGGCCCTGGCCGCCGAAGGCAAAGGCTTGCTGCGCGTGTCCGGACCAGCGTGTCGCAACACGCGGGGCATCGTGATTGGAGAACGCCCACGATGGCCAGCCGGCATGTGCGGACCAGGGGCGGAGTTGGTCAGCGACGGCTGCTGCATCCGGACGTCCACCAAGGAATGCGAACGAATATGCCGTGTGCAGTGCGTCCGCGTCACCCGTGTAGGCCTGCATCGTGGTCAGCGCATTGCTTCCGCCGATTTCCCCCACGGTCATGCGATCCTCATGGGTGTCCATGAGTGCGCGCAGGCGCCGCAGAAACGCCAGGGATTCCGGCTGGTTCATGGTGTACGCATGGTCCTGCATCAGGACCGGACTGTCTCCGCGCAATTCAGCCGGCAGTGCTCCGTTGTCGCGAAGCAGCGGGTCGTGTGCATACAGGTTTGCAGTGTCGAGGCGGAATCCATCGACGCCTCGCTCCAGCCAAAACCTGGCGACCTGCAGGATGGCTGCCTGCACATCCGCGTTGTGGAAGTTCAGGTCGGGCATGGCCGACAGGAAGTTGTGCAGGTAGTACTGCCGCCGCCGAGGTTCCCACTGCCAGGCGGGGCCGCCCATCCAGCTGAGCCAATTGTTGGGTGGGCTGCCGTCTGGCCTGGGGTCCGCCCAGACACACCAGTCCGCCTTCGGATTCGTCCGATTGCTCCTGCTTTCGGCGAACCAAGGATGGTCTGCGGCGGTGTGGCTCCAGACCTGATCGATGATCACGCGCAACCCGAGTTCGTGAGCACGATGTACGACGAGGTCGAAGTCGTCGAGGCTGCCGAATTGCGGGTCCACGTCGGTGAAGTCAGACACGTCGTAGCCGAAGTCGCGCATGGGGCTGGGAAAGAACGGACAGATCCAGATGCCATCGACGCCGAGTGATGCGATGTAAGGCAGGCGGGACAGCAGTCCGCCAAGGTCTCCAATGCCATCGCCATTCCTGTCCTGGAACGAGCGCAGGTAGACCTGATAGATGACCCCCCCTTGCCACCAGCTGCTGAGCCGGCCCGAATTCAGGCCGTGCGCTGCGAGGTCGGTTCGGGAACGTTGCGGGGTGGCGGTCATGGCTTGCCAGTGTGTCCCCACATTCAGCATCAGCTATGTGAGAATCAACTCAAACTGACTGTTTTCCAACTTCTCTGAGTAGGTGAGGGCAAATTGAAGGCCGTATGGGAGTCAGTCCCGCCGCCGACTACGGGGGCCGTCCGCGTACTCGACTTGCAGCTCGCTGCCTTTGCCGGGCCCTTGCATGCCCATGATCACATCGAGTTCACCTGGATCAAGCGGGGCAATGGCGTACGCATTGTGGGCGAGACCGTCGAGCCCTTCGAGGCCGGCGACCTGGTCATGGTCACGCCCCGGGTGCCGCATGTGTGGACCAGTACAGGGCCGGCCGACGGCCCTGTGAGCGCGGCGGTTGTGCAGCTCCAGATTGCGCCTGAGCTGAGGCGGCTTGCGGAATGGCACCACGACATTGACGCCGTGTTGTCGACGGCAAGCGGTTGGCAACTGATCGGGCCCGGCAGCTGCGAGGTTCGACGGTATTTCGAGCAGGCGTCTGCTGCGAAGGGGTTGTCTCAACTGGCGGCCGCCCTCCAGCTGCTCGAGTATTGGGTGGCACGAAGCCATGATGTCGGCGCGTGTCGCACGCTGGGCGCGCGCGCCGTCGTGCACACCCCCAATGCTGCCCGGCAGCGGCGCGTCGATGCGCTGCTGCATTGGGTCCGCGAACGGCTCGCCACCGAAATCACGGTGAATGAGGCTGCCGATGTTCTTCATGTCAGCCCGGCTTCATTCCCGCGCGCGTTCAAGCGCCTGGTGGGCAAGCCCTTCACCGTGTATGTCAATGATTTGCGGGTTGCGCAAGCGTGCGTGCTGCTGCGGCAGTCTGACCAACCCGTGGCAAGGATCGCAGCAGTGTGCGGCTTTTCCACCCTGTCCCACTTCAACACGCAGTTCAAACTCCGTGTCCGTCAAACGCCGCGTCGCTATCGGCTCGCGGCGAGCAGAGCGGCTTGACAACGACACCACTCGGCCAGACGCACCCGGTTCACACGCATGAAAAGAAAAGGCCCACCGAAGTGGGCCGAAGTTGCTTCTGAGGAGATGACTAGCGGAGTTCTTTTGGGGAGGAGAGTGCTTCTGCGTGTTGTCTGGGTCTGGCGCGTGAAGATCGCAAA
>JAIXTA010000058.1 GCA_027484405.1 Burkholderiales bacterium
CAGGCCTGCCTGCCGGTGCTGCATCTGTCACCGGATCTGTATGGCGACTTCGTGGGTGTGGTGGTGTATCCGGAAGGTTTCCTGATCCCGAAGGTCGAGGTCGATGAGGATGGCGTGGAGCATCACTACATCGACGAAGCCGTCGGTGAGGCCTGGCCCGGCGGACCGGTCATCCTGTCATGGAGCGACGTGGCCAGCGCCGATCGACGCAGCGGCTTCAATGTCGTGATCCATGAGTTCGCCCACAAGCTCGACATGGCCGACGGCATCGATGACGGCATTCCGGTGTTCGACCGGCGGTTTCATGCGCAGATCAAGCGGGCGGATTTCGAGCGCGTGATGCTGCAGGCCTATCACGCGTTCTGCGATGTGGTCGACGCACTGCCGGAAGACTGGGACGAGCCCACCGCCTGGGGCCTGGACCCCTACGCCGCCACGCACCCCGCCGAGTTCTTTGCGGTCAGTGTGGAGGCGATGTTCGTTGCGCCCGAGCACCTCTTGCAGAACCACCCGGTGTGGTTCGAGATGCTCGCTGCGTATCTTGGCTACCGGCAAGCCGACCACGCCGGCGGCGCCGGCATGCGTCAGAAGCCGTAGATCAGGCCCAGCTTGGCGTTGGAGAGGTCACGATCGTTGTCGGCAAAGTTCGGGATCCGGTTGTACTCCGCGCGCAGACTGAGGCTTTCACCGAGCTTGTAGCCCAGACCGACGCCATACAGCGGATTCACCTTGCTGCGGTTGTCGGTACCGAAGGGGAACAGATTGAAGCTGGACTTGCTGTTGGACACGCCCAGCTTGCCGACCAGCGTGAAGTTGGCTGGCAGCGGCAGGTGGTAGAGGCCGGCAACAAAGGCGCCCTCACTCTTGACGGTGCTGCTGGCTGAATTGATGCCGTCGCTGATGGTGACCTTGGTCTTGCCGAAACGGTTGAAACCGACCTCCAAGCCAAAGTTGCGCTCGGCCCGATAGCCGGCGAAGACCCCGTAGCTCATGTCGCGGTCATCAACGCTCGTGCGGATCCCGGCATTCGGATTGAAGTTGCCCAGCCGCCGGGTGTTGAAGTCCAGGGTCGACAAGCCCAGGTCATTGCCCACATAGAAGCGCTTGTCCTGGGCAGACGCCGGCGCCGCGCCACAAACCAGCATCAACGCGGTCACAACGGCCGCGCCACTGGCCAGGCTGTGCTTGGCTGTCTTCTTGATTGAATGCATGGAGCCCCCTGAGCTGTTTGAAACAAAGCACATCTTGTTTCCGCAGCTTAGGTAGGCCGTGATGCCACCCTGGCGGCAAATTGAAACAAAGCGCCGCGGAGCAACGCGCAGCGCCATCAGCTGAATTCATGGCTGAAAATGACTCATTTTTTGATCAACAAGGACCAAAAATGTCCGAAGAGCCGCTTTGATCAACCGGAAATGGTTCAAGGCGATATGCACAGTTTTTGGCCGACTTTGATTCAAGCGCGTCGAACGCTGGTCAAACTCGGATACGGGTCACCCGACCGCCGTCGCCGGGTGGGCAGCATGTGGCGGCGGCGGATGACTGTGCTTGCAGCAAATCAGACAGCAGCCGTCACGACCATCTCGACCTTCCACTCCGGCTTGGCCAGCGCCGCCTGCACCGTGGCGCGCGGTGGCGTGGCGCCCTGCACCACCCAGGCATCCCAGACCTCGTTCATGGCCGGGAAATCCTTCAGGTCCGCAATGAAGATCTGCACCATAAGAATGCGGCTCTTGTCGCTGCCGGCCTGTGCGAGCAGCTTGTCGATCATGCCGAGTACTTCGCGGGTCTGCGCGGCAATGTCCTGCCCCGCGGTCTGATCGGCCACCTGCCCGGCCAGATACACCGTGCCGTTGTGCACCGCCGCCTCGGACAGCCGCTTGCCCACGCCGATTCTTGTCACTGCGCCCATCGTGTTCACTCCTCCAGAAAAAAGCGTTCCGCCAGATCGATCTGATCCGGCTGCATGAATGTGGGCGCATGGCCCACGCCCTCGATCTCCACCGCCTCGGCCCGCGGGTTCTCGGCCTGCATGCGTGCCACGGTCTCGCGGCTGAGCAGATCGGACAACTCGCCGCGCACCACGAGCATGCGGGCGCGGATCTGCGTCCAGCCGGCCCACATCAGCGCCTCGCCCAGGGCCGCCTGCTCCGAGCTGGCCGCGGCAAAGGGCTGGGCGATCGCCGGGTCGTAGTGCATGACCCAGCCCTGCGGCGTCTGCCGCACCACATGGCGCGTCAGTTCGATCCACTGCGCGTCCGTGTGCGGGCCGAAGCTGGCCGCCACCTCGCGCACATGCGCCACCGCCGCCTCGAAGCTGGCATGCACCGGCGCCTTGCCGACGTAGCTGCCGATGCGCGCCAGCGCTGCAGGCTCGATGCGCGGACCCACGTCATTGATCAGCATGCGCTCGATGGGCGAATCCTTCAGGCTCGCCAGCGCCATGCCGATCAGCCCGCCCATGCTGGTGCCGAACCAGAACACACGCCGCGCATTCAGTCGCGCGAGCAGCGTGGTCATGTCGGCCATGTATTGCGGCACGCCGTAGGCCACCGGATCGGCCAGCCAGTCGCTGGCGCCACGCCCCACCACATCGGGCGCCACGACGCGCAGCCCGGCTCCGTTGCGTTGGGTCAGGCGATGCGCCACGGCCTCGAAGTCCCAGGCGCAGCGTGTCAGGCCGTGCACGCAGACCAGCACTGTCTCTGCCGCTTCGCTGCCCCATTCGAGGTAGGCCATGCGGTGCAGGCCGCGCGCAGACAGGCACTGCACAGTGCGGTGCCGAGGTGGGGCGAAATGTTGCTGATCGGGCATGGCAGGAATTTAGCGGCGCGCTGAAACGGCTCTCGATAAGATTGCGGCACCGCAGCATTGCGCGTGGCCGAGCCTGCCATCGCGCTCTTTCAGCCCAGCATCAGCAAGGACGCCCCGACATGAGTTCACTGCAAGGCAAAGTCGCCCTCGTCACCGGTTCAACCAGCGGCATCGGACTGGGGATTGCCCAATCGCTCGCGCGCCAGGGCGTCTCGATCCTGTTCAACGGCTTCGGCAGCGCCGACGATATCGCCAGGCTGCAGGCCGAAACCCAGGCCACCTACGGCGTGAAGACCGCCTACCACGGCGCGGACCTGTCCAAGGTGGCCGAGATCGAGGCGCTGGCGCAGTTCGGCGCGAGCACCTTTGGCGGGGTGGACATCCTGGTGAACAACGCGGGCATCCAGCACGTGGCTGCGATCGAGGACTTCCCGGTCGACCGCTGGGACGCCGTCATTGCCATCAACCTGTCGAGCGTGTTCCACACCACGCGCCTGCTGCTGCCTGGCATGAAGCAGCGCGGCTGGGGCAGGATCGTGAACATCGCTTCCGCGCATGGCCTGGTGGCCTCGGCCCAGAAGTCAGCCTACGTGGCCGCCAAGCATGGCGTCGTGGGCCTGACCAAGGTGGTGGCGCTGGAGACGGCGCAGCTGCCCATCACCTGCAATGCCATCTGCCCGGGCTGGGTGCTGACGCCACTCGTACAGAAGCAGATCGACGCCAAGGCCGCCGCCCAGGGGATCTCGGTGGCAGAGGCCAGCAAGCAGCTGCTGGGCGAGAAGCAGCCCTCGCTTCAGTTCGTGACACCCGAGCAGCTTGGCGAGCTCACGGTCTTCCTGTGCAGCGAAGCGGCATCCAATGTGCGCGGTGCAGCATGGAATGTGGATGGTGGCTGGGTGGCCCAGTAATGCCCTAGTACTTCCTCGAAGCCCTGCATGCGTGGCCCAGCATGCTCGGCACTAGGCGCTCTTAAATCATTGATTAATAAGCGATTTTTGTTTTTCCGTCGCCGCTCGCTAGAGGCTTGACTCTACACTCATGTTGCGGCGCACAAAAATGTTCTTGACCCCCGTGGGTGGCGTCCCTATATTTCGATTGTGCGCTGCACCATTGATGGAAATGGAACCGTGGCGCAGCTGAAGTCACTCACAATTTTCGGAGGACACGCCATGTTCCAGACCCTCACTTCCGTCAAAGCTGCATCCCAGGACGTCGTTTCCCACGGCGTCGAAGCACTCTCCACCGTCGTAGACAGCGCCTCCAAGGCGTCTGAACTCGCCGTCGGCGCAATCAAGGAAAACGCCGCGGAACTCATCTCCGTCGTGCGCAACGCCGAGGGCTGGACGCCCGAAGCTGGCTTTGCCAACCCGCAAGACGTGCTGGCTCCGGTGAGCGCCAAGGTGGCCAAGTACGGCAAGCAGAGCCTCAAGCTGGCTGCCGACACGCAGGAATCCCTGGCCTCGACAACGCACTCCGCCGTCAAGACCCTGGTGAAGCACGCTGAATCCATGACCGACGAGTTGGGCGGTACCCTGCCCGCACCGGTCGAGCCCCTGCTGAAGAACTACAAGGCAGCCCTGGCCCAGAGCCTGGCCCTCTACGAGCAGGCAGCCACCATCGGCGCCCAGATGCAAAAGCAGGCCTTTGCCGCCGGCGAGCAGTTCTTCGCCCAAGTGGACAAGGCGCCCGCCGACGTCGTCGTGCAGATGACCCCCAAGCGCAAGCGCGCTTAAGACATATGGCAAGCGCGCCTGTTCGTCTGGCGCGTACCCGCAAGAACTCCGTGCGGTGCCCTGCCCCGGGCACCCACCTCAAGATGTCTCCTCCGCACCTTGGTGCGATTGCCGCCTCACTGCATGCCAGTGGGGCTTTTTTTATGCGCGGCGCGCCGGCAATCGTTGAGGTGCTTACTGCCGCCGGGCGGACTCGTCGATCTCGCCGCCCAGGCTCGCGCAGATGGCCTGCGTGCCTTCGAGCAAGCGCGCGTAGGCGGCCGGCAGTGCATCTACCGGGCCCTTCACGCCCAGTTCGATGTGACGGGCGCGCTTGTCGTTGCCCACACTGGGCAGCGAGAACACCTTGATGCCCGCGAACTCCGCCTCCACGGCTTCCATGAGCGGCGTGGCGCGGGACTCCGGTACGCCATAGACGAGAAAACTCTTTTCGCCGAGCTGCACCTGGTTGTGGAAGTGCTTGTAGTGGGTGTCGAGCACCCACTCGATCATCGGCCAGGCCATCACCGGGAAGCCCGGCACAAACCAGTGCTGGCCGACGTTGAAGCCCGGAATCTTGTTGTACGGGTTGGGAATGATGTTGGCGCCGGCCGGAAACTTGCCCATGTTCAGGCGCTGCTGGTTCTCGGGCGTGGACATGTCGGGGCTGCCGGCGGCTGCGGGGTCCTTGGCGTACCACTCGCGCGTGCGCTCGGCGATCAGGCGCTCGGCCTCCGGATGCAGCTCCAGCGGCACGCCCAGTGCCGCCGCCGCGCTCTGGCGCGTGTGGTCGTCCGGTGTGGCGCCGATGCCGCCGCAGGAGAACACGATGTGATCGGTGCCAAAGCTCTCGCGCAGTGCCGCTTCGCACAGCGCGCGGTCGTCGCCCAAGTAACGCACCCAGGCCAGACCGAGCCCGCGCGCGGCGAGCAGCTCGCGCACCTTGGCAAAGTGGCCGTCCTGGCGCTTGCCGGAGAGGATTTCGTCGCCGATGATGATCAGCCCGATCGGCGGGCAGGCGGTGCTTGCAGTGGTGTTCATGCCTGGATGAGGGGAGCGGTTTCGTTCTTGTGGGTTTGCAGTGCATGCGCGCGGTGCGCGGCCAGCGCGCCCAGACTGTAGTGGGCAAAGGCCAGCCCGGAGATCACGAAGACCACCGCGTACAACCAGATCGCCACCAGCGCCGTGACAGGCAGGAAGATCACCGCGAGCGCACCGAACATCCACAGCAGCGTCGGCGCCATGGCAAAGCAGCCCATCAGCACACCCAGCGCAAACAGCGGCCAGCGGTGGGCTCGGCGCAGCGCACCGTGTTCTTCGGCGTCGGCGTGCTCGGCCAGCGCGTCATAGCTCATCAGACGACTCGTGGCCCAGCCCGAGATCAGCAGCGGGATGATCGCGCCCACGAGCGGAATGAACCACAGCGGGATCGTGATGATCCACAGCAGCGCCCACAGCGCGGTCACCACCACGGCGTTACCCACGCTGCCGACCAGCGAGGCGCCACGCCGCCGCGCCAGCGTGGGGTAGGCGCGCTCGCCCACATGGCGCAGGATGAAGGGCATGCCCGCCACGGAAATCATGACCAGCGCCGTGGCGGCCACCAGCGGCACCACCAGCAACATGCCCAGCAGTGGCGCAAGCAGCGTGCGCACGCCATCCCCCCCCATCGCCTTGAGCATCCAGCTCACTGCAGCACTGTCGCGTGTGGCCGCCACCCCTTGCGACAGCAGCGCAATCCAGTCGTCCCAGAGGAACCAGCCCACTGCCGCCCAGATCGCCCCGGCCAACAGAAAGGGCACGAGCGTAAGCAGCAGCATGCGCGGATGGAAGACGCCGGTCAGGCCCTTGACGAAGGCAAGCAGGGTGCGCTGCATGAATGGATGGTCGGTGGAGACAGGATCGAGCGCCGGATTATCGACGCATGCGCTGGCAAGGGCTGACCCGCGGTTTCGCCCGCCTCCGATGCGGTTTCGCAGGCAACCCGGTCGCGCGTCAGGCGCCGCGCAGACTCAGGAGGCGCTTGACGCCCAGCCACTGCTGGGCCCAGAAACCCTGACCATATTCGCGCCCGGCGAGCTGGTCGCGGATGCCAGTCGGCTCGTAGGCGTCAGTGAAGTCCGCCGTGCGGAAGATCAGGTCCCAGAAGCTGAACAGCACGCCGAAGTTCACGCCCTGATGTGCGCCCTCGTGCCCCACGCCGATGGCATGGTGCCGGCGATGGAACTGCGGGCTCACCAGCACCCAGCGCAGGGGGCCAAAGCGCAGGCGCACGTTGGCATGCGACAGGCTCTGCATCACGCGCGAGGCGATCACCAGGCTGATGAACTGCGCGGGCTCCACGCCGATCACCAGCGCAAGCGCCACCAGGATGGCATCGCGCAGCGCGTCGTCGAGCAGGTGGTTGCGGTTGTCGCTCCACAGGGTCATGTGGCGCGCGCTGTGATGCAGGGCATGCAGCGCCCACCAGCGGTTGAGCTGGTGCTGGCCACGGTGGATCCAGTAGTCCACGAAGTCCAGGATCAGCAGATACACCGCAAACTGCAGCAGCGCATGGCTGCCCAGCCAGGGCAGCACGGTGTCCAGGGTCCAGCGCTCCACGCCGGCCAGGCGCAGCTCGCCCTCGATGCCATCGGCAATCGGGGTCAGCACAAAGAACATCAGCAGAGAGAAGCCGCCCAGCCGGTGCAGCAGGGTGTAGAGGAAGTCGGTGCGCACCGCCCGACGGCGCTCCGGCGTGGCAGGCTCAGGCTCGGCCGGCCAGAGCTTCTCGAGCGGGCGCAGCAGGGCAAACAGCAGCAGCACTTCCAGCATGCCGAGCAGGAACCACTCCGTGGCATCAAAGCCGTCTTCGATGTAGGCCGACAAGCCCAGCGCATGCATCAGCGGCGCCAGCAGCTGCGTGAACAGCCAAGCCTGCACCTGCGTGAAGCCTTCGGTCACACTGCCGATCAGTTGCTGAATCACTTCCATAGATCGCGATACTGCGGATGGTCCCTGAGCGTGGCAAAGCACATGCCACGGGCTCTCAGACCGGTGATCAGCGGCTCCAGCACGCCGGACGCACATGGGTCTCGCCGCGACCAGATGCCCAGGTGCGCCATGGCGACGTCCCCATCGCGCAGATCGCGCAGGGCGCGCTTGAGCAGCGCGTCGTTGGGATAGGCCTCGCTCGACAGTTCATCGCCCAGGAACCCTGCCGGCGCCCAGCCCACGTGACGGTAGCCGCAGTCCAGGGCTGCGGCCAGCGTCACCGGATTCGTGCGCCCGCCCGGCGCGCGCCATAGCGGTGCCACGCCCTGCCCCGTGAACTCCTTCACGCGGGCATCCACCCGCTTGAGTTCGCTGCAGAACTCTGCCTTTGTCCAGTTGAGATCCTTGCCGGCATTCGCGCCGAACTGCGGGCGCACGGTCACGGTGCCGTCGGCATTGGCCTTGCGGAAGTACACGTGGTCGAAGGTGTGCGTGGCCAGCACATGGCCTTCGTCAGCCAGGCGCTTCCAGTACGGGCCCCAGGAGGCGTCCAGCGAATAGTCGCCGCGCGTGGTCTTCTCGTTGGCCAGGAAGAAGGTGGCCTTGACCCTGTGCTTCTTGAGCGTGTCGGCGATGAACTCGGCCTGGCTCTGGCTGCCGGTATCGAAGGTCAGGTAGATCGTGCCCTTGCAGCCCGGTGCGGCCTGCGCAGGCACGGCCGCCACCGCGAGCGCTAGCGCCGCCGCGCCGAACCATCGCTGCAAAGCCCGCATCGGTATCCGCCTACTTCCAGGGCGCACGGTTGTGGAAGTACAGCCCGTGCGGCGAGCGGCCCACGGGGTACTGGCCCACCACCTTGCGGCTGGCCACGTCCACTACCGTGACCTTCTTGATCCAGCGGCTGGTGAACCAGATCTGCTTGCCGTCGGCCGTGACTTCCATGCAGTCCGGGCCGCCGGGTGCCGGCAGGTCGTAGAGCTTCTCCAGCTTTTCCATGTCCACCACGCTGATGGTGTTGGCCTGGCGGTTGCTCACGTAGAGCAGCTTGCCGTCGCCGGCGCCGCGCACGCCATGGGCCTCGGCGCCCGTCTTGATCTGCTTGATGACCTGGCGCTTGGCCGGGTCGATCACGTCGATGTAGTCCTTGGCCATGATGCCCACGAACAGCAGCCCCGAGGGTGATGCCCAGATGCCTGCCGGCGTGTCGCCCACGGGCATCTTCCAGGCCAGCTGCTGCGTGCTGAGGTCGATCGCGGCCACCTCGTCCGTGCCCTGCAGGGTCACATACACAAAGCGGCTGTCCGCCGAGAAGATCATGTGGCTGGGCAGCTTGGGCGTTGGGATGCGCTTGACCAGCGTGAACTTGGGCTCGCCGTTCACCGTCTCGTGGCGGTAGAGATCCACACGGTCCAGGCGCAGGCTGTTCACCACGAACCACTTCTTGTCCGGCGAGAAACCCAGGTGGTACGGATCGGGGATGTTCTTCACCCGCGCCTTGAACTCGCCCGTAACAGGGTCCAGAAAGATCAGGTCATCGCTCTGCGCATTGGCGACGATGAGCATGGAGTTGTCCGGCGTCGGGTACAGGTGGTGCGGCTCCTTGCCCACGTCCAGGGTCTTGAGCGTGCTGCCGGTCTTCTGGTCCAGCAGGGTGACGGAGGCGTCGCGCGAATTCAGCACGACAACAACATTGGCCTGCGCCGCGGCGGCACAGACGGCCAGCGCAAGGCTGAGCACAAGACGGGAAATCGATTTCATCAGGAGACAACGACCGGCAGGGGCAACTGGATGACCGAGTGTAGGCAGTTCATCCTGCGGCATCTTGACGGGTAGCAAAGGGGCTTTCCGCTTGTCCCATGCGGGTTTCCGGGCGAATTTGGCTGGAAAGGCGCATGAATGCTGAGTTTCGACTGCAAAACCCGGGCATCGAGCCCATGGACTACCGCTGCAAACTCTCAAACACCTTCATCACGCGCTTCACTGAAATCGGCGTCGGGGTCTTGAGTTCCTGCGCATAGAGGCCCACGCGCAGCTCCTCCAGCAGCCATCGCAGTTCATCGAGCTGCCGGTCTTCATTGCCTTTGCGGGCGGCGCGCTCGCGCTGGTAGCGCTGGGCCAGGGGGCCGTATTCGGCCATGAGGCGGGCGTCGCGCGCGGGGTCGGTGCGCAGCTTGTCGATGCGCACGCCGATGGCCTTCAGATACCGCGGATAGTGCGCAAGCTGTGCCCAGGGCGTGGCGTTCAGGAAGCGCTTGGGGAACAGCGCGGCAATCTGCGCCTGCATGTCCGCCGCTGCGGCGGCGTGCGCCTTGGCCCCGTTGAGCTTCTTCTGGGCGTTGCCGAGTTCGATCACGATGTTCTGCAGCAGGCGAATCACCTCGCCGGCGATCAGCCCCACCCGGCCCTTGCCATCGCCCAGGCGGCTGCGGAAGCTGGCGCCATCCGTCGGCCAGGGGTCCATCAGAAAGGCGCGGTCAAAGGCGGTGTCGATCACCTCGGCCGCGAGTTCCGGCTGGCTCTTGAAGGGCAGGCCGTAGCTGATGGCCTGCATGCTGATGGTGGCAATGTCCGGCAGGCTCTTTTCCAGCCCACGCACCTGTTGCGCCAGTTGCAGCAGGAACAGGCGCCGCAGACCTGCCTGGTGCATGGCGCGGGCGGCCAGCTCGTCGTCCTGCACCTCCAGCTCGACGTGCGTGCCACAGTCCTTGAAGGCCGGAAAGCCCACCAGGGCCTTGCCGGCGCGTTCCAGCTCGAGCAGCTGGGGCAGCTCGCAGAAGGTCCAGTCAGTGAAGGTGTCGGGGATGTCGAGGGTGTCGGTGGCGTGCTCGGTGGCGTGGCCGGCGAAGGCGGCCTGGGCACTGGCGCCGTGCTCGGCACGCAGCTGGGCCAGATTGCGGCCGGCGTCGATCATGCGGCCATGCTCGTCCACCACCCGGAAGTTCATGAAGCTGTGCGGACTGAGCTGCTCGGCCTTGAAGTCCGTGAGCACGATGGCCAGGCCTGTGTGCGCCTTGCAGAAGTCACGCAGGGCTTCAACAAGCGGGCGGGTGCCGATCCAGCCCTCGCGCTCCGCGTGCTCGATGAAGGTCTCCGCGGTCTCAGCCACGGGCTGCACGCGGTGCCGCGCCTTGGGGTGCAGGCTCTTGAGCAGGCCGGTGACTTTCTCCTTGAGCATGCCGGGCACGAGCCATTCACAGGCCGTGGCGTCCACCTGGTTGAGCGCGAACACCGGCACGGTGAGCGTGACGCCGTCTTTGGGGCTGCCGGGCTCGAAGTGGTAGTCCAGCTTCAGTTCCAGCCCGCGCAGGTCGAGCGTCTTGGGGTAGGCGTCGTGGGTGATGCCGGAAACATCGCGGCGCAGCAGGTCGTCCTTGGACAGGAACAGCAGCTTCGGTGTCTGCCTGCCCGCCTGGCGATACCAGGTCTCGAAGCTCGCCCTACCCACCACATCCGCCGGAATCGCCGCGTCGTAGAACTTGAACAGCAGCTCCTCATCCACCAGAAAGTCCGGCCGGCGGGCCTTGTGTTCCAGGGCCTCGATCTCGCGGATCAGGCGGGCGTTGTGCGCAAAGAAAGGCAGCGTGCAGTCCCAGTCGCGCGCGGCCAGGGCTTCGCGGATGAAGATCTCGCGGCTCGCCACGGGGTCGATGGGCGCGTAGTTCACGCGGCGGCCGTGGTAGATCGTCAGGCCATACAGCAGACCGCGTTCATTGGCCACCACATTGCCGGTCTTGGCGTCCCACTTGGGCTCGCTCCAGTGTTTCTGGATCAGGTGCTTGCCCACGCGCTCGATCCACTGCGGATCGACCGAAGCCATCTGCCGCGCATACAGGCGCGTGGTCTCAACGAGTTCGGCCGCCACCAGCCACTTGGCCGGCTTCTTGGACAGCATGTTCCCGGGGTGCGGCAGGAAGCGGATGCCGCGCGCCCCCAGCCAGGCCTCAGTCTCCTCGTCCTTCATGCCGATGTTGCCCAAGAGGCCCGTGAGCAGCGTGGTGTGCAGCTGCTCGTAGGTGGCGGGGCTGCCGTTCTCGCGCAGGCCGGCCTCGTGCGCCAGCTGGGTGAGCTGGGAGTGCACGTCGCGCCACTCGCGCATGCGCACATGGTTCACGAAGCTGCGCTGGCACTGCTCGATCAGCTTGCGGTTGCTCTCCTTGTGCTGGAAGGCGTCGGAAAACCAGCTCCAGAGCTTGAGCGTGGCCATGAACTCGCTCTTCTCGTCCTCAAAGGCCTTGTGCGCCTGATCGGCCGCCTGCTGCCGGTCCATCGGCCGGTCCAGCGGGCTCTGCACCGCCAGTGCGCTGGCAATCACCAGCACCTCCTTCAGGCAACCCTGCTCGCCGGCCGCCAGGATCATGCGGCCGATCCGCGGGTCGGTCGGCAGGCGCGCGAGCTGCGCACCCACGGGTGTGAGTTCGTTGCGCTCGTCCAGCGCACCCAGCTCCTGCAGCAGGGCGTAGCCATCGGCAATCGCACGGCGCAGCGGCGGCTCGATGAAGGGGAAGTTCTCGATGTCCGCCAGGCGCAGGCTCTTCATGCGCAGGATCACGCTGGCCAGGGATGAACGCAGGATCTCGGGGTCAGTGAACTTGGGCCGCTTGTTGAAGTCCGCCTCGTCATACAGGCGGATACAGATGCCAGCCGCCACCCGGCCGCAGCGGCCCGCGCGCTGGTTGGCCGCCGCCTGGCTCACCGGCTCCACGGCCAGCATCTCGACCTTGTTGCGGTAGCTGTAGCGCTTCACGCGCGCCGTGCCCGTGTCGATCACGTAGCGGATGCCCGGCACGGTGAGCGAGGTTTCTGCCACGTTGGTGGACAGCACGATGCGCCGCCCGCCATGCGGCGCAAACACGCGCTGCTGCTCCTCCGCACTCAGGCGCGAGAACAGGGGCAGCAGCTCGGGGCGCGCCTTGCTCGCGAAGTGGTGCTTGGAGAGCGCGTGCATCGCGTCACGGATCTCGCGCTCGCCCGGCAGGAAGACGAGGATATCGCCCGGGCCTTCGCGCATGAGCTCGTCGGCCGCCTCGCAGATGGCGTCTTCAATTTCAGTCTTCGGCGCCAGCGGCCGCCAGCGCATCTCCACCGGATACAGGCGCCCGCTGACGTTGTGCACCGGCGCCGGGCCGCGCGCGGAG
The DNA here is from genome assembly GCA_027484405.1 of Burkholderiales bacterium. Classification (GTDB taxonomy): domain Bacteria; phylum Pseudomonadota; class Gammaproteobacteria; order Burkholderiales; family Burkholderiaceae_C; genus Piscinibacterium. Next base: position 12,632 of record JAIXTA010000058.1, read on the forward strand.
GCAAAGTGCTGCGCAAAGCGATCCGCGTCGATCGTGGCGCTGGTGATGATGAGCTTGAGGTCCGGCCGGCGCGCGAGCAGGTGCTTCAGATACCCGAGCAGGAAGTCGATGTTCAGGCTGCGCTCGTGCGCCTCATCGATGATCAGGGTGTCGTAGGCACGCAGGTCCGGGTCGGTCTGCGTCTCGGCGAGCAGGATGCCGTCGGTCATGAGCTTGACCCATGCGCCGGGCTTCATGCGCTCGGTGAAGCGGATCTGGTAGCCGACGAGTTCGCCCGGCTCGCTCTTGAGTTCCTCTGCAATGCGCTTGGCCACGCTGGTGGCTGCCAGGCGCCGCGGCTGCGTGTGGCCGATCAGGCCGCGCCGGCCCAGGCCCAGATCGAGGCAGATCTTGGGTAGCTGCGTGGTCTTGCCCGAGCCGGTCTCGCCGCAGATGATGACGACCGGGTTGTCGCGGATGGCCTGCGCAACGTCCTCGCGCACGCTGCTGACGGGCAGCTCTTCTGGATAGGTGATCGGCGGCAGCGGATTGCGCTGCGGTTCGCGCGTGTCTCTGGTGCTTTGCGCAGAGGCTCTTCGCTTGTCCGGCGCGGGTTTCGGGCCATTTTGGTCTGAAGATCCGCTCTGGGAGCCGATCTTGCCTTGCGTATCCGGGCTTGCTGGCGGTGCTGGCTGCCTCGCTCTCGACGCGGGCTGAACACGCGGCTGAGCGCTGCGTTCCGGCCGCTTGGCCTGGGCCGCCTGCGCTCCGGGTTGCGGTGCGGATGCGGGCGCGGGCGGTTGCTTGGGTTGGAGCTGGTCGCGGACATCCTTCAGGGCGTCGCGCAACGAGGAGGATCCACCACCTGTCTTCGGGGCGTTCATAGAGGCGGCAAGTATAGTTTTGCGCATGAACGCTCCGGCCGATCCCCTGCCCTCGCCTGCCGCGCCCTCAAGCGCCACGCAAGCGCCCACGCACACGCATGCCCACGGGCGGGCCAACACCCCGGCCGAGTTCTTCCAGGACGCGCAGTTCGTCGCCTTCTTCCGCCAGGTCGCGCCCTACATCCACCGCTACCGCAACACCACCTTCGTCATCGGCTTCGGCGGCGAACTGGTGGCCGATGACCGGCTCAACGCGCTGGTACAGGACCTGTCCCTGCTGAATGCCCTGGGCGTGAAGATCGTGGTCTGCCACGGCTCGCGCCCTCAGGTGAACGAGCAGCTCAAGCTCAAGGGCATCGAGTATGAATTCGGCCGCGGCATCCAGGTCACGAGCAAGGCCGCGCTGGAATGCGCCAAGGAGGCCGCCGGCGAGATCCGCCTCGATGTGGAGGCATTGTTCAGCCAGGGCCTGCCCAATACGCCCATGGATGGCGCGCGCGTGCGCGTGGTGTCCGGCAACTTCATCACCGCCCGGCCGCTGGGCGTGCTCAACGGCACGGATTATCAGCACACCGGCGTAGTGCGCCGCGTCGATGCAGACGCCATCCGCAATGCACTGCAAGCCAACAGCGTGGTGCTGATCTCGCCGCTGGGCTTCTCGCCCACGGGTGAGGCCTTCAACTTGGCCATGGAAGACGTGGCCACCGCCACCGCCATCGCGCTGAATGCCGACAAGCTGATCTTCCTCACCGAAACCCCGGCCCTGCTGGACGCAGACGAACAGCTGATCACCGCGCTGGAGTATGACGACGCCGTGAAGCTGCTCAACAGCGGCACGCTGCCGGAGGTGGAAGCCTTCTACATGCGGCACATCATCAAGGCCTGCCAGGGCGGCGTGGAACGCTCGCATGTGGTGCCCTTTGCGCAGGACGGCGGCGTGCTGCTGGAGGTGTTCACGCATGATGGCATCGGCACCATGGTGACCGAGGAGGTGCTGGAGTCGATCCGCGAGGCCACCATCGATGACGTGGGCGCGATCCTCACGCTGATCGAGCCCCTGGAAGCGGACGGGACGCTGGTGCCGCGCGGGCGCGACAAGATCGAGCGCGACATCGAGGCCTTCAGCGTGCTCGAGCACGACGGCCGCATATTCGGCTGCGCGGCGCTCTACACCTTCCCGGGCACCGACATGGCCGAGATGGCCTGCCTGTGCGTCAGTGCAGAGAGCCAGGGCATGGGCGACGGCGACCGGATCCTCAAGCACATCGAGCAGCGCGCCAAGAGCATCGGCATCAAGCGCCTGTTCGTGCTCACCACGCGCACCATGCACTGGTTCATCAAGCGCGGCTTCGTTCAGAGCAGCGTGGACGACCTGCCCACCGACAAGCAGCGCATTTACAACCGCAACCGCAATTCCCAGGTGCTGATCAAGGCACTCTGATCCCGAAACCTACTGGAGCATCACCCCATGGCCCGAATGGTCCTATGCATCAAGCTCGGCCGCGAAGCCGAAGGCCTCGACTTCCCGCCCTACCCGGGCGAGCTCGGCAAGAAGATCTGGCAATCCGTCAGCAAGGAAGCCTGGGCCGCATGGCTCAAGCACCAGACCATGCTCGTCAATGAAAACCGCCTGAACCTCGCGGACTCCCGTGCCCGCCAGTACCTGGCCCGGCAGATGGACGCCTACTTCTTCGGCGGCAATGTGGATCAGGCCGCCGGCTACGTGCCGCCCAGCCAGTAGGCCCGCACATTCTCGCGGCTGAAGATTGACCCTCGAAAAGATCCTGCACAGCCAGGGCTTCGGCACGCGCCGGCAGTGCGCGGGTCTCATTCTGGCCGGCTATGTCACGGTGCGCGGCGAGCTGGTCGAGGACCCGAGCGCCGAGTTCGAGCTTGAAGGTCTGCCCTTCACGGTCGACGGCGACGGCTGGATCGCGCGCAGCAAGCTCACGCTCGTGATGCACAAGCCGGCCGGGCATGAATGCTCACGCAAGGCCGTGCACCACGCCAGCGTGTTCGAGCTGCTGCCCCCGCCGATCCGCGAGCGCGGTGTGCAACCCATCGGCCGGCTGGATGCGGACACCACAGGCCTCTTGTTGCTCACGGATGACGGGCAGCTGAATCATGCCCTCATCTCGCCGCGCCGGCACGTGCCCAAGATCTACGAAGCCACGCTCAAGCACGCTGCCGACAAAAGCCTGTGCGAGCAGCTGCGCACGGGCGTGCTGCTGCACGACGACAACGAAACCGTGCGGGCCGAGGCCGCGCGCCTGCTCTACGACACCCTGCTGGAACTGACGATCAGCGAAGGCAAGTACCACCAGGTCAAGCGCATGGTGGCAGCCGCCGGCAACCGCGTGGAGGCGCTGCACCGGGTGCAGATCGGCGGGCTACGCCTGCCGGATGATCTGGCGCCGGGGGGCTGGCGGGAAATCACAGCGACTGAGTTGGCGGCAGCGCGCAGCAGCCCGGGGGCAAGCTAGCGCTCCACCAACTCTGCGTAACGCGCCTCGTCAAACCCCACCGTGATCGTGCCGTCCGGCCACTCCACCACGGGGCGCTTGATGGTGCTGGGATGCGCGCGCATGATCTGGTGCGCCGTCGCGGCGTTCACCACCGTGTTGCGCAGGGCTTCGTCGAGCTTGCGCCAGCTGGTGCCCTTGCGGTTGAGCAGCACTTCCCAGCCCACAGCCCGGGTCCAGCGGTCGAGTCGGTCCAGGCCCACATTGAGCTGCTTGAAATCATGAAAGGTGAACTCGACCTTGTGCTCGCGCAACCAGACGAGGGCCTTCTTCACCGTGTCGCAATTGGGGATGCCGTAGACGTGCAGCATGGTCGGGCTCAGTAAGCGAGGGTCTTGACGCCGCCTGCGGCACCGATCAGCGCCACATCGGCCTTGCGTGCCGCAAACAGGCCATTGGTGACCACGCCCGGCCAGCTATTGATCAGCGCCTCGGTCGCGACGGGGTCCGTGATGGACAAACCATGCACGTCCAGGATGATGTTGCCGTTGTCCGTGATCACGCCCTGGCGCCACCGGGGTTCGCCACCGAGCTTGGCCAGCTGCCTCGAGACGGCCTCGCGCGCCATGGGAATCACTTCCACGGGCAGCGGAAACTTGCCCAGCACGGGCACTTCCTTGGACGCGTCGGCAATGCAGACAAACTTGGCGGCCACGCTGGCGACGATCTTCTCGCGCGTGAGCGCGGCGCCACCACCCTTGATCATGTGGCCGCGCGGGTCGATCTCGTCCGCCCCGTCCACATACACGCCCAGGGCGGTCACATCATTGAGGTCCACCACCTTGATGCCGTGGCTGGCCAGGCGCCTGGCGGTGGCCTCGCTGCTGGCTACCGCACCGGGGATGTCCGCCTTCATGCTGGCCAGACCATCAATGAAGAAGTTGGCCGTGGAGCCCGTACCCACGCCGATGATCTCGCCGCGGGGCACATGGGCCAATGCGGCCAGCGCGACGGCTTGCTTGAGTTGATCCTGGGGGGAAAGCGTGGGAGCGGTGCTGGCGTTCATGGCGCGCATTCTAGGCGGCCCGGCCTGCGGCCTTGCGGGCTGGGCAGCGTGGAAGCTCAGCCCGCGTTCTGGACCGGCAGTGCGCAGGCTTCGCCGTCGAAGCTGATGACGCGATTACGCCCGGCCCCCTTGGCGGCGTACAGCGCCTCATCGGCTGCACGAACCAGAGACAGCGGCGTGGTGTTTTCGCTGGCAATGACTGTGGTCATACCGCCGGAAATCGTGACGAACTCGCCGATCGGAGAGTCGGGATGGACGATGCGCGCGCCGGCCATGAGGCGGGCGAATCCCTGGATCAGCAGCCGGGCGCCTGTGCGCGGCGTATTGGGCAGGATCAGCGCGAACTCCTCGCCGCCGTAGCGTGCCGGCAGGTCGGTGGCCCGCCGGCAGGCACGCCGCAGGACCTGCGCCACGTCTCGCAGGCACTGATCGCCATGGGTATGGCCCAGCGCGTCGTTGTAGCGCTTGAAATAGTCGACATCGAACAGCGCCAGCGTCAGGGGCTGCTTGGTGCGTCGTGAATGCTCGATCTCGCGCGACAGGATCAGGTCGAACATGCGCCGGTTGGCCAGGCCGGTCAGTGCATCTTCTTCGCTCTGCCGCGCAAGGGCCTTGTTGGCCTCCGACAGCTGGGCCGTGAGCTCGATCAGCCGCCTGCGCATGGCCACGATGCGCTCCATGGCGTGGATCTTGGCCTTGAGCACGACGCGACTCACCGGCTTGGTGAGGTAGTCGTCACCGCCGACCTCGATGCCGCGGCTCAGGTCGTCCTCGGACTCAAGACTCGTCAGGAAGATGATGGGCACCCAGCTCTCCGGGTCACTCCGGCGAATGCGTTCGGCAACAGCAAAGCCTTCCATGTCCGGCAGCATCACGTCCAGCAGGATCAGGTCCGGCTTGGCAGCACTGTAGTGATCCAGCGCTTCGGCCCCGGTGGTCACCACCTCGCAGGCATAGCCGAAGGTGCGCAAGGTGGCGCTCAGGAAAGCGCCCACCGTGCGAGAGTCCTCAACGACCAGCACCTTCAGCGACGGGTCCGACATAGGCAGGTTGCAGATATTTGACGAAAGACCACTGTATTGAAGCGGTTTATGCCTGAGCACTGGAAGAGCGCAGTGATTTGGGGGCAATTCGCCGCATTCATCGGCAGCGCTTTGTCCACGCTCGCCGGGCTTCGTCGGCCCGATCGTTCAGCTCAACCCGAAGCGCTTGCCGACTCGCGGGGCGCGGGTTGAACTCGGGCCATGCCGGACTCCCGCACCAACACGCCCCACCCCAATGCGCCGCGAAGCCGATTCAACCGCACGCTGCGCGGCCTGCTTGCCGTGCTGCTTGCGCCGATCCTGCTGTTTGAGGAGTTCGGCTGGCGGCCGCTGGCCCGCTGGCTCGGCGTGCTGGCGCGACTGCCTGCGGTTGCGCGACTGGAAGCGCGGATACGCGCATTGCCGCGCTGGGGTGCTCTCGCGCTCTTCGTACTGCCAAGTCTGTTGCTGCTGCCTATCAAGCTGGCGGCGCTGGCGCTGATCGGCGCAGGGCACAAGCTGGCGGGCATTGGCGTCATTGCAGCGGCCAAGGTGGTGGGAACCGCCCTGCTCGGGCGCGTGTTCCTGCTCACCGAGCCGCGACTGCGTGAGTTTGGCTGGATGGCCCGCGCGCTCGATGCGTGGCACGCGTTCAAACAGCGCGCCATGCAGGTGCTGAGGCAGAGCGCCCCGTGGCGTGCAGCACGCGCTGCCGGACGGATGCTGCGCCGGCGCTGGCAGCACTGGCGCCGTACGCACCCCGGCTGAGCCCGGGCATCAACGCCAGAGCGCTTGCGCGCCGCGGGGGCCGGGTGCTACTTGCGCACCGGCGGCAGATCCGTGCAATGACCGTCTGCGGCCTCTGCAGCCAGACCCACGCTCTCGCCCAGGGTCGGGTGCGGGTGGATGGTCTTGCCGATGTCCACGCTGTCGGCCTCCATTTCGATGGCCAGGCAGATCTCGCCGATGAGATCGCCCGCATGGGTGCCGACGATGCCGCCGCCGATGATGCGGCCCGTCTCATCGTCGAAGAGCAGCTTGGTGAAGCCTTCGTCGCGCCCGTTGGCAATGGCGCGCCCGCTGGCTGCCCACGGGAACAGGCCCCTCCTGAACTTGCGGCCGGCGGCCTTGAGGCTGTCCTCGGTCTCGCCCACCCAGGCCACCTCGGGGTCGGTATAGGCGACGCTCGGAATCACCTTGGCATCAAAGAAGGCCTTGTGCCCGGCGCAGACCTCGGCCGCCACGTGACCCTCATGCACCGCCTTGTGGGCCAGCATGGGCTGGCCGACGATGTCGCCGATCGCCAGGATGTGCGGCACGTTGGTGCGCATCTGCTTGTCCACGGCAATGAAGCCGCGGTCGCTGACGGCCACGCCGGCCTGCTCCGCGCCGATCTTCCTGCCGTTCGGGCTGCGTCCGACGCTCTGCAGGATCATGTCGTAGCGCTGGGGCTCCTTGGGCGCGCCTTCCCCTTCAAAGCTCACCCACAGGCCATCCGGCCTGGCCTCCACGGCCACCGTCTTTGTCTTGAGGTAGATGTTGTCGTAGCGGTGGGCATTCATCTTCTGCCAGATCTTGACGAGGTCGCGATCGGCGCCCTGCATCAGGCCGTCGAGCATCTCCACCACGTCCAGGCGCGTGCCCAGGGTGGAATAGACCGTACCCATCTCCAGGCCGATGATGCCGCCACCGAGTACCAGCATCTTCTTGGGCACGCTCTTGAGTTCGAGCGCGCCGGTGGAATCAACGATCCGCGGGTCGTCCGGCATGAAAGGCAGACGCACGGCCTGCGAGCCCGCCGCAATGATGGCGTTCTTGAAGCGCACGGTCTTGCTGGCGCCGGTCTTGGCCTGCGCCGGCCCGTCGGTGAGCTCCACCTTGACGTGATGGGCATCCACAAAGCTGCCGTAGCCGCGCACCACCGTGACCTTGCGCGCCTTGGCCATCATGGTCAGGCCGCCCGTGAGCTTGCCGATGACCTTTTCCTTGTGCTTGCGCAGCTTGTCGAGCTCGACCTTGGGCGTGCCGAAGTGGATGCCGATGTCGGCAAAGTGCTGCACCTCATCGATCACGGCCGCCACATGCAGCAGGGCCTTGGACGGAATGCAGCCCACATTCAGGCACACGCCGCCCAGGGTCGGATAGCGCTCGACGATGACCACCGACAGACCCAGATCCGCGGCGCGGAACGCCGCCGAGTAGCCGCCGGGGCCGGCGCCCAGCACGAGCACGTCGCACTCCAGGTCTGCGCTGCCGGTGTAGCTGGCTGCTGCCATGGGCGCGGCGGGCGTGGGCGTCGGTGCAGGTACCGGTGCGGGGGCCGACGCAGCAGCAGGCGCGGGGGTTGGAGCAGGTGCCGCCGCACCCGCAGCCGCCTCGATCATCAGCACGAGCGTGCCCTGATTGACCTTGTCGCCCACCTTGAGCTTCAGTTCCTTGACCACGCCGGCCGCCGTCGAGGGGATTTCCATCGACGCCTTGTCGGACTCCACGGTGATCAGCGACTGATCCTTGGCGATGGTGTCGCCCACCTTGACCAGTACCTCGATGACCTCGACGTCCTTGAAGTCGCCAATGTCCGGAACCTTCACTTCTTGCAGTGCCATGTGCTTGCCTTCGTCCTGCGGAACACGTCAACGGGCGTGGTATCCGCTTGTCTGGTGCTTGCCCGAGGGTTTCGGCGAGCATGCTCGCCGCTCGGGCAAGAGATCGCGCCTGCCAGCGCGATCCCCGTTGAACCACTGTTCGCATATCTGGTGCGGTTCTTCAGCCATTTTGGTCTGAAGAACCGCATGGATACTGGATCTGGCCTTTGATTACCGGGCCAGCGGGATGGAAAAACTGCGGATCGGCGGGGCGGAGTTCTTGTCGAATTCGCAGCCCGCGGCCACACCAAGCTCGGCAATCGCCTTTGCATTGAGCTCCGGGTTCACGTAGGCCGCAAACATGGCGCCCAGCGCAAAGTTGCGCCCGCTGCCAATGCCCC
>JAIXTA010000083.1 GCA_027484405.1 Burkholderiales bacterium
AGAAGTGCAGGGGCACCTTCATGTGCACTGGCTTATCGGCGTCCACGCGCTGGAAGTCCACGTGCAGGACCAGTTGGCGGAAGGGGTGCATCTGGTAGTCACGCAGCAGGGCCAGTTGCGGCTTGCCGTCGATCTCGAGATCGAGGATCGAAGAATGGAACTTTTCCTTCTTCAGCGCGTGATACAGGGTGTTGTGATCGATCTCGATCTGCGTCGGGGCGGCCGAGCCACCGTAGACGATGCCCGGCGTCTTGCCGGTATTGCGCAGGCGGCGGCTCGCACCCGTGCCCTGCAGCTTGCGAGTTTCAGCAGCGATTTTCATGCTGAGTATCCTTTCATCGACACGTTCGACCGCGACCAGTCTGAACGTGGTGCATGGCAAACGGCCCATGCGCCGGTGGGAGCAAGTTGCTCCCTGCGTCCTCGCGCCGTCAGGCACGAGGACACCAGATGCCTCACTCCATGAAGAGCGAGGACACCGAGTCTTCGCGCGAGATGCGCAGAATCGTTTCGCCCAGCAGATTGGCCACCGACAGCGAGCGGATGCGGCCGCAGGCGGCGCCTTCGGCAGACAGGGGGATCGTGTCGGTCACCACCAGCTCGTCGAGCGAGGAGCTGGCAATGCGGTTCACCGCGCCGCCCGACAGCACGGCGTGCGTGCAGTAGGCCATGACGTGCGTGGCGCCGCGCTCCTTGAGCACCTGGGCGGCCTTGCACAGGGTGCCGGCGGTATCCACCATGTCATCCATGATGATGCAGGTGCGGCCTTCGACCTCGCCGATGATGTTCATCACCTCGGCCACATTGGCCTTGGGGCGGCGCTTGTCGATGATGGCCAGGTCGCACTCCAGGCGCTTGGCCAGCGCGCGGGCGCGCACCACGCCACCCACGTCGGGGCTGACGACCATCAGGTTGTCGTAGGAATGCTTCCAGATCTCGCCCAGCAGCACGGGTGCGGCGTAGACGTTGTCCACCGGGATGTCGAAGAAGCCCTGGATCTGGTCGGCGTGCAGGTCCATGGTCAGCACGCGGTCCACGCCGGCGGCCTGCAGCATGTTGGCCACGACCTTGGCCGAAATGGGTACACGTGAGCTGCGCGGGCGACGGTCCTGGCGGGCGTAGCCGAAGTAGGGCATCGCCGCGGTGATCCGGCCGGCCGAGGCGCGCTTGAGCGCGTCGGTCATCAGGATCAGTTCCATCAGGTTGTCGTTGGTCGGGGCGCAGGTGGGCTGCAGGATGAAGACGTCGCGACCGCGGACGTTCTCGAGCAGTTCGACCATGCACTCGCCGTCGCTGAACTTGCCCATCGAGCATCGGCCCAGGGACAGACCCAGGTACTTGGCCACGTCCTGCGCGAGCTTGACGTTGGCGTTGCCCGTGAAAACCATCAAGCCGTCGTGATTCAGATTCATGACGTATGCGCGGTGAGCGTGGTGGACGTGCGAGGGAGCGCTTTGGACGCGGGTTCTTTGCGCGGGCGCTTGAGAGAAGACCTGCGGTCTGGCGACATTCAGTCCTGACCTTCAGTCTTGCAGCCCGGAGCACCTGTGGCGTGTGCCCATGCTTTGGCCGGCGGTGCTCACCGGCGAGGTGTCTGGCAGGGGAGGAAGGACTCGAACCCTCGCATGTCGGAATCAAAATCCGATGCCTTAACCAACTTGGCGACTCCCCTCCATTTCCTCGTCACTGCGCCTTGCGGCTCAGTGCCCAGAAACTGGATCGCGCTCAATCTGCCAACGCTGCTGCGGGATACCGGTCAAGACCCTTGACCACCCACGTACGCGCCTGGACAGCTAACGCATTTCGTTCGCGCAGGCTCTGCAGTGCGGCGTTTGCGGCGGCTTCACTGTCGAAGGCGGCAAACACGCAGGCACCTGATCCGCTCATCCGGCTGCCGGGCAGGGCCTCTGCAGCGAGTTTCACTGCCGGCTCCAGCCGTTCTGCCACCGGTTGCAGGTCATTTCTGCCGAACAACTCATTGGCAGACGCCGCGCGTACGAAGTCCGAAATTATGACGGACGGCGTGTTACGCGTCAAATCTGGCGCCTTGAAGACGGCTGGAGTGGCGACTCCAACACCAGGGTGCACGACAAGAAACCAGCGCTGCGGCAGATGAAGCGGCGTCAACTGCTCGCCAATGCCTTCCACCCAGGCGTTGCCGCCGCCGATGAAGAAGGGCAGGTCGGCGCCCAGCTGCAGCCCCAGCTCGCCCAAGCGAGCGCGCGGCATGCCGAGCTGCCAGAGGTGGTTCAGCGCCAGCAGGGTGGTGGCTGCATCGCTGGAGCCGCCGCCCAGGCCGCCGCCCATGGGGATGCGCTTGTCCACCGCGATCGTGACGCCAGGCACCGGACGGCTTGCTGCGCGCTCCAGCAGGCGGGCGGCGCGGATGCAGAGATCGTCTTCGGGTGCCACGCCGGGCAGCGGCGCGGCCAGGGCGATCTGCCCGTCGTTGCGCAGCTCGAAATGCAGGGTGTCAGCCAGATCGATCAGCTGGAACACACTCTGCAGCAGGTGGTAGCCGTCGGCCCGACGGCCCACCACGTGCAGAAAGAGGTTGATCTTGGCCGGGGCCTGCAGGCTGAGGCGGCCGGTCGCTGCGGCGCGGTCAGTCATCAAGCACGATCCGTACGGTCAGGTCTGGCCGATCCGCGCGCGTCATCACCAGCAGGGCGGGGGTGCCGTCGTCGCGGGTGCGCGCAACGCGGATGGTGAAGCCGGCCTGTTCGAGGGTGCGCTGGCCGCTGTCTTCGGCGCGGCGGGCTGGCAGGGCCGGGTCCGGCTCGCCGCGCAGCCAGAAGCGCCAGGCCGAGGCGGGCAGGGCCACGCCGGTGAGCGCCTGTGTGAGGCTGGCCAGGTCGGCATAGCGCTGCACGCCGTCCTTGGGGGTTTCCAGCTCGGCGGCATCGGCGCGGCTGCGGATGCGCGCCTGCGTGTTGCCCAGCGGGTCGATGAGGTCGAGCTGCAGGCGTTCGCCTTCGCCCAGCTTCAGCAGAAAGCCGGCCTGCCAGCGCGTCGGGTTGCCGCGGTCGTCCTCGGCAGCGAGTGCCACGCGGCCGCTGCGCTCGCTCGTCCAGGCGGGTGCGCCCGCGGGTGCGCTCCCGGCGGGCGAATCGGGCGCAAGGCTGGCGCAGCCGGCCAGCGCTCCAGTCAGGCTCAGGCCAAGCAGTGCAGCGCAAACACGATTCCTGAGATGCACCGACTGAAACAAGCCCAAAAACACACTCCAAACTGCCCCAAGAACCGCGCCCAACAAGCGGAAAGCCGGTTTGGACTCATTGTCAAATGAACGTTGAAAATAAGCCAATTTCAGCTCTGCTTATCAAACAAATTTTGAAAATAATGACGCGTTTTCAGGCGTCTGGCTGCGCCTCTGCGGTGTTCAGCGGTGTTCAGCGGTATTCAGCGGTATTCAGCGGTATTCAGCGGTTTTCAGCGGTTTTCAGCAGCCATCACCGCCACGCCCCGCTGTGTGCCCGGTCCGGCCGATGCGTGCAGTGCAGAACCGGGCGGCGGGCGCGGATGGGCTCAGGGCAGCTTCACCTGAAAACGGGTCAGCGTGCTTGCGAGGGTTTCGTTGGCGGGATTGAGCTTGCGGGCCTCCTGCCAGAACTTGCGCGCCTCGTCCTTCTGGCCGGCCACCCAGAGCACCTCGCCCAGATGGGTGGCGATCTCTGCGTCCTGCTTCAGGCTCCAGGCGCGGCGCAGGGTGGCGATCGCTTCCTTGAGCTTGCCTTGGCGGAACTGCAGCCAGCCCATCGAATCGACGATGTAGGCGTCGTCCGGCGTCAGGGCCAGTGCCTGTGTGAGCAGGGCCTCGGCTTCCTCCAGGCGCTCGTTGCGTTCGGTCAGCGAGTAGCCCAGTGCGTTGTAAGCGTGGGCATTCTTCGGTTCAGCGGCGATGACCTCGCGCAGCAGGGCCTCCATCTCGTCATGCCGGCCCAGACGTTCCAGGGTCAGCGCCAGGTCGTACTTGATGTCATGCGCATCGGGGCTGGCGGTGAGCGCCGCGCGAAGCACGGCCTCGGCCTCGCCGGTGCGGTCCGCGTCGCGCAGGATCTGCCCTTCGGCCATGGCGATGCGCTTGCGCTCATTGGGCTGAGCCTTGGCCAGCGCCTCAAGGCGGGTGCGCGCGCGGTCCACGCGCTTGAGCTTGGCCTCGGCCAGCGCGGAGCGCATCTGTGCGGTGAAGCGCGCGTCCGGTCGTTCTACGCGGCCGTACCAGTCGAGCGCTTCCTCGAAGCGGCGGCGCTCCTCGGCAATTGCACCCAGGTTCAGGTAGGCGTTGGTCGGGTCACGGCTTTCGTCGTCATCGATGATCGTGAGGTATTCGGTGAACAGGGCCTCGGCTTCGTCGAGCTTGTTGTCCTGCATGCTCATCAGGGCCAGGGCATAGACGGCCTCCTGATCGCGTTCGCTGCCCGGTGCGACCGGCGCCGCCAGTGCGGTGAAGAGCTCGCGTGCGCGTGCCGGCTGCTTGTTGGTGGCGTAGAGGCGGGCCAGACTCATGCGGGCTTCACGCGCCGCGGGGTTGCGCCGCGTGAAGTCCTCCAGCAGCTTGATGGCCTCGGCCGGCTTGTCCTGGATCAGCTGTGCCTGCACGAGTGCGGCGCGCTCGAAGCTCGGCCGCGCCGCCAGGGCCCGACGCGAATAGGCCAGCGCGGCGTCCGGTTGCTTCACCCCGAACGAGGAGATGGCCAGGGCCAGCAGGGCATCGGCCTGTTCGCCCAGGGGGCTGAGCACGCGCGTCAGCATGGCGTGGGCCTCGTTGCGGTCCGGCAGGCGCGAGAGCACGCGCTGGGCGTTCGCGATGGCCTCAGCCTTGTTCGGATTGCTGCCCAGATCCGCAGCCAGCAGGGGCTCGAGAATGTCGCGCTGGTTGCTGCCGGCAAGCAGCGTCCAGGCCGTTTGCCGTGCCTCAAGGTCGTTGGGTGCCAGCGAGACCCACAGCTGCGAGGCGGCGAGCGCACCTTCGAGCCGGCCGGCGCTCAAGGCGAATTCGGTCGCGCGGCGTGCGATGCGCGGATCTCGCGTGTCGCGGGCCAGCTGCATGTAGACATCATGCGCAAAGGCCGGGTTGCCGCGCTGGGCCAGCACCTCGCCGAGCATCATGCGGCCCAGGATGGGGCCGGTGAGTTCATTGTCCGGCAGCGCGGCACGGGCCGCTGCTGCAGCGGCGTCCGCCGCCGAGGGTGCGCGCGCTGCGGCTGCCGCAGGTCGGCTTGCTGGAGATGCGACGGCCGGGTCGCCCGCAGGCGCGGTGGTGGCGCAGCCCGCGAGTATCGTGAGCGTGCCCGCGCTGATCGCCAGCCGCGAGGCGAGGGAAGGCCAGCGCCGGGTTGCGTGGGGCCGCTTGGTGGGCTGGGGCGTCTGCACGGGCATCAGGAGGTCTCCGGTTTCCGGTCGATGATAGGGCTTGCGTCTTGGCTTCATTGCCGCGCGAGCCATCGGTTTGATCTGACGTCAGAGCCATGCCAGAGTTGCCAGAAGTCGAGGTCACGCGCCGCGCCATCGCGCAGGTGGCGCAGGGCCGGGTGATTGATGCTGCGGAGTTCCGCGTCCCGCGCCTGCGCTGGGACGTGCCGGCTGACCTGTCCCGCACGCTGACCGGCCGCCGCATCGAACGCGTCGAGCGCCGCGGCAAGTACCTCCTGATGGAGTGCGCGGATGCCCTTCAGCCGCACGGTTGGTTGCTGGTGCACCTGGGCATGAGCGGCAGCTTCACCGTGGTGGCGGCCGACACGCCCCTGCGCAAGCACGACCACGCCGATCTGCGACTGGGTGACCGTGTTCTGCGCTATCACGACCCGCGCCGCTTCGGCTCCATCGACTGGCTGCCGGTGGCCACGCTGGCCGAGTGCGAGGCGCATCCGCTGCTGGCCGGCCTGGGGGTCGAGCCCTTGTCGGACTCATTCACGGCCGAGCTGCTCTGGCAGCGCACGCGCGGCCGACGCGTCGCCATCAAGCAGGCCCTGCTGGCCGGGCACATCGTGGTGGGCGTGGGCAACATCTACTGCTCCGAGGCGCTGTACCGCGCAGGCATCCATCCGGCCATGCCCGCCCAGCGCCTGAGCCGCGAGCGCGCGGTGCGCCTCGTTTTGGCCATACGCGAAACGCTGACCGAAGCCATTGCCGCCGGCGGCTCGAGCCTGCGCGACTTTGTCAGCGGTGAGCAGGAGATGGGTTACTTCCAGGTCAATGCGCGGGTCTATGACCGGGCTGGCGAAGCCTGTCGTGGCTGCGGCAACACGATTCGAAAATTGTTGCAAGGTCAGCGCGCCACCTACTACTGCAGTGTTTGTCAAAAGCGCTGAGGCGGCCTCATACTCTGTTCAACTAAAGCAACACATCTCAGGTGACAATCAGGGGCGGCAGGCGCGCACGCGCTCATCCCGCGCAATTCAGCTGAGAACGAACCCCGAAGAAGACAAGGCACGGCCCGCATGGACCCGCTCGACAGCCAGCTCAATGAAGTCACGCAATGGCGCAACCAGGTCCTTGGCCGCATCAAGGAATGGCTTGACGGTCTCAAGGACATCGGGCTCGCCGGCGAGGCGGCTGATTCCGAGTTCGAGCGCGTGCGCCAGGCCTCGCTGTCTGATCGTGTGGCTATCGCCTTTGTGGCCGAGTTCTCGCGCGGCAAGAGCGAGCTGATCAACGCGCTGTTCTTCTCGGGCTACGGCCGCCGTGTTGTGCCCTCGGGCGCCGGGCGCACCACCATGTGCCCCACGGAGTTCCTGTACGAAGAGGGCCAGCGGTCGGGCATTCGCCTGCTGCCGATCGAAACACGCTCCATGCAGACCACGCTGCTGGATCTCAAGGCCAATCCGGCGCTGTGGGAGACGCAGCCGATCAACAACGACGACGGCGAGGATGTCCAGCGCCAGCTGATGCGCGTGAAGGAAACCAAGTTCGTCACCCGCGCCGAGGCCGAAGCCCTGGGCCTGCTCGATCAGGCGGTGGCGCATGGGGACGCAGTGGAGATCCCGCGCTGGCGCCATGCGGTCGTGAATCTGCCGCACCCCTTGCTGCGTCAGGGTCTGACCATCATCGATACGCCCGGACTGAACGCCCTGGGTAACGAGCCTGAACTCACGCTGTCGGTGCTGCCCTCGGCCAACGCGGTGCTCTACGTGCTGGCGGCGGATGCAGGCGTGTCGCGCTCGGACGCCGACGTCTGGCGCGATCTGCTCGCCACCATGCCGCGCAGCGGGCGGCTGGTGGTGCTCAACAAGATCGACGGTCTCTGGGACGATCTGCGCACCGAAGAAGACATCGCAGGCGACATCTACCGCCAGGCGATTGCTGTGGCGCAGACGCTCGATGTGCCCGAAGGGCGCGTGTTTCCGCTGTCGGCCCAGAAGGCGCTGCTGGCGCGCATCTCGCGCAACCGCGTGCTCGAGGAGCGCAGCCAGATCCGCGAACTCGAGGGGGCGCTGGCCGATGAAGTGCTGCCGGCACGCCGCCGCCTGATCGCCGAGCGCCTTCAGCGCTTCGTGAATGATCTCGCCGGCGAGGCTGGCACGACGCTCAAGAGCCGGCTGCTGGCGATTGACGAGCAGACCGAAGAACTGATGACGATCGAGCGCAACAAGGGCGACGTGACCGCGTCGCTGATCAAGCGCCTGTCTGAGGAAAAGGAAGCCTTCCAGGGCATCTTCAAGCAGCTGTTCGCCCTGCGCACCATCGTCTCGCGCCAGGCCAAGAGTTCCATCGAGCTCATGTCGCCGGCACCGATCCGCGACATGGCGATCCGCCTGGGTGTGGCCAATGCCCGCAGCGGCCGCGAGTTCCGCGAGATCTTCGACCAGATCAGCGAGTACGTGCGCAGCAAGGTCACGCAGGCCCACTCGCAGGCCAAGGAGGCACACAGCGCCGTGGCCGCTGTGCAGGCCCGCATGGCCGAGGAACACAAGCTCAGCTTCCCGGCGCCCAAGGCGTTTTCCAGCGAGCGCTACTTCAACGAGATCGACGAGATCGAACGCGCGGCCTCGCGCGCCTTCCCGAGCCTGCCGATCATGCTGCCGGGCAGCCGCGCCAATGCCCAGCGCATGGTGCTGGCCGCCAGCCAGCATCTGGCTGCCGTGATGGAGAAGGCCAGCCGCGAACTGCAGGGCTGGCTGAACACGCTCACGATGCCGCTGGACCGTGCAATGCGGGACCAGCAGTCCCAACTCAAGCGCCGCGAGGAAAGCCTGCAACGCATGGTGGACGCGCGCCAGTCATTGGCCGACCGGCTGGCCGAGCTGCAGGAGGGCCACTCGCAGGCCGCGACTCAGCTCGCCGAGCTCGAGCGCAACCAGGCCGTCATCGCCAACCAGCTGCGTTGAAGCCGGCGACCGAGCAGGAATTCGCGCAGGCTGTGGTGGCCTGGCAGCGCACGCACGGCCGTCATGACCTGCCCTGGCAGGCGACTCGCGACCCCTATCGCATCTGGGTCTCGGAAATCATGCTGCAGCAGACGCAGGTCAGCACCGTGATTCCGTACTACCAGCGCTTCATGGCGCGCTTTCCCGACGTGACGGCCCTGGCCGATGCGTCGGATGACGAGGTCATGCAGCACTGGGCCGGCCTGGGCTACTACAGCCGTGCGCGCAATCTCCACGCCGCGGCGCAGGACGTGCGAGATCGCTTCGACGGCCGCTTTCCGACCGATCCGGCCGACCTGGAAAGTTTGCGCGGCATCGGGCGCTCCACGGCTGCGGCCATTGCCGCGTTCTCGGCCAATGCGCGCGCTGCGATCCTGGACGGGAACGTGAAGCGGGTGCTCTCACGTGTGTTTGCCATCGACGGCTTCCCGGGTAGTGCGCCGGTGGAGCGGCAGATGTGGGCATTGGCAGAGTCGCTGTTGCCGGAAGCGGTGGACATGCCCGCCTACACGCAGGGGCTGATGGATCTGGGCGCCACCCTGTGCACGCCGAAGCGACCGCGATGCAACGATTGCCCGCTGCAGACGCGCTGCGAAGCGCTGCGGCTGAACCGCGTGGCCGAGCTGCCGGTGGCCCGGCCGCGCAAGACGCCGCCGCGCCGCGCGGCCGTGCTGTGGCTGATCGTCGATACCTCAGGGCGCGTGCTGCTGGAGAAGCGTCCGCCGGTGGGCATCTGGGGCGGCCTGTGGAGCTTGCCGCAGACTGAGCCCGGGCAGGCCGCGCCGTACGGGATCGATGGGAAAGGCCTGGAACGATTCGCCATGATCGAGCATGCGTTCACACACTTCACGCTGGAGATTGATGTACAGCGTGTCGAGCTTGCGCGGTGTGCATCGCAGGTGACAGAGCCCGATGGCCTGCGCTGGTTCGACGAACTGGAGCTGGCCGGCGCGGGCGTACCCAAGCCTGTGCGTACGGTGCTCGAAAGCCACCTTGCGCAGCGGCGCGCCGAGGATGCTGCGCTGCCGCGCGCGGCGCGCTAGCCGACGACCTTGCGCTGCTTCAGGAAGGCGTGGACGATCTCGAGCTGCGCCTTCGGGTCACCCAGCTCCAGAAGCTTCTGCTTGGCCTGATTGGGTACGGGCAGGATCTCGATGAGCCGCTGTGCGACCCAGCCTGCATCATCAAGCCGATGGGGCTGTGCAAAGCGCTGTGCCGAGGGATCATCGCCCGCATCGCCATCCACATCCTGGATCACGCGCTTGAGCAGCAAGACGCATTCCGCCAACTCTTCGGGCACGCGCAGCGTCTCGGGTTCGTCCAGCCAGCTGACCACGCCCATCAGCAGACCGTCTGCGGCGCGACTGGTGCCTTCCACCCGAAAGCGCCGCTCGCCGAAGGTCGAAATGTTGAGAATGCCGGGCTCGCTCATGTCCCAGCCCGTGATGCGAGCGCTGCAGCCGACGGTTTCGGGCACCGCCGGCGCCCCGACTTCCTTGCCGGCACGGATCAGCACCACGCCGAAGGGCGTCTTGTCCTTCATCGCGCGCCGGACCATGTCCATGTAGCGCGTCTCGAACACGCGCAGCGGCAGCACCCCGCCCGGAAAAAGCACGGTGGACAGCGGAAACAGCGGCAGCGTGGAGGGACTCATGACGGGGTGCCGCCGACGCGGCCTGGGTTTGTTGCCGCTGGCTGAATGCGGCCCATGGAAAGTTGGCGGTGCCGGGTCACGACCTGCGTCTCGCCGCGGAATCGCTCAGCAAGCCGTTCAGCCACGTAGACCGAGCGATGTTGTCCGCCTGTGCAGCCGATGGCCACGGTGAGATAGTTGCGCCCGTCCCGCATGAACTCCGGCAGCCACTTGGCGATGAACCGTTCGATGTCCTGCACCATGGCCAGAACCAGATCATGCGAGGCAAGAAACTCCGCCACGGGCAAGTCCAGCCCGGTCTGGGGCTTGAGCACCGGGTCGTAGTGCGGGTTGGGCAGGGAGCGCACGTCAAAGACCAGATCCGCGTCGTCCGGCACGCCGTGCTTGAAGGCGAAGGATTCGAAGGTCAGCAGCACGTTGTTGCCCAGGCTGCGGACCATGTCCTTGAGCCACTGGCGCAGGATCTGCGGCTTCAGCCCCGACGTGTCGATGACGATGCCCAGTTCGGCCAGCGGCGCAAACAGTTCGCGTTCCAGACTGATGCATTCATCCAGCGCGCGCTCCTGATCCTCGGGCAAGCCCAGCGCGCGCGCCACATCAGGCGAGTTCAGCGGGTGTCGGCGCCGGGTCTCCGAGAAACGTGCAAACAGGTCAGGCGTACTGGCCGTCAGAAAGATCACGCGCACCTCGGCGGCGTGCTGGCGCAGCGCCTGGATGCGTTCGCCAAGGTCCGTGGCATCGCTTCCCGAGCGGCTGTCGATCGCGATCGCGATCCGGGTCAGACCATGCGCCTGTGCATGTGCCACCAGTTCGGGCAGCAGCGGCGAGGGCAGATTGTCCGTGCAGAAGAAGCCCAGATCCTCCAGCGCAGCGAGGGCGACTGATTTGCCTGAGCCGGAGATGCCGGTGAGAACGATGACTTGCACGGCCGCAATGTAGCAGCGCAATGTGCCTGCAAGCGCCCGTGAATACCTGCCTGCATGCCGCACCGACACGGCACGCCGGGCAGGCTCAAGTGTCGAGTTCGAGCAAACGCGTCACACCCCGAAGGGCGTGCTCTGCGGCTGCGTGGCGCACATCGGTGCGATCGCCGGGGAAGTGTTTCGTTTCCGTAAACACCGTATGCGACAGTGCCCAGGCAAAGCAGACCATACCGACCGGCTTGTCAGGGCTGCCGCCACCCGGGCCGGCCACCCCGGTGATGGCCAGCGCGACCTGGGCTCGACTGTTGCGCAGGGCGCCTTCGGCCATGGCGCGTGCGGTCTCCTCGCTCACCGCGCCATGCGCGAGCAGGGTCTCCTCGGGCACGCCGAGCATGTCTTCCTTGGCCCGGTTCGAGTAGGTCACGAAGCCGCGCTCGAAGTACAGCGATGAGCCGGCCGTCTCGGTCAGCGCCGCGCTGACCAGTCCGCCCGTGCAGCTCTCGGCGGTGGCCAGCATGAGCTGGCGCGCGCGCAGCTGGCTGCCCAGTGCGGCGGCCAGTCCGACGAGTCTGTGGTCCATGAAGTTCAGCCTCTGGTGTGCGCCCGCTCAGCCGAACAGGCGCTTGAGCAGTGCGATGACGAGCAGGGTATAGAACGCCGCCACGAGGTCATCAAGCATGACCCCTGCGCCGTTCTTCCAGCGTCGATCCATCCAGCGGATGGGTTGCGGCTTGACGATGTCGAAGACGCGGAACAGCAGAACGGCCACGAGCTGGCTCGACCAGTGCGCGGGCACGAGCCAGAGCACGAGCCAGATGGCCACGATCTCGTCGATCACGAACACTCCCGCGTCGGGCACACCCAGCTGCCGGCCGGCACGGTCACAGGCCAGCACGCCCAGAACCAGCGCGGTAAGCAGTATCAAGGCCTGCTGCGCCAAGCCCAGGGGCTGGAGCCACACGACCCAGCTGAGCCAGCCGAAGAGGGTTCCCCAGGTGCCCGGTGCGGGCTTGCCCAGACCGCTGCCAAAGCCCATGGCCACGAACCGCGCGGGGTCACCGAACATCCAGCGTACGTTGGGCAATGTGGGTGCGCGCTGTGCCGTCGGCTCGGCGGCCGCACGGCCGGCCACCGCAGCAGGTGGCACAGAAGGGGGGGCGGCCGGCGGCTCGAGCTCAGTCATTGAAGTGGTCGAAGCCCTGGGCTTCAAATCGGGTGGGGCGACCGTCGAGCAGCCATTCAATCTGCGCGGTCTCGCCGGCCGCCAGCGGCAGGATGCGGCCGATGCGGGAGAGCTGCAGGCCGTGCTCGTCGGCTAGCGCTTCGATGCGTGCCGCAGCGCGCGGCTCGGCCGTGAAGACGAGTTCATAGTCATCGCCGCCTGCAGTGGCGAGCGAGAACGCCTGCATGCGCGGCAAGGTGCGCAAGGCATCGCTGAGCGGCAGATGGTCGAGTTCCACTGCGGCCTGGCGCCCGCTGGCCCGCAGGATGTGCGGCAGATCGCCGGCGAGGCCGTCAGACAGGTCCATCATGGCGCTGGCAATGCCAGCCAGGGCCATGCCGAGTGCCACGCGCGGCTCGGGCCACTCCAGGCGTCGAATGGCGCGTGCACGCAGCGTGGCATCAGACAGCCCGATCCGCTCCTGCCGCAGCGCCAGCCCGAGCGCTGCATCACCCAGCTGCCCGGACACCCAGATGTCGTCTCCCACCTGGGCGCCGCTGCGCAGCACACCACCGGCATGCGGCACCAGACCCTGGACGGTGATGTTGATGAAGGTCAGCGGCGAGCGTGTGGTGTCGCCGCCGATCAGCGCGCAGCCGTGCTGCTGTGCCAGGCCGAACAGGCCGGTACTGAAGGCCGACAGCCAGGCTTCGTCGGCCTCAGGCAAACCGAGAGACAACAGAAAGCTATGCGGCTGCGCACCCATGGCGGCCAGATCCGACAGGTTCACAGCCAGGGCCTTGTGACCGAGCGCGGCCGGGTCCACGCCCGACAGGAAGTGGCGGCCTTCCACCAGCATGTCAGTGCTGATGCAGTGCTCGTATCCGACCTGTGCACCGAAGATGGCACAGTCGTCGCCAATGCCCACCCTCGCCACCTGCTGGTCGCGGGTGAAGAAGCGGCGGATCAGATCGAATTCGCCCAAGGGCTGGCCTGAGCAGGTTCAGCGGCGCGCGCCGGCAATCTCGGTGGCGCGCAGCTTCAGACCGACCTTGTCGAGCACGCCATTGACGTACTTGAAGCCATCGGTGCCGCCGTAGTCCTTGGCCAGTTCCACAGCCTCGTTGATCACCACCCGGTAGGGGATCTCGATGTGGTGCGCCAACTCGAAGGTGCCCAGCAGCAGCACGCCATGCTCGATGGGTGACAGCTCATTGACCGGGCGATCCAGGTGGGGCGCGAACTCCTCGCGCAGCGCCGGGGCGTTGCGGATCACGCCGGACAGCAGGGCGTCGAAGTGCACGCGGTCGGCGCGGTCAAAGCCCGTCACGCCGCGCATGTGCGCATCGATCACGCCGAGATCGTCCTGGTTCACGAGCCAGGAGTAGATGCCTTGCAGCGCGAACTCGCGCGAGCGGCGGCGGGCCGACTTGGGCGTGCCGCGGCGCTCGGAGGGTGGCTCGCTCAGGCGGCCCGGTGCAGGATTCGGGGTGTTCATTGGGCCTCGCTCTCGTCAGTCAGTGCGAAGGCCATGTTGGCCATCTCCACGGCAACCTGCGCGCAGTCCGCGCCCTTGCTCACGCGGGCGTAGGCCTGCTCGTCGGTTTCGCAGGTCAGCACGCCGTTGGCGATCACGATGCCCTCGTCGAGCGACACGCGCGTGATGCCGGCGGCCATCTCGTTGCTGACCACTTCAAAGTGATAGGTTTCCCCACGCACCACGGCGCCCAGCGCGATCAGCGCATCGAAGGCGCCGGTACGTGCCAGTTGCTGGCAGGCCAGCGGAATTTCCAGTGCGCCGGGCACCGTGATGAGGGTGATGTCCTCATCGGCCACGCCCAGGCGCTTAAGTTCAGCCAGTGCGGCGTCACGCAGGGCGACACAGATGCCCTCGTTGAAGCGGGCCTGGACGATGGCGATGGACAGGCCTTCGCCGTCCAGATCGGGTTCGAGGGTGTCGATCATTCTTCTTCCTTATTCCACGTAACCCGTGACTTGCAGATCAAAGCCGGCCATCGAGGGCATCTTGCGCGGCTTGGCCAGCAGCTTCATCTTGCCCACATTGAGCGCCTTGAGAATCTGTGCGCCGATGCCGTAGGTGCGCAGGTCCATGCGGTACTGGATGGTGCTGCCGCTGGCAAAGCCCTTGGCGTCGACCTCGGCCAGGGCTTCGAACTGGTTCTGCAGGTGGTCGGCGGTCTCGCCGCAATTGAGGAGCACCAGCACGCCCTGCGGCGCCTTCGCCAGCTCGGCCAGCGCGCGGTCCACCGGCCAGGAGTGGCTGGAGGTGCGGATGTCGATCAGGTCCAGAACCGAGAGCGGCTCGTGCACGCGCACCAGGGTCTCGACCTCATGGTTGATCGGGCCCCTGACCAGCGCCAGATGGCCTGCGCCGCCGGTCTTGTCGCGGAACATCACGGCCTCGAATTCGCCGTGGTGCGTCCGCACCGTGCGGCTGGCCACGCGCGAGACCAGGCTCTCGGTGGCGGCGCGGTACTGGATCAGGTCGGCAATGGTGCCGATCTTGAGCTTGTGCTCGGCGGCGTATTCCATCAGGTCCGGCAGGCGGGCCATGGTGCCGTCGTCCTTCATGATCTCGCAGATCACAGCGGCGGGCGTGAGTCCGGCCATGGCGGTCAGGTCGCAGCCCGCCTCGGTGTGGCCGGCGCGGATCAGCACGCCGCCTTCCACCGCGCGCACCGGGAAGATGTGGCCGGGCTGCACGATGTCACCGGGCACGGCGTCGGCCGCAACGGCGGTGCGGATGGTGTGGGCGCGGTCGGCTGCCGAGATGCCGGTGGTCACGCCTTCGGCCGCCTCGATGGAAAGCGTGAAGTTCGTGCCGGTGCGCGTGCCGTTGTGGCTGACCATCAACGGCAGGTTCAGCTGCTGGCAGCGCTCGCCGGTGAGCGTCAGGCAGATCAGCCCGCGGGCATGCTTGGCCATGAAGTTGATGGCCTCGGGGGTGACGTGATCGGCCGCCAGGACGAGGTCGCCCTCGTTTTCGCGGTCTTCTTCGTCAACCAGGATCACCATGCGACCGGCCTTGAGTTCGGCAACGATCTCCGGTGTGGAGGAAATGCGTGTCATGTCTGCCATTCTACCGGGCGGGTTGTCTGCGCCCTGAAAGGCTTCCCGCAGTATCCATGCGGGTTTTCAGGCGATTTGCCCTGGAAACCCGCACCAGACAAGCGTCTTGCATTTCGTATGGTTTGCAGGCGCGATTTGGCAATGCACCGCTTGAAGTGCGCCGCGCCTTGCAGAATCATCACGCCGGCGCCTGCGCATTCCTGCTGCCGGCGCGCGCCCCAAGGGAGGATCCATGAAGAAGTTTGCCGCGCTCATTACTGCTGCCTTGCTGGCCGCCAGCCTGCCCGTGCTGGCCAAGGACGAGAAGAAGCCCGCCGCCGATGCCAAGGCCGCGCCCGCCGCCACCGCCCAGGTGGATCTGAACAGCGCCACCAAAGACGAACTCATGAAGCTCGACGGCATCGGCGAAGCCCGCGCCGACGCGATCATCAAGGGCCGCCCCTACAAGGGCAAGGACGAGCTCCTGACCAAGAAGGTGCTGCCCAAGGCGGTGTACGAGAAGATCAAGGACAAGATCATCGCCAAGCAGAAGTAGGTCACCCGGCGGTCAAGCCACGGAGCGGTCGGCGCAGGCCGGCCGCTCCGTTTTGCTTTGCTAACCTGCCGCCCCATGCCGAGTTCCACCCCCATCGAACTGTTCGTCGGCCTTGGCAACCCGGGCCCGGAGTACGAACAGACCCGCCACAACGCTGGCTTCTGGTTCATCGACCACCTGGCCCGTCGCCTGAACATCCGCATGGCCGTGGAGCGCGGCTTCAACGCCGAATTCGGCAAGGGCAAGGTCAACGGGCGCGATGTGTTCCTGGTCAAGCCCCTGACCTACATGAACCGCAGCGGCCAGAGCGTGGGTGCGGTGATGCGCTTCTACAAGCTCACTCCGGCCCAGCTGCTCGTGATCCACGATGAACTCGACCTGCTGCCGGGCACCGTCAAGATGAAGAAGGGCGGCGGCAATGGCGGGCACAACGGCCTGAAGGACATCCAGGCGCACCTGAACACCCCGGACTACTGGCGCCTGCGCCTGGGCATCGGCCACCCGCGCACCCTTGCACTGCAGCAGGAGGTGGTGGATTTCGTGCTGCACCGCCCCAGCCGCGAGCACCTCACGCAGATTGAAGGCGTGATCGACCGTGCGCTCGACGTCATGCCGGATGCCATGGCCGGCGAGGTGGAGCGCGCCGTGATGAAGCTGCATTCGGCGGCGTGAGCAAGGCGCAGGCAGTCAGGACATGTGCGCCCCATGAACGTGTTCCAAGAAGCGCAGCGCTTCTGGTTGTTCCTGCAATCGCCGTCAGTAATGCGCCGGCAGGAATCGCTCGATGCCCCGCAGGCGGCCCGCCTGTTGGTTCTGGCGGCGCTTGTGCTGGCAGCCGTGTACGCGGTGGCCGTGCCTTTTCAACAGCGCGTGGCTGTGGCCCACGGCGCGACCAACCTGTTTGACGACGGCTCCATCCCCCAGGGCGTGATCATCACGCTCGCGCTGGTCATGGTGCCGATCGAGGAGCTGATCTTCCGGTTCTGGATGCGCCGCCCCCGTGCCCTGCCGCTATGTGCAGGTGGCGCAGCCCTGCTCACGGCCCTCTCGTTCGGCCCGGCCAGCTCGCTGACGAACTGGCTGGCCTTTGGCGCCTTCGGGATAGGCTGCGTTATCTGGGCGCACGTACGCAAGCTGGCGCCGGATGGCCCCTACGAGGACTGGCTGAGCCGGCACTTCGGGCTGTGGGTCTGGGGCTCGATCCTGCTCTTTGCCGGGCTTCACCTGAGCAACTGGACGATTGATACCGTGTCGGTCGCGGTGCTCGCGCTCGTGCTCCCCCAGCTGGCGCTGGGCCTGATGGCCAGCTTTGTGTGCCTGCGCGCCGGCTTTCTCTGGGCAGTGGCCCTGCACCTCGCCAACAACCTGTACTCCTTCATGCTGTGAGTTGGCCGGCCCGCTTTTGGGGATAGACGCCCGCGACCGCAAGGGCTGAACTGTGCAGACTGTGCCGATGGAGCTGCGCATGATCCTTCTGCCCCAACCCTCCATGGTCATCCAGGCGGCCGATGTGCCATGGCGCTACCAGATGGACTACACGCCGCCGTTCATTGCGCCAACGGCCTCTCTTGATGACATCATTGCCACAATTCGCAGCGTCTTCGAGCCTCGCCGTGGTACGCCACCACCTGCGCGCATGCACGCGCTGGTGCTCAACGCCCATGGCCAGCCGGCGCAGATCGGGCTGGGCAGCGAGTTCATCACGTCAAGCAATGTGCAGCGTTTTGCCCGCGCCATCCGCGACCGGTTCGCGGTCATCTACATCATGAGTTGCCTGACCGGCCGAATCCAGTCCGAGACGGTGACCTACGGCCGGCGGCCGCGCTGGGGTGGAGAAACGGGCTGGGGGCCCTGGCAGAGCACGCCGTTCACCGACAGCTTCTCGATTTTTGCGGGTGATGGCCATCACTTCTGCAATGTGTTGGCCAACGAAGCGCGTGCCGAAGTGCACGCAGGTACGGAGGTGCAGGTCCACAGCTTGGCACACCGGATCTTTCCACGCGGCTGGATTGATGAGTACGAAGGTCGTGAGGTGGTATATGACGCCTCAGGGCGCCTGATCGCCCAGCATGTGCGCCCCCGTTATGACGACGAGCGCAGCAGCAGCATGGATAGCCCCGCGATGGACCCCGGTCGCTGCGATGTACGCGACATGGGGGGCACCACGTGGTGCCGAATCCCTGCTCCGCACTGAGAGCAGCCCGGATGTTCCGAGTCCCGCAATCCGCAGTGGTCATTCAGGCAGCGGATCTCCCGTGGCTGTACCGCATGGATTACACGCCCCCGCCGATCCCGTCCACGGCTGGCCTGGACGCCGTGATTGCCGCGGCACTTTCACCCTTTGTCTCGCGCCCCGGGGCCGCGGTGCCTACACGCTTGACCAGCCTGGTCATCAGTGCCCACGGGCAGGCGGGTCAGATCGGGCTGGGTCGGGAGCACATCCATGCCGGCAACGTGCAGGCCTTCGCCGATGCGATCGCGAACCGCTTCAAATGCATCTACATCCTGAGCTGCAATGTGGCGCGCATCCAGGCCACCGAGGTGCCCTATTTCGACCATCCGCGCTGGGGGCCGGGTGCCCAGCCCGTGAGAATGCGCTTTCTGCCGGGCGACGGGCACCACTTCTGCAGTGTGCTTGCCCAGCGCGCCCACGCGGAGGTGCATGCGGCCACTGAGCCGCAGACGCACGGCCAGAATCGGTTGGTGTTTCCCGAAGGTTGGGTGGACGACTATGAAGGCCTGCGCCTGGTCTACGGCGTATCGGGGCGCCTGATTCATCAGAGCCGGCGGCCGGGTTTCGATGATGTCGCAAGCCAGAATCGCGAGTTTGAAGGCTGGTCCGTCCGGTCGCACCGAGATCTACAACTCCCATCCGACTTCCATGTCTTGCAGCGTGACTGATCGGCGCCGCCGGCCAAGGAGAGGTACACGTTTGGCTAGCATCGCCGGATGTCCATCTCAGTGCATCCCTTCCGCCTTCTCGCCGGCCCCAAGGCCCTCAAGCACATCCGTGAGCACGGTTTGCGTGCGCAGGACGTGGCCTGCCTGCCCGCGGCTGCCGGTGGCCCCAAGGGGCTGATTCTCAATGCGCTCGACAAGTACCTGTTCGGCACCTGGCTGGCCGCCGCGCCGCGCCGGCGCGAGCTGATCGGCGCCTCCATCGGCGCCTGGCGCATGGCCTGCGGCGCGGCGAGTGATCCGGTGCAGGCCCTGGATGATCTGGCGCGCTGCTACATCGAGGAGCAGCGCTATACCGGCAAGCCCGACAGCCGCGAGATCTCGCGCGTGGCGCGCACCCTGCTCGAAGGCGTGGTGCTGCCGCGGCGCGAGGCCATGCTCTCGCATCCACAGCACCGCCTGCAGGTGCTGGTGAACCGCGGCTGCGGACCGCTGGGGCCGGGCAGCACGGCGCACAAGCGCGGCTTTGCGCAGGCGGCGCTCGCCAATGCCGTGGGCCGCCGGCGGCTGGCGGGCTACATGGAGCGCTTCATCTTCCATGGCGATGCCGGCGTGGCCAGCCTGTTCGAGACGCGCTTTGATGCCTTTGCGAACCACAAGGTGCGCTTCAACGAGCGCAATTTCGACGACGCCATGGTCGCCACCGGCTCCATTCCGCTCGTGCTCGATGCCGTGAAGGACATTGCCGACGCGCCGCCCGGCTGGTACTGGGACGGCGGCATCATCGACTACCACCTGCACCTGCCCTATGACCGGCTCGATGGCCTGACGCTGTACCCGCACTTCTCGCCGAGCATCACACCCGGCTGGCTGGACAAGTTCGCGCCCTGGCGCAAGGCCCACAAAGATGTGAACCGCCACTGGCTGGACACCCTCGTGATCGTCTGCCCGAGCGACAGCTTCGTAGCCAGCCTGCCCGGCGGCAGCATTCCGGACCGCAAGGACTTCCAGCGCTTCGGCCCCAACTGGCAAGCGCGCGAGGCCAAGTGGAAGCCGGCCATTGCGCAGGCGCAGGCGCTGGCGGATACCTGGCATGAACTGGCAGAGCGCCAGGCCTTCGCTCGAGTGGTGGAGCCGCTGTATTGAGCGAGGGTTGAGCTGCCCCGGCAGTCAGACGGCCCCATCAGCCCCGTGTTCTCAGGCGGGAAGCACGTGCGGCGGCGTCAGGCCGCTGCCTCGCCGGCCGCGCTCTTCTCGATCAACCGGTCCCGATACTTGGCGGTGAAGCGCAGCCAGTGCCCCTGCTGCGTGATGCGGTGCCACACCGCGCGCTTTTCCACGAGGCCCATGCCGGTCCAGCGCGTGACTTCGTCGAAGCTGCGGCCGCAGCCGCTGCAGTGCTCGTCACCCACGCTGGTCGAGCAGATGGCGATGCAGGGCGAGTCCGGCAGGGTGGCGGCCCATTGCTCGAAGGCCGACAGGGCCTCGAGCGAACAGTCAGCTTCATCCACCGACTTGCTGCGCGTGGCGATCATGTGGCCGTAGAGATCGGCCAGGGCGTGGGTCTCGCGCGCAAGGTGCACGCCGTCGGGCGAGGGGGCCTGGGTGCGCCACCAGTTGATGGCGGCCTCCAGGTCGTCGATATGAATGGTGCTCACTGCTTGGACTGCTTTCAGGGCTGGCGTGGCCGCCTGCTTCAGAGGAATCGCATCAGATGTGTCGGGTCAGCCCGCCATCGACACGGATGTTCTGGCCGGTGATGTAGGCGCCGCCCTCGCTCACCAGAAAGGCCACGGTCTTGGCAATCTCCTCGGCCTTGCCGTAGCGCTGCATCGGGATCTTCGCGCGGCGCTCGTCCTTCTCGGGCAGGCTGTCGATGAAGCCGGGCAGCACGTTGTTCATGCGGATGTTGTCGGCGGCATAGCGGTCCGCAAAGATCTTGGTGAAGCTGGCCAGCGCGGCGCGCATCGGCGCAGACACCGGGAAGGTCGCCTCGGGCTCGAAGGCCCAGGCGGTGGAGATGTTCACGAACGCGCCGCCGCCCTTCATCTGCATCAGCGGCACCACCTTGCGCGCCAGCCGGATCACCGGGATCAGGATCGTGTCCAGTCCCTTGTGCCAGTCTTCGCTGGAGATCTCCAGGAGCTCCCCTTTAGGTGGATGGGGCGCCGAATTCACCACGGCATCGATGCGCCCGAAGGCGCCGAGCGTGGCGTCCACCGCGCGCTGCAGATCGTCTTCGACCAGCACGCTGCCGGTGATACCGATGCCACCGAGCTTCTCACCCAGCGCCTCGCCCTTGCCGGACGAAGACATGACGGCCACCTGCCAGCCCTGCGCGGCGAGTTCTTTGGCGCAGGCTGCGCCCATGCCGGAGCCGGCGGCGGTGATGAGAGCGACTTGGGTCATGTCTGCGAGTCCTTGGTGCGAAGCAGGTTGCTCCGGCAGGGGCGCCCCACATTCACCCGCAGGGAGTGCGCACTGCGCACTCCCATGCCGGAGCCGGCGGCGGTGATGAGAGCGACTTTTGCCATGATGATTTAGACCTTGAAGTGAGGCTCAAACAGGCTTCCCGCTTGTCCCACGCGGTTTTCCGGGCGATTTGCCTCGGAAAGCCGCATCCTTGCTGGGTTCTGATCTGTATAAAACCGAGGAATCCAGCGTTCATGCGGTTCTTCAGGCCAAAATGGCTGAAAAGCCGCACCAGACAAGCGAGATGCCGGTGCGAGCGCGTGCTGCAGAGGCAACAAAGCGGTGCCGGGCCACCCCGAACACCGCTTTGGCCAGTGGCTGGATTACAGCTGCGCCAGCACGCTCTCGGCCGAGGACACCTCGAACTTGCCCGGCGCTTCGCGGCCCAGCCAGGTCACGGTGCCGTTGTCGACGATCATGGCGTAGCGGTCGCTGCGCAGGCCCATGCCGCGTGCCGTCAGGTCCAGGGTCAGGCCCAGGGCCTGGCTGTAGGTGGCGCTGCCGTCGCCCATCATGCGCACCTTCTCGCCCACCTGCTGGTCCTTGCCCCAGGCGTGCATCACGAAGGCGTCGTTCACGCTCAGGCACCAGACTTCGTCCACACCCTTGGCGCGCAGCGCGTCATGGTGGGCCACGTAGCCGGGCACGTGCTTGGCCGAGCAGGTCGGGGTGTAGGCGCCGGGCAGGCCGAAGATCACGATCTTCTTGCCCTTGACTGCATCTTCCACCTTGATGGGGTTGGGGCCGATGGAGCAGCCGTCCTTCTCGACTTCGAAGAATTCGTACAGGGTGCCGGCGGGCAAGGGTTGGCCAACGGTGATGGTCATTGTTCTGGCTCCACGGGAGGTTCAAGAGGGAGCCGGAAGTGTACGGGGGCCACACGGCGGCCGCCCGTGGGGTCATCCCCCGGCAGGCCGGCGCAGCGGTACGGCGTGACGCGTGCCGCCGCAACTCAGAGCGGCGAGCTGTCCTTGCGCCTCAAAGCGGCGAGCCGCCCCTTCGCTTCACCCACCAGTAGGCCAGGGCCGACACGCCGCCCACCATCACCACGGCGCTGATGACACGCAGCAGGCTGAACACCCACGCAATACCAATACCCAGTGCCGCCCAGTGCCACCACTGCTGCCCGTGATGGCCCAGGGTCATCTGGTTGATGACAAAGAGCATGAGCAGAATGAGCGGCCCTGTGAACAGGAACTGAAAGGCCTTCAGGGTCTTGTAGCCGGGGACGAGGTGTTTCATGTTCTGCGCTCCTTGATTGCCAGCGATGTGCTGATGGAAGGCAGTGTGAGTGAGCCGCCTTTGCTGGGCACGCTGGATGCGACGGATCAGCAGCGCTGCGGCGCGAATTGCAATGGAGCGGGGCAAGCGGGTTGGCGTCTCGACGTCGCGAACGTTGCGAGACTCACGGCGTGTCCGCCCGGTCCCTCGCAACCATTGCTAGATAAGCATCAAGCGTGAGCGGCCCGACGAGCTTGACCATGGTGTGCACCGTGTTCTTCTGTCGGCCGAAGTCGACGTTTTCGCGTGTCTTGACGCGCTGAAAGCCGTTCCGGGTCCAGAAGGCCTTGGCGCGTCCGTTCTGCTCGACCACCCCAAGACGCAAGGCGATGCTGCCCTGGCTGACGAGCCAGTCTTCCAGTGCGGTGTAGACCTGCTGGGCCATGCCGCTGCCCTGAAGGCGCGTGGCCACCTGGAAAAAGCCGATGTGGCCGACGCCCCGGGCCATCAGGTCGATGACGCACTCGATCAGGCCGACGAGCTCATGCTCCCGCGCGTCCGCGGTCTTGGTGAACACCAGCAGGTGCTGCTGGCTGGTGTAACTCATCTCCGGCGGGGGGTGGTGGTCAAAGTATTCCGCCAGGTACTCCTCGCGGGGCGGCAGCCCGCCAGCCACCATCTGCTCGTACTCGGGATTCGCTTGGGCAAAGGCCCAGATCGCGTCCGCGTCGCGCCGCCGGGCGGGGCGCACCAGCAGGTGGCTGGTCTGGAACACCGCCTGCGTGTCCACGCTCACGGTGTCCGTGGCGTAGTTGCTGGTGGCGTACAGCACTTCGGTGGGGGTGACGGGTGTGCTCATGCCTGAAAAGTACAATCGCGCCCTTTCCAGCGCACGCCGTTTCGTCTGACGGTGGCGCGGTCTCGTCGTCCCGCAGCCTGCGGCACGCTCTGTCCCGAAAGCCTGATCACAATGAGCCTCAAGTGCGGCATCGTCGGCCTGCCCAACGTCGGCAAGTCCACCCTCTTCAACGCCCTGACCAAGGCCGGCATTCCGGCCGAGAACTTCCCCTTCTGCACCATCGAGCCCAATGTGGGGATGGTGGAAGTGCCGGACCCGCGTCTGGCGCAGCTCGCCGAGATCGTCAAGCCGCAGAAGATCGTGCCGGCCGTGACCGAATTCGTGGACATTGCGGGTCTCGTGGCCGGTGCCAGCAAGGGCGAAGGGCTGGGCAACCAGTTCCTGAGTCATATCCGCGAGACAGACGCGATCGTCAACGTGGTGCGCTGTTTTGATGACCCGAACGTGATCCACGTGGCCGGCAAGGTCGATCCGATCGCGGATATCG
The DNA here is from genome assembly GCA_027484405.1 of Burkholderiales bacterium. Classification (GTDB taxonomy): domain Bacteria; phylum Pseudomonadota; class Gammaproteobacteria; order Burkholderiales; family Burkholderiaceae_C; genus Piscinibacterium. The sequence continues at coordinate 23,668 of JAIXTA010000083.1, forward strand.
AAGTCATCCAGACCGAGCTCGCGCTAGCGGACCTTGCCACTGTGGAAAAGCAGCTGGCCAAGAACCAGAAGCTGGCCAAGTCGGGCGGTGACAAGGAAGCCAAGCGTCTGGTCGATGCGCTCGAGAAGATCCTCCCGGCCCTGAACGAGGCCCGCCCGGTGCGCAGCGTGGATCTTTATGCCGAGGAAAAGGACGTCCTCAAGCCCCTGTGCCTGATTACTGCCAAGCCGGCCATGTATGTGGGCAACGTGCTGGAAGACGGCTTCGAGAACAACCCGCATCTGGACAAGCTGCGCGAGTACGCAGCCAGGGAAGGCGCACCCGTGGTGGCGGTGTGCGCCAAGATCGAGAGCGAGATTGCGGATCTGGACGACGCCGACAAGGCCGACTTCCTCAAGGATCTCGGCATGGAGGAGCCCGGCCTGAACCGCGTGATCCGCGCCGGCTTCAAGCTGCTGGGCCTGCAGACCTACTTCACGGCGGGCGTCAAGGAAGTGCGCGCCTGGACGGTGCCTGTGGGTGCCACGGCACCGCAGGCGGCGGGGGTGATCCACACCGACTTCGAGCGCGGCTTCATCCGCGCGCAGACCATCGCGTTCGAGGACTACATCACCTACAAGGGCGAGACGGGCGCCAAGGAAGCGGGCAAGATGCGCGCCGAAGGCAAGGAGTACATCGTCAAGGATGGCGACGTGCTCAATTTCCTGTTCAACGTCTGACCTCACCTTCTTCCATGAGCGCAAATCCTCCTGTGGCCCAAGCCAAGCGCGGTTCCGGCTTTCTCAAGGGCTTCATCATCTTCCTGCTGGTGCTGGTCCTGCTGGCGGCGGCCTACTTTGCCCTGGTGCTGAACTGGAACTACTCGGACGGCGAGCGCGCGGGCTGGGTGCAGAAGTTCAGCCGCAAGGGCTGGGTGTGCAAGACCTGGGAGGGGGAGCTTTCGCTCGTGTCGATGCCGGGCTCCACGCCGGAGAAGTTCAACTTCACGGTCTGGGATGACGCGGTGGCGCAGGACATCAACCGGCTGATGGGCAAGCGCATCACGCTGCACTATGAGCAGAAGGTCGGTTTGCCTTCCAGCTGCTTTGGAGAAACGCGCTACTACGTAACCAAGGCCACGGCCGTGGATGAGTTCAACCTCGCGCCCGGCGTGGTGGTGCCGCAGCTGCCGCTGCCTGCACAGCCGCAAGCCGTGCCGCAGCCCGCGCCTCAAACTGCGCCGCAGCCTGCCCCGGCACCAGCCGCGCCATCTCCGCAGCCGCCGGCAGCGCGTTGAGCGGCCGTCTGCTCTCCGGCGCGGTGGCCTGCGAGGCACAACCATGACGGCTGTCACCGTCTCCGAGCTCCATGTCTACCCCATCAAGGGCTGCGCCGGTACCGCGCTGACCGAGTCCGTGGCGCTGGAGGCCGGGCTCGCGCATGACCGCGGCTACATGGTGGTGGATGCCGCCAGCGGGCGCTTCATCACGCAGCGCACCTTGCCGGCCATGGCGCTGATCCGCCCGACCCTCACCGCGCAGGGTCTGCGCTTGTCGCGCACAGGTCAGTCGGATCTGGATGTGGACGCCCGCCTTGCGGGGCAGACGCGGCGCGTGACGGTGTGGCGCGACACGCTCGATGCCCTGGACTGCGGTGACGACGCGGCCGCATGGATCAGCGCTGCGCTGGGGCGCGCCTCACAGCCGCTGCGCCTGGTGAAGTTTTCGCCCCAGGCACGCCGTCTGCGCGTGATTGAAGGCCGTGACCCGGTCGCCTACCAGTTTGCCGACGGCTATCCGCTGCTCGTGATCGGGCAGGCGAGCCTGGATGATCTCAACACCCGCATCATGGGCCGAGGCCTCGCGCCTGTGCCCATGAACCGCTTCCGCCCCAATGTGGTGGTTTCGGGTCTTGAGGCCTGGGAAGAGGACCATGTCGACACCCTGCAATTCGGAGCGGTGGAACTCAAGCTGGTGGCACCCTGTTCGCGCTGCGAGGTGCCCAATGTCGAGCAGAGCACCGGCGAGTCGATGATCGAGCCAATGAGAACGCTTGCCACCTATCGTGCGCTGGTCAGCCAGCACGGCGAGGTGTGCGTGGGGATGAACGCGATCGTCAGCCGTGGCGCAGGCGGCGTGCTGCGCGTCGGTCAGGCAGGCGACGCGGAGTTCGCCTTTGCCTGAGCGCCGACGGCGAGGTCTGCGCCGTCCGCCGACGCCGCGATCGCCGCATCGAACTTGCCCGTGAGCTGCCGGTACTTGGCCACGAGATCGTCCTTGCTCTCCTGCCACTCCGGATTCACCAGAATGCACTCCACCGGGCACACCTCCACGCACTGCGGCGTGTCGAAGTGGCCGACGCACTCGGTGCACTTGCCCGGCTCGATCTCGTAGATCTCCGTGCCCATGTAGATCGCTTCGTTTGGGCACTCGGGCTCGCACACGTCGCAATTGATGCACTGGTCGGTAATCAGGAGAGCCATGGTTCAAACTCCGGCTCTGAGCGTGCTCGTACGGCACGCGCTTGCAAGCGCGCACCGCGCCACCCGGCGCGAAGCGGTGCTTCGCGAAACCCCGGGCGACGTGCACACGTCGCAATTGATGCACTGGTCGGTAATCAGCAGCGCCACGGCCTCAGGCCTCCGGGGGGCTGGCGCCCATCTGCTGCACCTTGGTCTTGAGCCAGCGCTCGACCTCGGGAAACACGAACTGGCCGACGTCACCGCCCATCAGTGCAATCTCGCGCACCATGGTGCCGCTGATGAACTGGTACTGCTCGGAGGGCGTGAGGAAGATGGTTTCCACGCCGGGCATCAGGGCGCGGTTCATGCCGGCCATCTGGAACTCGAACTCGAAGTCGCCCACGGCGCGCAGGCCGCGCACGATCACCCGGCCGCCCTCGGCGCGCACAAAGTCCTTGAGCAGGCCGGAGAAGCCCTTCACCGTCACGTTCGGATAGTGTCCGAGCACCTCGCGGGCCAGCTCGATGCGCTCGCCCTGGGAGAACAGCGGCCGCTTGGAGCGGCTGTCAGCCACGCCCACGATCAGCTGCGGAAACATGTTCGCCGCCCGGCGCACGAGGTCCTCGTGGCCGCGGGTGAGCGGGTCGAACGTGCCGGGATAGATGGCGATCATGGATGGCGGCCCCTGCGGGTGAGCGATGCGGGTTGAATCGGGGAGCGGCGCGGCTGCACCGCCAACAACCGGATGCGCAGCTCTTATGGTGCGCTGCGACAATTATTGCGGCATTTTGACAGGTGCAACACCTGCATCTCGTGCGGGCTTCGGTTCCAGCCTGAGCAGGGCGAAGTGGACCTGGCCGGCCCGGTCGGCGCGCAGCACCACCCAGCCGGTGTCCGGCGCAGGCTCGACGGGTGCGCGGTCCTCTATATAGATAAGCGCATCTTCCGTCAGCACGCGGGGCAGGGCGGTCAGCACGGCAGGCAGCAGGCCGGCGTCATAGGGCGGGTCGACGAAGACCAGATCCACGCTCCCTGCGGGCAGCTCGCGCAGCAGGGCCAGCGCGTCGGCCTGCAGCAGCTGCACCTGATTCTGGGCCTTGAGCTTGTCGATGCTGGCCCGCAGGGCAGCGACCGCGCCGCGCTGCTGCTCGACAAGCGTCACCTGCGCGGCGCCGCGGCTGGCGGCTTCCAGGCCGAGTGCGCCGGTGCCGGCGAACAGATCGAGCACGCGCGCGCCGTCCAGACCGCCGCGCAGATGGCGGATCCAGTTGAAGACGGTCTCGCGCACCCGGTCCGGCGTGGGCCGCAGGCCCGGCAGATCCACCACGGCCAGCGGTGTGCGCTTCCACTGGCCGCCGATGATGCGCACCGCATGCGGCGCGTGGTGCGTGCTGGCCGGCTTGCCTGCCCGCGCTTGCGCCGACTTTCCTGCCGCCTTTGCTGCGGTCTTTCCTGCCGTCTGCGAGGCCGACCCGGCAGCGCGGCTGGCTCGCTGCGGCGTGGCGCCCGCCGATGACGGGGCTGCCGAGCGTGCCGACTGGCGCGCAGGCGAACCGGGGGTGGAGCGGATGGGTGGACGGGCCATGGGCTGCGCAGTGTAGGTGCAGGTCCTGCAAACGGGTGGAGGTCCCGCCAGCCGCATCGGTGGGCAGGCGGCACACGCGTCCCGCCTAAACTGGCAGCCCCTTCAGGGTCGGCCGGTCGGCGCAGCATGCCGCGGCAGGCTCGCAGGCCGGCTGCAACCGGCCGTCTTCGGCGTCCATCATGTTCAGCTTCTTTCGCAAGAAAACTCCGCCGCCGGCCGTCGAGCCGCAGGTGGCGCCCCCCGCGCAGGCGCCCGCTGCCAGCGTGGTCTCTGCACCTGCCGCCGTGGCCGCGCCGCCCGCGCCATCGGCTGCCCCCGCACCGGAGGCGCTCGAGGTGGGTGCCAGCACCGAGGCCGCCGAGAAGAAGAGCTGGCTTGCGCGCCTGAAGCAGGGCCTGTCGCGCACCGGCAGCAGCATCGCCGGGGTGTTCGGCTTCGTGAAGGTGGACGAGGCGCTGTTCGAGCAGCTGGAAGACGCCCTGCTCATGGCGGACTGCGGCGTGGCCGCAACGCAAAAGATCCTGACTGAGCTGCGCGCCCGCGTGAAGGCTGAGCGTATCGAGGACGCCGCTGCGGTGCGTGCCGCCTTGGCGCGGGTGCTGGCCGACCATCTGCGGCCGCTGGAGCGCAGCCCCCAGGTACCCGCCGAGAAGCCGTGGGTGGTGATGATTGCCGGCGTGAACGGGGCAGGAAAGACCACCAGCATCGGCAAGATCACCCACCACCTCAGCGAGGGCGGGCACAGTGTGCTGCTGGCCGCGGCCGACACCTTCCGCGCCGCGGCGCGCGAGCAGCTGGCGGTCTGGGGCAACCGCAACCAGGTCAGCGTGGTCAGCCAGGAGGGCGCAGACCCCGGCGCGGTGGTGTTTGACGCGGTGCAGAGCGCCCGCGCCAAGGGGGTGGACGTGGTGATTGCCGACACCGCCGGCCGCCTGCCCACCCAGCTGCATCTGATGGAAGAGCTGAAGAAGATCGCCCGCGTCTGCGGCAAGGCGCTGGACGGCGCGCCGCACGAGCGCTGGCTGGTGATCGACGGCAACACCGGCCAGAACGCGGTGGCGCAGGTCAAGGCCTTCACCGAGGCCCTGCAGCTCACCGGTCTGATCGTCACCAAGCTGGATGGCACCGCCAAGGGCGGCGTGCTCGCGGCCATTGCCTCCACCTGCCCGGTTCCGGTGCTCTTCATCGGCGTGGGTGAGCAGCTCGCCGATTTGCAGCCCTTCTCGGCCGAGGAGTTTGCGGGCGCGCTCACCGGGGTGTAATTAGATCAATTTCGGACAACTTTTTCCGAGCTATTGATCTGGCGAGAAGCAACCAAGGACAAGCGATAAGCCGGTTTGGCGCGGATAAAAAACATTTGAAATCGGCCACAGTAGTGGTTCGACAGCGGTGATTGCTGCACGCCCTGTCGCGTCTGGCTGACGCCCGGCCTGCGTCTCTCCCTGCATTGCTTGAGCTGCTCCCGCGGCAGCCATAGCATCGCCCCACCCGGCATCGATCCGGGCCCTGAGAGGAGAGTTCACGTGCAGTCACTTCGTGACCCGGTCGGGTCCCCCCCTTCGTCCCGCACCGGCCTGCGTCCGGTGGGTTTGAGCGCGCTGCTTGCTGCCGTGGCACTGCTCGGTGCCTGCGGCGGGGGTGGGACGGACAGCGGCACCATCGATGCCTCGCTGTCGCGCGGCGTCCTGATCCAGGCCCCGCCGCCGCGGCTGGCCCCGATCAGCGCCGCCCAGCTTCAGGCCACCTTGCAGGCCAGCACCAGCGGGCAGGGCGTGCTGCAGCTGGCCGGCAACCCGGTCTGTGGCGTGGATCTCTATTACATGAACTACGGCACGGTGGGCGGCCGCGGTGAAGCCACCAACGCCACCGGCGCCATCATGGTGCCCAGCGGCAGCAGCGCGCAGTGCAGCGGCGCCCGGCCGATCGTGCTCTGGGCGCACGGCACCACCACCGACCGTGGCTACAACATGGCCGACATCCAGAACAACGGGGAGTCCGCCCTCGCCGCAGCCCTGTTTGCAGCGCAGGGCTACATCGTGGTGGCGCCCAACTACGCGGGCTATGACGCCTCGCGCCTGCCCTACCACCCCTACCTGAACGCCGATCAGTCCAGCAAGGACATGATCGACGCGCTCACCGCCGCGCGTTCGGCGCTGCGCGACGGCCGCCTGGCCACCACCAACCAGGGCGCTGCCCGCGTCACGGATGGCGGCAAGCTCTACATCTTCGGCTACTCCCAGGGGGGCCACGTGGCCATGGCCACACACCGCGCACTGCAGACCGCCGGCCAGACCGTGACGGCCACGGCACCGAGCGCCGGCCCCTACGCCATGCTGGCCTTCGGTGACGCGGTCTTCTACGGCAACGTGAACCTGGGCAGCACCGTCTTCACGCCGCTGCTGGCCACGAGCTACCAGAAGGCCTATGGCGACATCTACACCCAGACCACGGACCTCTACACCGCGCAGTACGCCACCGGCATCGAGACCCTGCTGCCCAGTGGCACCGACATTGCGCAGATCTTCCAGCAGGGCAAGCTGCCCGCCACCCAGCTCTTCTCCAGCACGCCACCCACCGCGCCGGCCGGTTCGCCCGCTCAGGTGCAGGCCACGCTCAATGCCATCACCCCGCCCACCCAGCCGCCTGCCTTTGCCCCGCTGTTCGCGCTCGGCTTCGGCAGCACGCCGCTGATCAACAACAACGCGCGCCTGGCCTACCTGCTGGATGCCTTCGCCAGTCCGGACGGCGCCGTCCCCACGCTGACCACCGGCGCCCCGGCGGCCAACCCAAGCAACCCCCTGCGGCGCGCGTTCAAGACCAATGACCTGCGCAACTGGACGCCTACGCGGCCCACGCTGCTGTGCGGTGGCAACGGGGACCCGACCGTCTTCTTCACCAACACCCAGCTCATGCAGGGCCTCTGGACCGCACCGTCGCCCCTGGCGCCGCCGGCCGGCACGGTCACCGTGCTGGATGTGGACTCTGCCCCCACCGGCGCAAACGACCCCTTTGCCGCGGCCAAGCTGGGCTTTGCGCAGGTCAAGGCGGCCGGCATCGCCGCGGGCGGGCAGAGTGGCTGGATCCAGCAGTACCACGGCGCGGCCGCCCCCTTCTGTGCTGCGGCTGCACGCGGTTTCTTCAGCCAGTTCTGAGCCCACGAATCCCCGTCGCCCGCGGGCAGGCCGCCAGGCCTGGCGCGGGCGCAAGACGAATCAGGAGATCGCATGAACACACGCAATTCGCTGCTGGCCGCCGCACTGCTGGTCGCAAGCATCGGCGCCCACGCGCAGGAGCAGGCTGTCCTGCTGGGCGTGGCCCAGGTCAACATCAACTCCAAGGCCAGCGATCTCAGCGGCCCGTTCACCCCCGCAGGGGCCAACCTGAAGGTGGACGACGCCACGACCCTGGTGTTCTCGTACATCCGCCGGGTGGATGATCGCTACAGCCTGGAGTTGGCCCTCGGTCTGCCGCCCACCCACGACGTGCAGGGCCGGGGCGCACTGGCGGGCATCGGCAAGATCGCCGAGGTCAAGCAGTTCGCGCCCACGATGTTCGTGAACTACAGCTTCGCCGGCCCCAAGGCCACGCTGCAGCCCTTTGTGGGCGTCGGTTTCAACTACACCCACTTCTATGCCGGCAAGAGCACGCCAGCCGGCAGCAACGCCAGCGGCGGCCCGACCTCCATCACCCTGACCGACAGCTTCGGTCTGGCCGCGCAGGCGGGCTTGCGCTGGCGCATTGACGAGCGCTGGTTCGCCAGCGCCAAGATCGCCACCGCCCAGGTCAAGAGCGACCTCACCAGCAACAGCGCCGGCTTGATTCGCACGACCACGATCGACTTCCGGCCGGTGGTGTTTTCGGTGAGCGGCGGATACCGCTTCTGAGCGTGCGTGCCGACCGCAGCGCGTCGCCATGACCGAACACCCGATCGCCACCTGGCACCGTCTGGTCAAGTCCCAGGATCCTGCAGGCCTGAACGCCCTGATTGATGAGGCTGCGGTGTTCTATTCACCCGTGGTCTATGCGCCGCAGGCCGGGCGACGCCTGGTGGTGATGTACCTGTCGGCCGCCTTCAAGGTGTTCTTCGGTCCGGACTTTCGCTACGTACGCGAGATCATCGGACCGAACGATGCCGTGCTTGAGTTTGAAACCGAGCTCGACGGCGTGGTGGTCAATGGCGTCGACCTGATTCGCTGGAACGACGCCGGCCGGATCACAGAGTTCAAGGTCATGCTGCGGCCTGTGAAGGCATTGCAGGCGGTGCAGCAGCGCATGGCGGCACTGCTGCAGGGCGCATTGCCCGCCTGATCAAACCATTGCCACAGCCCGCATCTGCGGCGTCACCTCCAGATCACGGAGCACGGCCCAGGCCGGCTCGTTGGGCTTGAAGGTCACCGGTGCACCTTCCTGCCGGTGCGTCTGTGCCGCCACGGTGTCATACCAGTAGGCGGCGAGCAGATCGTCCTGCGCGAGCAGGGTCTCGCGTGCTGCGCCGCAGGCACGGGCGAGCCGGTCGGCGCGACTGCCGTGGGATGCACCCTGCAGCCACTGGGTGGCGAGTTCACTCAGCCGAGCCTGCTGCAGATTGCCCAGTGCGAGCGCGGGGTGGACGGCGTGCGTGTAGGGCAGCACGCGGCCGCTGGCCTCAACAATCAGGACGGGGGCAGCGTCCTTGAGCTGCCGCACGGGTGTTGGCGGCACCAGCTGGCGGCACAGGGTGCCCAGCTGCTCGCGCAGCAGCACATCCACCTGGACCGGCACATCCAGATCGGCGCCCAGCACCTCGGCCGCCATGAGGCCTGCCATCAACTCGAGCCCATCCGGTACGGCGCTGCTCAAGGTGTGGGCGGCGCGGCCGTCTGCGGTGAGGGGGTGGACCTGCACGGCGCGCGCGCCCGTTTCGGCCGCCAGGCGGATCACGAACGCCAGGCTGTCGGCGTTGTGCTGGGTCAGCGTGAAGATGAACGCAAAGGGCAGGCCGCGTTCGCGCAGGTGGGCCAGATTGGCCACCGTCTTGTCGAAGGCGCCGGCCTGGGCGCGCATGCGGTCGTGTTCGTCGGGCCGGCCGTCGATCGACACGGCCATGCCATCAAGCACCGGCACCAGCTCGTCGAGCCGCCTTGGTGTGGCGAGCATCGCGTTGCTGGTGACCGTGGTGATCATGCCCATCGCCTTGGCGGCCGCCAGCAGTGCGGGCAGGTCGCGGTAGAGCAGGGGTTCGCCACCGCTGACGGCCAGCTGGCCGTAACCCAGCGCGGCGGCGTCCTGTACGGCGCCCGCCAGCAAATGCACGGGCAGGGTTTCGGACTCGCCGGGGCTGCTCTCCGTGTAGCAGTGCGCGCAGGCCAGATTGCAGCGGCGCGTGGGGTGCACCTGAAGCACCGGGACGCTGTTCAGCAGATTGCATTCGGCAAGGCAGGATGCCGCGTCGCCGGTGTCCAGGAGCGAGTGCGGCGCTGCCGGATCCTGCACATGATCCGGCAGCGCGGCGGGCTGCGCAGCAGCAAAGGACGATGCGGCGGCTTCGCGTTGCGCAGCCATGGCGATCTCAGCCGCGCACGCCGGCCGTGGCCGACATGAGGTCCTGGATCTCGAACTGGTTCAGGCTGGCATCCAGTCCCTGCTGGATGGCCGGGTTGATGATGTCGCCCGCGGAAAGCTCCACGCGCACCCAGTCCGGGAAGGGCGTGCCGTTGATGATGATGCGGGGCCGGCGCGGACGCGTGCCGCCACCGCCGTGCTTGCGCAGCCACTGCAGCCAGAAGGCCATGTCGTTGCCGCACCAGGGCACGTCGTCACCGGCATAGGACAGGGTGAGGCTGACGCCGGTGGCGGCGCTGCCGCCCTTGACCAGCGCGCCCTCGACGGCGGCCGGCGACTTGTCGAGGTGGGTCGCCAGCTCGCGCAGCGCCTCCTCGGAAAACGAACGGGACTTGAAAGCGGCCAGCAGGCGGGCAGAGCCGCGTTGAACGGGCATTTCCATGGTTTGACTCCTAGCGATATGCATGACGTTTGCCCCGGGCCGAGGCGGCACAGGGTTGGACGACGGCACGGCGCTGGCGCGCCCTGCGTGAAGCAGGGCGGGTTGCGGCACCGGGCCGGGTCTGAGAACGATGCAGAGTCGCGGGGAGGTCGCTACCCCAGGGTCCCAATCCCGGGGTCTGGCGTCATCAGTGTCTCCAGCCTAGGCGGCAGGCGTGAGTTCGCGCATCACCGAAATCGGCGAGATCACGCGAACAGGCGGGTCGGCCTTGCATGGGCATGAATACATCAAATTCGGACAGGAAAATGGAAAACTGGCTAAAGTGCCGTTCCCGCTTGTCCAAAGCGGGTTTACGGATGATTCGGCATGATGAATAAAGTGATTTTCAATTGATTTCGGCCAAAATCAAGCGGTGATGCGCAGTTTGGGGGCCGCAGAACGCTCGCCCACCCGGCCGATCACGCCGGCCGCCCCAAAGCCGTGCTGCCTGAACACGGCCAGCACCGCATCCAGCGCCGCCGGGGCGCAGCTCACCAGCAGGCCGCCCGAGGTCTGCGGGTCGGTCAGCAGGGCCTGGTCGGGCGCGGCGAAGTCGGCTGGTAGCAGCACGTCCTGGCCGTAGCCGGTCCAGTTGCGGCCGGAGGCGCCGGTCACATAGCCCTGTGCGGCCAGCAGGCGCGCGCCCTCGTGCAGGGGCACGGCCCGCCAGTCGATCCGCACCTCGCAGCCGGCGCCGCGCGCCAGTTCCAGCGCATGGCCGGCCAGGCCGAAGCCGGTCACGTCCGTGAGTGCATGCACGCCCTCGATGGCGGCGAGATCCGGCCCAGGGGTATTGAGCTTGGTGGTGCTGTCGATCATGCGGGCATAGCCCTCGGCATCGAGCTGGCCCTTCTTGAGCGCCGCGCTCATCACGCCCACACCGAGCGGCTTGCCGAGCACGAGCACATCGCCGGGCTGCGCGTCGGCATTGCGCTTGACGCGCTTGGGGTGCACGAGACCCAGGGCCACCAGACCGTAGATGGCCTCCACCGAATCGATGGTGTGGCCACCTGCCACCGGAATGCCCGCCGCGCGGCAGACCGAGGCGCCGCCCTCGAGCACGCGGCCGATGGTGGTGGTGGACAGCACGTTGATCGGCATGCCCACCAGCGCCAGCGCCAGGATCGGCCGCCCGCCCATGGCGTACACGTCGCTGATGGCGTTGGTGGCGGCAATGCGGCCGAAGTCGAAGGGGTCATCGACGATCGGCATGAAGAAGTCGGTCGTGGCAATCAGCGCCTGCTCGTCATTGAGCTGGTACACGGCCGCGTCATCTGCCGTCTCGATGCCCACCAACAGCTCCGGCGGGATCGGCATGGCCGCCGTGCCCTTGAGGATTTCCGACAGCACCCCGGGCGCAATCTTGCAGCCACAGCCGCCGCCATGCGACAGACTGGTGAGTTTGGGTTCGTTAGTGCTGTTCGTGGGCAATCGCATGGCGGTTCTTTCTCGCTGGGGAGCTACGGGTATAGGCTTTGGCTTTACGTCGGGTCTGAGAACGGCAGATCAAGATTCTCCTGGCGCATGACTTCTCTGTAGTGGTCAAGGCGCTCAGTGAATTCGTCAATCAGGTCGTTGAGCTCGGTAGTCGAGTCCTCCGGCAGGGACCCGCTCGCATCTCGGATGCGCTTTAGCGCGTCAAGCGTTCGGTACAGCGTGTCTCCTTGAAGCAAGACTCCTGGAAAGCGCCTGCCCGGATGGCGCATGACGGCCATGTTTGTTGCATCAGACAGAATTTCTACCAAAGCGGTGCGCATTGACGACGAGCTCCTGCAGCGGCTAACCCAGAGCGCCTACTACTCGATGGATGGAATGAGTTCCTCAACAATAGCCCGCAGCGCCGCCGCCTCAGCCTCGGGGCTGAACCGGTCCGCCCGCGCCGCGCACTGCGCGCGCAGCTGTGAGGCGAAGGCGGGCTCGTCGGCAAAGCGTTCGATCAGTCGGGCGAGCTCGGCGTCGTCACCGGGCTCGAAACACCCGGCGTAGTTGCTGCCCAGCAGGCCGATATTTCCGTCAATCCGCGAGGCCAGCACGGGCAGGCCGCTGCGCAGGGCCTCGATGACCGCATGGGCGCCGCCTTCCATGCGGCTGGCGTGCACCAGCAGGCTGGCACGGGCCATGCGGGAGCGCGTCGCACCATGCGGCAGGCCGCCCAGCCAGCGGTACCGCGGTTGGATGGCCATGCAGGCGCGGGCGGCGTCCTCCAGATCGGCGTCGAGCGCGGCGCCGATGTGATCGAAGTGCAGGTCAGTGCGATGCGCCAGGCGCATGGCCGCGCGCTGGTAGGTGGCGGGGTCCTTTTCGGTGCGCAGGTGCCCGACCATCAGCAGGCGAGCGTGCCGCTGCGGTCGGGCTTGGGGTACCCGTGCAGCGCAGGATTGCAGGACCACACGCGTCTTGCTGCGCAGCGCGTCGGGCAGGGCCAGCATGCCGCATTCATTCAGCACCACAAGCCGATCGGCCAGGGCGAGTGAGCGCTGCGCGTCTGCATCGACGGCAATGTCACGGTAGAGATCGGTTCCGGTCAGCACCACGATGAGCGGGGTACCCGGATGCTGCTGCACAAAGGCCGCGATCGATGCGGCCGAGCGGCGCGCATGCAGCGCAATCAGCAACGCGTCGACGGGTTGCGCGGCGTCGGTGGCGTGCCAATGCTCCACCACGCGTACTGGGTGACTGGGCGCGAGCATGCGTGCCCAGCGCTGTGCAGTGCGCTGATTGCCATTGGTCGTGGCGCTCGGGTTCGGATTGACAATGGTGATCACGGGGGCGGCCTGAAAGACCCTGCGCAGCTTGGGGGAGATGCCGGCCCTGGCCGCTGCGCTCGGTGCGAGTATGGCGCGAGCACCGGGGCCGAGGTCGCCTGAAGCCCCGAATAGCTGCATCAACCGCGTGCTATTGCCGAAATTGCGCGCTTTCACCGATGGGGCGAACGCTTCGCCGCCATTAAGTTGCTTCGCGACGTTTCGACAACGTCTGCAGAACATGCGCGACCTCGCAGAGGGACGCGCTTGCCAACCGGGGATCAAACGGATTGGCCGGCAGCCGGAAGCCATGCACTCATACAGAAGTGCCCTGCTGCCCCAAACCATGGACGAATTGCGCAACCAGGCTTCATTTGGGGGGCAGGGTCCTGCGCGCGAGAACCGGAGTGGTGAGATGGGATTCAGCTTGAACCAGCTGCGCATTGGGACGCGCCTGTCGCTGGGCTTTGTGGTGATGGTGGCCCTGATCGTGGCCGTGGGTACGGTCGGTCTCTGGAAGATGGATCGCATGGCCGTCGAGGCGCGCGAGACCATGACCCAGGATGTGCCGGCCGAGCGGCTGATGCGTGAGTGGGCGGAGCTCGCCCGCATGAACAATGTGCGCGTGGTGGCCGCGGTCAATGCCAGCGACATGGCCCTGACCGACGCGATGTTGCCGATGATCAGCCGAGATGCCGCGCGAATTGGCGAAATCTCCTCGACCCTGGCGCGTGCCCAGGGCCTGGACGCCAGCCAGGCGCTGGTGCAGGCGGTCGACCAGAGGCGTGCAGCGCTGGTAGCCGCGCGCAATGCAGCGCTGCAGGCCAAGCAGCGTGGCGACCGGACCGAGGCCCTGCGCCTGTACACCGAGGCCTACGTCCCGGCGTTTGGCGCCTACGACCGCGACATGACGCGGGCCGTGGAGGCGTTTTCGGCTGAGGTCCAGCGATCCACCGAGGTCACTGCCGCCCACGAGCGTCTCGCGCGTCGCGTCATGCTCGGTGGCATGGTGCTGGCTGTGGTGCTGGCCATCGGTCTGGCAGCGGTCCTGCTGCGCAGCATCGTTGGCCCCCTGCGTCGGGCGATCGCGGCCGCGCAGGCCGTGGCTCGCGGCGACTTGAGCGCCAGTCCCGAGGTGGTCGGCAAAGATGAGGCGGCCGAGCTCCTGCAGGCCCTCCAGACCATGGTGCAGGCCCTGCGCCGCATGGTGACCGACGTCCGGGAGGCAGCAGAGACCATTTCCACCGCCAGTGCCGAGGTGGCCACCGGCAATCTCGATCTGTCATCGCGCACGGAGGAAGCCGCCAGCAGCCTCGAGGAGACGGCTGCCGCCATGACGGAGATCGCCCATCGGGTCCAGACCAATGCCGACGCCGCATTGACCGCGCGGCAGCAGGCCGACGGCACCTATGCGATTGCCCGGCAGAGCGGCGAGGTGGTGGGGCAGGTGGTCAGCACCATGCACGAGATCACGGACGCCAGCCGCAAGATCACGGAAATCATCGGCGTGATCGACGGCATCGCCTTCCAGACGAACATCCTTGCCCTGAACGCCAGCGTGGAGGCTGCGCGCGCCGGTGAGCAGGGTCGCGGCTTTGCCGTGGTGGCTGGCGAAGTCCGCAACCTCGCCCAGCGCAGCGCCGAGGCAGCCAAGGAGATCAAGACGCTGATCGGCACAAGCACAGAGCGCGTCGAGGCTGGCAGCCAGCTCGTGGAACAGGCCGGCGCCACCATGGGCGAGCTCGTGGCCAGTGTGCAGCGCGTGGCCGACACCATCGGGGAGATCACCGCCAACACCACCGAGCAGGCGGCGGGCATCAGCCAGGTCAATCAGGCGGTCAGCCAGCTGGACCAGATGACCCAGCAGAACGCCGCGCTGGTCGAGCAGGGCGCTGCCGCTGCCCAGAGCCTGGACGACCAGGCCCAGCGCCTGCTGGCGAGTGTGAGCGCATTCCGGCTGCATCCGGTTGCGTGACCGCGCATCGCAATACGCAATATGCGCGCGTGGCTGGCCGCGGGTGGTCAGCCCTGGTGTTTTCCGTTGCGGCCTTCGCGCCCCGCTCGGTCGAGCCGGTCTCTATTCACCCCCACCAGAAGCCCATGCACCATGAGCAGCACCCCAACGTCATGGCCAAGCACAGCGAAAGCGCGGCGACGGTGAGGGCGCATGCGGAGGACTGATTTGGCTGCCAGCCTGAAATCCATCAAGCGGCGGGCAGCAACGATCTCGAACGGCGTGGCCCCGAGCCACGCTCAAGTCGAGACCTTCGCGGGCCGAAACGTGTGCAGTTGATCCTTGCGGAGGCGATGGACTCCGAAAAACAGGCCACCGGCAGCGGCCGGCTGCGAAGGGTCGCCGTCCACGCGGACCAGCACATGCTGCTCGTCCTGCTCAATGAGTTCGGCACTGCGCGCAATCACGATCATCGGGCTGACCAGGCCGGCGGTGCGGTTGCCCACCAGATGAAGGCTTCCGATGTCGACACGCTCGCCCCTGCCGCGCAGCTCCCCGCGGGACTCTCGCTCGACCAGAGCCCGCAATTCTCTTGATGCATCCCGCATCTCCGTCTGCATCACCTGAAGGATTGCAGGCGTCACACGGTGGAAGCTGTCGGTGTCGTAGCTGGTGGGCAGGTGCACCATGTATCGGCCAGTCCAATCTCGCTGACTCAACTGATGCACAAGTGCAATCCGGTATCGGTCGTCCACGCAGGCTTGAAGAAAGGCGTAGGGCTGCAGGCGACCGGCTGCCGGTGTTTCACTCAGCATCGTCGATCCTTGCCAGCTTTGCTGTGCAAGCATGAACGGGTCCACCGTGCTGAGCTGCGCTGCAGCGGCGGCAGCTTCCCTGCTGTCAAGAACACCAGCGATCACTTCAGAAGCAAAGGGCACAGGGACCAGCAAGCCTGCGGCGGATTGGCCTGGCAGCAAGACGAGCTGCTGGTTGGCCAACGCCTTTGCGCCGCTGGGCAAGACCTCGGGAAGTGAGCGTTCCAGTCGAAATCCCGATCGCGCCATCGACGGTGCGATTGATGTGCTGCGTCGGGGCTGCGCACAGCCAGCCACGAGGAGTGATGCCCCGGCGGCAAGAACCAACTGACGTCGCTTCAACTTGTGCTCCCTCTTCAATCCGGTCCGATCGCCAATCGTGGGGTCAATGGATCGCGCAGCATCCGGGGCAGACATCAGGCTTGCCGCCGCCTCTGCCTGCTGACGGGTCGATCACGAGCCCCCAGGCTCTTGCGATGCGAACGCACGCTGAACCCTGTGTCGCTTCACACGCAAAGAGTATCAGCGCGTCCGCACGGTGGTCACGCATCCACCGGCCCAGGACGCCGCCACCCTCAGGCCAAATCGTGGCGTTCGAGCGGCTTCTGGGCGAGCTCGCCCGTATCTGGAAGGCCATTGCTTGCGTGGACACACCGAAATCAGCAAGATTCGAGTGCCTCTGCGGGCCAGACTTGCCTGAAGACAAGCGGGAGCCGATGTCCGAGGTGCCGGCTCAATGGTTCCGCGTGGAGCAGGCGGTTGGCG
Source organism: Burkholderiales bacterium (assembly GCA_027484405.1). Lineage (GTDB taxonomy): Bacteria > Pseudomonadota > Gammaproteobacteria > Burkholderiales > Burkholderiaceae_C > Piscinibacterium. The sequence continues at coordinate 39,993 of JAIXTA010000083.1, forward strand.
GGCTGACCGCTTAGCTCAAATTGAGAGGTCTTGGGAGAGGATATGGATCGATTTCGGCTTGCAGCCACGCTTCTTGTTCTGGGACTCGCACTGCCTTGCGCATGGTCGGGCACTTCCGCATCGGATGTTCCGGCGCTGGGGTATTCGCCGAACAACATGGACCGTTCGATTGATCCGCGCAAGGACTTCTATCGCTACGCTGCAGGCGCCTGGCTGAGGCGGACGGAAATCGCACCCACCGATCCCGACGTGGGTAGCTTCACACTCCTGGCTCACCAGCTTGACAAGCAATTGCTCGCTCTGATCAAGGAGGCCGCCTCAGCGAAAGCCGCGCCAAACGGAAGCCCTCGGCAGCAAGTGGGGGACTTCTATCGGGCGGCGTCCAACATGGCGCGCCGCGACGCCATCGGATTGAGTCCGCTTGCCGAGGACTTGAGTCGAATAGCGGCTGCGAAGGGCAGCCCCTCGGAATTTGCGACTCTGGCCGGACGGGTCCAGGACGGCTACGGGGCGTCTCCGCTGCTCAACGCGTTCGCAATGCCTGATGCCAAGGACAGCAGCGTTTACGTCCTGGTGCTTGCGCCGGGCGCACAGATGCTCGAACAGGATGAGTACGCCAAGCCGGAAGCGCAGGCCTTGCGCGAGAGCTATCGGCAATACATCGCCGCGATGCTGCGTGCTGCCGGAGAGTCTTCTGACGCTGCAATCAAGCAGGCGTCAACGATTCTGATGATCGAATCGAGGATGGCTGCAGCCATGATGACACCGCTGCAGATGCGCGAGCCGCGCAACACCTACAACGTGATGACGCTTGAGCAGGCGCAGGCTCTGGTTCCGGCGCTGGACCTGACTGCGTTTATCACTGCATTGGGAATCCCCGCCCCGGCCAGGGTTCAAGTCGTCGACGTCAACGCCATGAAATCGCTGCAGGCGATGCTCAGCGAGCAGTCGCCCGGAGACATCAAGGCACTGCTGCGCTGGTTTGCGTTGGCTGGTCGGGCAGCAGAGCTCGGAAACCCCTACCGCGCGCTCGAGCAGGAGTTCTCACGCAAGCGCAGGGGGCTTGCCAGGGCACCGGAGGCGGATCGCCAGGTGGCTCAACAGATTGGTGCGCTGCTGTATCACCCGCTCTCGCAGCTCTACGTGCAGGCGAACTTTCCCGATTCGACGCGCCGCGAGATCAGCGAGATGGTTCAACACATCAAGGAGGAGTTCGCCGCGCGGCTTCGCACCAATGCCTGGCTGGATGAGCCCACGCGCAAGGCGGCGTTGGAAAAGCTCGGCAGGATCGACATCCAGGTGGGCTACCCGGCGCAATGGATCGACTTCAGCGGGCTGGATATTCGAGACGACGACCACTTCGGCAATGTGCAGCGGGCGTCTC